>MVRL01000183.1 GCA_002067705.1 Methanosaeta sp. PtaU1.Bin112
CAGTACCTTTTCGGTTTGCAGCGTTCGATCTGAGATTCTCACTGATATGCTTCGGAATGTCTTCGAAATGTGAAAGGCATAGCAGCACATTCTCATGCCTCAATATCTGGCCCGTGGCTTTTGGACCGAACGGTAGGAGCTCGAGGACCTCGCCAGAGATGGAGCCTTTGACGTAGCCTGTATCAGCATCGGTGAACTGATGACCGCAGATCACACATTTCAAGAAGAATCACAGTCCCCTGGGTTTTGCGCCAGCTTTTGCCAACCCAGAAAAGACCCTCATCGCCCAATAGCGGGTTTCGTCGCAGGTATGGTCATTCTTCTTCACTGGCTTATCCTCCCCTCGTTCCTGTGCCTTGGCGTCCCAGACATAGTTAAGATGCTCTTCAATGGTCTTTTTGCACTTGTAATATATCTTGAATAGTCCTGAAGTCAGAGCTTGGGCCTCAGCTTGAATGCCATCAAGTACTGCGTTTCGAGCAGGATAGATGACAACGCCAGGAAAATCCTTGCGAAGCTGCTCGATCAAGTGTTTCGCTGATGGATCAACATCCATAGACTTCGGCCTAACCGGGTGGCCATTCCAGACAAGGAAAGCTCTCATATCGTCCGAAAGCTGCTTATCGGTGCGGCTGCCGCTCTTGGCAGGCTCGTAGTATTTCTCCTTCACTTTGTACCAGACCCCCTTCGCTAGGCCATACAGACCGAAGACACAGGGGTTCGAGGCACCGTAGTCCACAGCCACCCGCCATTTTTCAAAGCTTTGGGGAAGTGTAGTTATAACATAGCCATCTTTCGGATCAGATGAGAAGAAGTCATAGACTGCGCCCTCTGCGATGCACCAGAGGCCGAGGATATACCGCTTGAAGAAGACAGTGCCCGCGGCGTAAAGCTGTCTGTACCGAGCCTTGGTCGCCCCCGATAGGCTTGGGTTATCGTCCATCAGGAAATGCATCACGTAGAGGCCGAGTTCTTTTGCCCTGTCTATCCATTTCTCCTTGAACCAATGATAAGGACTCTCGGGATTGCAGTTGAACCAGAGCTTAGCGCCATCCACCGAGCATCGACCCACCGCTTGATTCACGAAACTCTCTGGCTGAAGAGCAACCTCGTCAAAGTATGCGCCCGCTGCTGTGATGCCCTGTACAAGATCCTGACTGGATTCGTCCTTACCTCCGAAGACATAGAAGTAATTTGTATGCCCGAGGTATGAGATCTCAAGCATATTGTCGGCGCGATGGTCGATACAGACCATGCCCCGACCAATTAGCATGCGCTTCAGAGGTGCTACGACATTGCGCCGGAGACTGCCGATAGTTTTCCCAGCAAGGATGAAATTCTCGGAATTGAAATTTGCCATGGCCCAGATCACAAAGGAGAGACTCATGGGCGCGGTTTTACCGCTCCGGATAGCACCTTCGGCTATTATGCCATTCAGATGCTGAACCGGTGAGGCCTTACACCACCAGGTCAGAATTCGCCATTGTTTCAGGCTTGGGGGCGTCCAATGAAACGGGGATATCTTCAACATCTTCCCAAACCTCGGATGCCTTGGCGTCTAGGGCATCCATGAAGCCGTCATCTTCGGGCGTTGGAGGAACAGGTGGATCCAGAGCAGCGCGTTTATCTTCGGCTACCCCGTAGGGTATCGCGAGAGCCCGGAGGTCTGCAGGAGTTTTAGCTATCTCAAGCATCTGCTCTATCTTTTCAAAAAATTTATTATTTAAATTTCGCCTTCGGGTGCGATCGTACTCCGCTTTTGCTTCTACAGCTTTTTTTGTCTTCGATTGATCGGATTTGTAGCCGATCGATTTCAGATAATCAGAAACAGTAGATTGTGCAATGTGCAATTTTTTGGCGATTTTATGTTGACTTAAGCCTTCGGCTTTCAGCTTTTGGATCTTCTTCCCAATCGCTGGAGTTACCATTCATTGCATCAATCCTAAATGAGGATTAGCCGGGCGCATATCAAGAAGCAGGAGGGATTGAAAACAGCGCCCGGCCACTCTAATTTTGCGTGATCGCTGCAATTCGTCTGGCAGCTATCTCATAATACTCTTCGGAAAGCTCAAAGCCCATGAAATGCCGTCCAGTCCTGAGGCAGGCGACAGCAGTCGTACCTGATCCAATGAACGGATCGAGGATGAGGGCTTCAGGAGGTGATATCCTCAGGAGCTCCTCAATGAGCTCAACAGGCTTGCCAGCCTGATGGAATTTCTCCCGGCTGTTGACCGCCTTTCGGAACACTCCAGGAAGGCATGCTTTAGAGCTCTTTCGGAATGGCCCTTTTGAGGCATAGACAATGTACTCGCACTGATGCCTGAACCTTCCCTTGTCAGGCCGGGCAGCTTCGGTCTTGTCCCAGACAAATATGCCTCGCCAGACAAAGCCTGCAACTTGGATGGCGTCCGAGATAGTCGGAAGCTGGCGCCAATCGGTGAAGCAGAGGATCAACCCACCATCCTTGAGCTTCTTGTAGCACTGGGCCATCCACAGGCTGCACCAGATCATGAAGCTGCGCTGGTCTCTATTATCTCCAAGGAAGTCCGGTCGCACAAGCTTGGTGCCAGTGACGGTATATTTCTCGCCGGTCGGTCGTGCCCTGGTGGTGCTCGCCATTCCGCCCGAGGAATAAGGCGGATCGGTCAGCACCATATCCATGCTCATGTCTGGGATATTTGGCAGCAGTTCGAGGCAATCACCCTGATAGATCTCGTCGATCTTCACTTTCACGTCGCTTCACTCACAATAAAGCACTCCTGGCAATACAGGTCGAGCGTAATGATATCATAGACCAACCGTCCGCCACAGCGATCGCAGACGCGCCGCATGCGCTCCTTGGAGCCGTCCTCCTTTTCCCGGATTTCAGTAGGATAGCTGTTGAGGGGATCCGGGTTCTCCTTAGCATAGCGCCCCCGAAGCCTGATGAACTTTGGTGGCCTCCAGGTCCACGAATCCCTGTTATAGAGCCTGCCATTGTAGAGGAGCCGTCCTTGCTCGTCCTCTGCCAGCTGACATCTAAGGGTGAGCCTCCTGCCACGAATAACGCCGCCAGACCAGATGTGCCAGAAGGCGCGGTCCTCTTCGCATAGCAGTCTCTTCCCCTCAATACTATATGCTCCGCTGAAGAGAATATTCTCTAAGCTTCTAGCCGTACAAGCAGACATGCTCTCCCTCCTGCTAACGTTTTCTCTGTCTCAACTCTGCCACGGAATTCTAATCGTTTCACTGCCTTCTCGATTTTGCCGATGCTCCAGGTGCCGTACATGTGCTTGCTGCAGTAGTGCAGAAGTTGGTATTCATTTGGTGTCTTGCCCTGCTTCGCAAAATCTCGTAGGGCCTGCAGCACCTGCGCATCGGTGCCGTCAGGATCACGTCGCCAGCGAGGGCCCTTCATAGCTTCGCCCCCTGAGCACTACTATTTACGATTTTCTTGAGGTCCTCAATCTCAGCCAGCCGCTCCTTTTCTGCAGCGATGAGGATGTTGATCGTAGAGCGGATACCTCTGACTTCGCCCTCCAGCGTCGCCAGCTTCCGTGAGGCTTGCCAGCGTTCGCCCACCTCATGGCGGGCTTTTGCCTCTGCACAGCATTCTGTATCCGTCATAATCGCCTCCCCACACGGCACGTAATCTGGGACAGGATTTTCTCAGTCTCGCGTTCGGTTGCAATGGCATAGAGTTTCATATCACTCCCGTCCTCCAAAGATGAAATGCGTTCTCCTGCCAACGGTTGAACGGGCCGCTTTTCCGAACCACCTTTTCTGCGGCTTCGATGTCCTTCACACCAAGCACCTGTAGCCACTCCCGCAAGGTCCCAGGTACTCTCCAGTAGCCATCGGGCGGGATCTTTTCTTTCGGGATAGGCCGAAACCACATAGGACTACAGATGCCTTTATGATCCTTCAACCATTTCTCTCGATAATCCTCCCATTTTTGCATCAAAATTGCTAAGTGCTCTTCCTGCATTTTTCCCAGGATCTTTGCCATCTCTTGGACTTCCTTGGCGTTGATTTCTTCAAAGACATAGCCACAATTGCTGCATTCAGTACGTCGGAGGAATGGTGGATCATAGATCCTATCAGCTAATGCTCTACAATTCGGACATGTGACCTGCATTTTTTCTCACTTCCCAAATCAAATAATCATGATTTTTCTGAACTTCACTTTCGTGACACCTTGTCACAATGCTTCTCTCTCGCTGGGACCCCCGGAGCCCCCGACCTTTGCCCCCGAGCCAATGCAAGGTAAACTAACTGTGACAAACTGTCATTATGATACGGCAGACACAATTTATCTAAAGGGGCAAAGTTGAGCTAGGTTTATCCCCTCCTGGAAGATTGTCCTGTCTCGGCTCCACCTGGAGCTTCATGGGGGCATTGTGACAAACTGTCACAAACTGCTGTTTTGTGACAACTTGTCATTGTGGAACAGTCGCCTCTGTGCATTACTGAATAACCTCCTTGATATGGATCTTGCAGAGCCATGCCTTTCTCCTGGCTCCGCGCGTCTCGAATTTCGCCTGATCTGGATGGATTGAAGCTGCCCAGCGCATGGCCCTCAAGGCCTGCGTACGATCGACTGGCTTGCCCTCGACCTCGCTGATGATCCTGATGGCCTCAGATGTCGAGATGGGCCTGCCATCTCTCTTGAGGGCGGCCAGAAGGACGCCAGCCCTATAGCCTCCAGAGCGCGTAAAAGTGAGGAGCGGCCGGTTCAGAAGCACGGAGACCACTTCATTCTGAAGGTCCCAGACCTGCTGCAGTGCAGCTTCAGGGGCCAGATGGCCCTGCTGCCTGGCACGTTCTATGGCCTTACTCTGCTTCTTGATGCGTGTATAGAGGCTCTTGAGCTCGGATGTTGCAGGAAGCTGCGCCAGGATGGCTAGCCCCTCTTCAAGATGGTTCAACTGCTCTATGAAAATGTACTCAAAATTGGTTTTCAAGTGCTCTAATGCATCCTCAAGGCGCTTGTTATCCTCTTTCAGGTCGCTGATCGCAGCCAGAAGCTCAAGATTTTGGGGGCCCTTTGGGCTCTGACTGGAACTCTTGTATCTCTCCAGCTTCTGCTCCAATTGATGGATGCATTGCAGCTGCTGCTCTACCAGGGTGTCCTGGGAGGCAATGCGGGCCTCCAGCTCCTCGACGGTTCTGCGGAGCTGGGCAGGCTCATGGCTGCCGAGTTCTGCAGCTGAGCGGAAGACTCCGACTGTCTGGGGGACGAGGGACATGGCGGCACCGGCCATCAGGCCTGCGCCTCTTGCAGAGTTGAGTAGGCCAGATCCAACAGCCGGAACAGTTCGAGGGTCTGTAGGAACCTGCGCCTCTCTGCAGCATCAGGCCCCACCTCGAACTCCCTCAGGCGCGCCTGGTCCTTGGCAACTCTTCCGGCCCGACCGTAGATGTGCTGCAGGAGTTCTCTGGGTGCCTGGCAGCGAGAATCATCGCTCAAGCCTGCACCTCTATCTGCCGGAGATTGACCAGGCCCAGGTCCTCGCTGCCATCCGATGCGCGCTCATAGGTTTCTATGTCTGCCACAAACTCCAGGAGGCTGCCCACAGGAGGCATCCTGCAGAACTCGTCCCTGGAGAGCCAGATATGGTCTGCGCTGATGCCCAAGGGCGTCTCAAGCTCTGTCAGGATGACGAAGTTCCGGGACGATAGGCCTGCCAGCCTGCCTCTGAAAAGGGCGGAGCGCAGGCCTGCGCGGCGGAGCGCTTGGAGGTCCCCTCTCATCAGCAGCCCTCCACCTGGACGGCCTGCAGCTCTTTTTGAAGGTCCTGCAGGTGGACGCTATGGTAATGGGCCAGCTCGCCCTTCCGCTGCTTCTTGGCCCTCTGGAGCTTCTTTTGAGTGGCCCGGATCTCGTCCGAGATGGCCACGGAGTCACGCGGCATCAGCGCACCTCCGTCCGATCAGAACTATCCTG
The DNA here is from genome assembly GCA_002067705.1 of Methanosaeta sp. PtaU1.Bin112. Taxonomy (GTDB): domain Archaea; phylum Halobacteriota; class Methanosarcinia; order Methanotrichales; family Methanotrichaceae; genus Methanothrix. Next base: position 5,927 of record MVRL01000183.1, read on the forward strand.
CAGCGCGGGGACGTAGTCTTCGCACATTCGAGGATCACACTCTGCCCAGTGCTGGCAGAAGCGGGAATTGATACAGGGGCTCATACCAGCCTCCGGACGATATACCGGTCATCGTCCCGGCAGATTCCGATCCGCAGCCCCACCGGCAGATCAAGCCCTTCGGGCAGCGCAACACGCACATCCCCTGCATTGCAATGGAAGGCAGCGATTACGCAGCCGTCTGCGGGTTCCACGATCTGAAGTAGGCCGTGGACCATGCCGCAGAGGGGCGAGAGGACGTGCGGGGCTGGTAGCAAATTATTTGTATGCGCAGAAACAATAGATCCACTCATGGAGACCAGCCTCCTTTGGGGGCGGGATCCTCCCTTCCTCTTATTGCGTCCTTTCCAGCATCCTCGATGTAGCAGAGGGCTCTGCCGCGCCGAGCCTCTCGATCCGTGCGAATCAATTTCGCACTCTCAAGGCGCTTGAGACGCTCGTAGAGCTGGCGGCGCTGGATTCCTTTTCCTAAAAGCGGTGCGATTATATCTGCTCGGGGGTTGCCTGACTTCTTTTCACAAGCCCTTAGCAGATTTTTATCAATTGCATCTAATTCTATTTCTGGCATCTAGCCCTTCCCGAGCGCCAGATCCAGACCGCACAAACTGCACAAGTCGCACTAACCGCACAGCTTATAAGCTAGCGCGACGCAATTATAGCAGCCTGGGTTTACTCCCTGAGTCTTGGAAGGAAGCAGGGTGAGCCTGGGCGCTCATATCTCTTAGCTTAGGCTCTTTATGACGAGCCGATGGAAGATTAATTTTTTCCTCTTTAAGTTGGAAGTGCATGGGCGGGGTGAAAGTATTCTATGTACTGACTGCCACATCTTCTTCGCGCTGCTGCATGGCGATCGGGCACCAGAAGATGCCCGTCTCTCCTGCGCGGCCTCTCTTCAAGATCTCGGCATGAAGCTCGGGGCAGTCGAGGCAGCTGCAGGTGCGATCGCAGGGCATACCTAGTCCCCCCACCCTAGGTCAGGGTATTCGGCCTTGATTTGGCGCTGAGCATCAATGAGAAATTTGCCGCTAAACTCGTTTGGCAGATCCTGAAATTTTGTATCTATTGTTATTCCCAGTTCCGCTGCTTCATCAACAGCGGCTGCAATCTCCCCAGTTGCGATGACTGCCGCCCTCTCCCTGACCAGTGCTTTTCGGGCGTCGGCCAGCTTGTCCTCGTACTCTCCGAATATTTTGGCTACCTGGATCGCATTATTGTTGTACTGCCCTACCAGCGATCGAATCTGCCCCTCTTGCTTTAGGATTCGCATGTGGGCCTCATAGATGTCGCTGATTGCTTTCCGCAGGAAGTCGAGTGCTTCACCACGATCCATTCGCTCGCTCCCAAGCAGGCTGGAGATGTGATCCCACTGAACTCCTGTTCTTTTTCCGAGAAATCCCGCAGAGAGGCGGTCGATCTCGGCGAGGGCGGACACCAGATCTTGGGCCACCAACTCACATCCTGTGCCTCCATTAATTTTACAGGCAGGATTTCCTGCCTCACCACAAACTGGGCACTCCTGACAAGTGCAGCCGCCCGCAGGATCTTTCCCGCAGACGCCACATGGATGGAACGTCTGCTCATCTCTCGCAGGCATCTCAGGCCATCTCCTTCAGGGGATTCCCTCCTGGGATCCCAGGCTTAATCAGGCCCTGCGCGACGAGCTTGTGCATCGCCCGATATAGGCCGCTCTCCTTGGCATGCGAGAATACCTGGCCAATCATGTAGCTCTCACCGGGGTTCGTCCTGGCTTTCCACTCGGCCAATGTAGCCTTCTGCACAGAGGTGAGCTTCTTCGCCTTCATGGAGATCATCTCTCCAGGCCCCCGATCTGGTGAGCTGCTAGGCAATGGCCGCACTTGCACTTCAGGTAAACCCACTGAGCCTTGCCAAAGCCTGGGAGGGATAGGCCCCCATCATGGTCATAGCTTCCCACATCTCCGGCATCCAGCCTCACGCCGCACCTGCAGGTGCTGTCGCCAACAGCCTGCAGGATCTCGCGGGTCAGCTCGGAGAAGGTGGCCTGGGCAGCTGCGGAATCCGTGATGGTCTTGGGCAGGCTGTCCATGAGATCCTGCTCGTCCTCTCTTCCGCCGACCTTTCCCCAGCAAATGCGGCCGTAGCCTCGCCGCCTCGACTGCTCATTCTTCAGGGCGCGGTGGCATCGGCCGCACCTCGAATGGTCCATTTGAAATGCGCTCATAACACGATCCTGCCCGCACTGGGTCCCTGCTTCGACTGCTATCATTTTTCTGCACCTCGTGAAAGGGATATGGGGGCCGCGGTCGGGGGTGAGCCTGCCGCGACCTCACAAGCATATCCTCGTCACAAAGCTATATATACATTTGGATCATAATGTATCAAAATGAAACAAATAGCAGAAAGCAACAAGAAGGTATAAATAGCTATGACGACAAATGCCGTAAATATGGGAGAAATAATGATTGCAGAGGTGGATGGTCGCGGGAGGGTACAATTATCCAGGCCACTTCGCGAAGTCCTAGATATCCTCCCAGGGGATAAGGTGAGATTAACTGTTGAAAAGATTGCTGCTAAAAGCGGAGTTCAGGAGAACCCTCTAAGCGCCCCTGAAATCCCCGCTCTCGCTTGAACCCAGTAGCGAACTGGATTCACTAGCATTCCAATGAGCGGAAGCTATATACCTCTTTTCCCACCCCTAACTAAAGAGGGATTGATTATGAAAAAACTAGATTTCATTCTAGTGGCTTTGCTCTGCAACCGCGCCGCAATTCTAGAATTTAGCCCTAGTGCATCATAACACGAATTTTTTTCATCCTTATATTAATGAAATCTTAAAAATGCTACATGAATGTAAAAAATCTTAAATACAATGTGCAATGTAAAGCAATTCATGAGCTATGAGCGCGTCGAATTTACAATTACACCCCCTATTGAGGGAGATGTAGGAAGCATCCCGTATGGCATTGAATCAAAAAGCGATAACGGAATTATTACAGAATTGTGGGTCATTATCGGAGAAGAAATAGAGAATAAAATTGAAGAATCACCTCGCTATAAAGAGTTGCTTGCGAAAGGTGGGAATCCTGCTGATTCATTGTATACGGCAATAAAGGAGTACGGAATTCATAGGGCCCAAAACTACCTCGATAGGCTTAATTTCGTGCGTGATTCGTGTAAATACAAATTATCCAATTGTTCTTTAGCTAAATTACTTCCAACAGGCAAAATACGACGCACTGTCGAAGGATTCTTGTGCATAAGATATTCAGTAGGAGATGACTTTAGATTGGATATCACCAAATCGTATGATGAAGATGAATTCCTTAACAAATTATATTATGATTATAATATGGGTATGGAATCACAGGAACGAGGGGACTATGTTTCTGCTTATAAATACTTCTACGATCTGCTTCCATTAAGAAGAAGTTCATTCTATAGAATTACAGAAAACGCTGATTTAAACATTGATCTGAAGATTATTAGAGACGGTTTGAGTCATGATATATTGACCAAAACAAATATAGATAGAGCAAGAAAACTGCTTGGTGACGATTGTATAACACAGGATGGCGCAACAGGCCAAATGTATGTTATATTTAACCCGCTTAACCCATACCATCTTGATCTAATTAAAAAAAATATGCATTATGTTAGAAATTCGGCAAGAAAATATATAGATAATTATATGGTCTCAGGAGGAGTTGCACCCTGAGAACACTTGCTCTGCAGACGTGTCTGGGCGAAGCCTTGGGACCTTCGGCGAAGCACAGTCTGCGATCGGCGTTCCCGGCCAGCTCCTCCAGACGAACCGGTCGATGGGAGGCGCACCGGGCGCGGGCCACAGGCGCGAAGGGCATCTTCAACGAGTTCAGAAACATTGATATGTACTTAAGTTACTTACTTGATATTACATGGCATCCAAAAGGCGTAGTGATCAGATTCTTTCAGAAATCCTTGACGCATGCCAGGGTAAAGGCGAGATTAAAACAAAGATAGTCTATAGGGTCAATCTCAATTTCAAGACAGTCAACCTGCACTTAGATATCCTGTTAGCAAATGAGTTGCTAGAGATGATAGACGGCCCCTTGGTGCTCTATAGAACAACAGAGAAGGGGGCGCAAGTGCTCGAACTCATGAAGGAAATAGAAAGGCTAATGCCAGTCGAGATATCTAGCTAGTAAGGCGCAATCTTGGCTGATGCATCCAAAAAGGAGAGATAAGGAATGAGAAAGCAATTCTATCTTCTACTCCTGGCGCTGCTGCTCTTGCCCCTGGCTGCAGCAGCTCCAGACGAGGCCATAGGCCGAGTGACTAAGGTTGTTGATGGCGACACTATCGACGTGCAGCTTCAGAGCCACAACAGCCTCATCTCCGAAGATACTATCAGAGTCAGGCTGGCGGACGTGGATTCCCCGGAGATGAGCACGCTCCAGGGCCCTCCCGCGAAGGCCTACACAACGAAATGGCTGCAGAGTGCACAGGTCTCCCTGGATCTAGATGACCAAACCGGCAAGGATGCCTACGGCCGGTGGGTGGCAGTCGTGTACCTGCAGAAGCCAAACGGCACGCTGGAGAACTTCAATCGGATGTTGGTCGAGGCATACCAAGCGTGCGTCTGGGATTTCAGCAACAACGAGTTCAACCCCGCTGACTGGTGGGGTGGGCAGATCCCAGCTGTCTGCATCAAGGAAGAGTCAACCGCACCGGCCACGAGGCCTGCGGTCTCTTCGAGCAACGGGCCTTTCGTGGGATCATCGAAGAGCAACAAATACCATTATACGAGCTGCCAGTGGGCACAGAAGATCAAAGCCTCGAATCTCATTACTTTCTCAAGCTCGGCTGAGGCTCGCGCGGCAGGGTACGTGCCCTGCAAGATATGCAACCCGCCGTGAAAGAAGATGATGAATGGGAGCGTGATGCTGATGGCAGCGCACATTGCAGGGGGCGTGGGAAGCATGCCTGACGCGCGCACCAGCGCGAAGGGCACCCTTGCGCGCGCTCGCCAAGATAATCCATATCCAGAGGCTCAACGCCGCCTGAGTGCGAGGGTGACTGTGGGGTAGAGTTCGAAATCCATGGTCGAGGATAAGGCTCTCCTGGGATACGAGAGAGCGGGACGAACGTGGAGGGACACCTTACTCCTCTTTTGAAGGCGGAGAATAAACTAATATTCCAATAGAGATGCATGTGTACCGCATGGCCAAACGGTCTAGATATGAAGAAATACACGATAGATATCAGACAGCATCAAGCCAAAAATTAGGAACCAAATACGAACGATTAGCGGCCCTAGTCCTCAAATCACTAGAGACAAAAGGAGTGGTGATACATGATAGAAAACTTACAGGTGCATCAGGTGAAGAATCTCAGATTGATGTGATTATAGAGGACAAGAATAGCAGCAACCAAAGGAGAATCCTGGTCGAATGCAAGGATTTTGATGTTAAAGGAGATGACGTCGGTATAGGCATTGTTCGTGGTTTTTGGGCTGTAGTTGAGGACATTGAACCTACAGATGCAATGATCGTTACCTGTAATAATTTTACAGCGCCTGCAATGCGATATGCGGCCTATAAGAGGATTAAATTAGCAATTCTTCGCCAGATTGAGGAAGAGGATCTAAAAGATCGTATTACAAGAGTAAACATTGATTTTGAATATGAAACTACTCCGACCGCATCCATGAATATGCTATTCCCCAATGAGGAGATAACAGGCGAGTTCCAGAGATGTTTACGAGAAAACGACATCAACGAGATTAGTTTGCCCGATTCAGAAGTATATTTTGAAGGCTCTAATGGGGAGATCAGTGTCAATGAGTTCGTGAATATGAATGTAAATGAATATAGGCGGAATAATCCAGCACATGAAAACGGAACAATTTCGGTCAATTTAAGTGGATGCTCTATAAAGGTAAAAGACATATCAAGATTTCCAATTAACGCAGCTATAATAACATTTAAACGCAACATATATTCAGAAAAATTGGAGATGTACGCTGAAAGAGTTGCTGAAATGATCTTCAAAATATTAGAAGATGGCGAAGAAGATCTTATCATCTTCGGAGATGACCTTGAGCGATTTCAAATAGATCCAGCAACTCACGAAGTGAAACCAATAAGCATGCCACGAACTACATCCCAGGACCGGTCTCTAAGATAGGATTATATCGGAGCAAATCGATCACATAGCACCACGGAGTACTTAGATGCCAAGGTTATCCTTAAAAACCGACTCAAGCTTTTATCGGAAAATCGCCATGGGTGCAATCGGTGTTCGTGCCGTTTGTGCCGATCTCGCAAGCTACGGTCACGACCTCGTAGAATTGGAGCGAGGCTCAAGCGAATCAAAGATCTGGAAAGACGTCAAAAGAAAGAGGGTACGGATTCCGGATCTCGTCTGCAAGAAGTGCGGAACACGAATCGAGTGCAGGGCGAAAAATAGGCCAGAGCTATCGATGTCACATACAGCCACTGTTGCAGAGCGCTCCTGGGATTATGGAATGGTTGACAGTGATTGGATAGCATTCCCGATATGCCAGCCAGTTAAGGACAAAGAGGAAGAATGGAGCTCGGGTCAGATTAAGAACTTTGCATCTTACTGGAATGAACGAAATTGGATTCTCTGGCATAAGGCTGGCAAAATCAACTATTTTACAGTCAATGCATTCCGCTCTGTGCCTTCTGATAAAAGCAGTACCAAAGGTGTAACTGAGGGATCTGAGACCAGCATAACATGGAGTGCCATCTTTTCAACAAGGAATGGAAGAGTGAAACAAGTATCGGATGAAGGAATAAAGGTCATTCGCAATTCGGATAACCGCCCATATACATGGAAGATAAAGCCAGGTCAGATGAGCCGGGTTATTCCTGGGCAGATAGTGGAAGAATGCCAAATTTTGGCGTCTGGAATGCCGATACTCACAGATAAGGACCTCACCTGCCCTGGCACCTTGCCTGATGGATTGATTCAAAGACTTCTTGATTCGCGTGAGAGAACTCAACGCTTCACAGGCATTAAGCTAGCGAAGCTGCATGGCTTTACAGATTATCGTGAAAAAGTTCATGAAGTTGTGGATGATCGAGAAGAGGATATATATGTCAGATTAGAAGGAGCCTCTTATCTTTCATCAATTTGTGAAGTATCCACCAAAACGCAATTTATGCCTTTTCTCAGTGATGCCGATCTTCAAAACAGACTTGAGGCCGTTATTACACTAGGTGAGACCGAAACCGAAGAGTCTACTGAGATTCTAGGGGACATATTGAATGATCCAAGCCAGGCGGGATTCATGCGAAGTGCATCCGCTTGGTCTTTGGGAAAAATCGGAACAGAGAGGGCACAGAAATTACTAGTTAACGCTTTCACAGATATAAACAAGGATCTCCGAGAGGATGCCCTCGAAAATATAATAACCCTTGGCAACACATCATTAAATGTGCTGCTGGATGGCATTAGACGGAACGATGAAGATATCGCTGCAGGATGTGCTGAGGCCATACGACAGTGCGATTTCATCCCAATTAGTGCATTAGAAAATCTAGCAAGCTACCTAGAGAGAAATGGTCAAGATGAGGTCTCTTCAAGGTGGATCGTGTGGCTGCTCGGACAAATGCCTATTGAGCCATTGGTACCAGCAATAGCACGTTTGCAGGACTCTAAACCGGAATTACATTATGCAATGTCAGTCCTATGGTCTTTTGTGAATAGCTGGATTTCAAAGCATTGGGAAATGGGCCCTTGGTTAAAGGAGTACATTAATGATGAATAGCTTACCTTTTGAGATCCCGAAGAATTCCCAGGTTTACAGGACGCGAAATGGCACGCAAATATCCGCAGACAGTCTTGAGGTACTCCGTATCCTCCCAAGCGAATCAATCGACCTCATTGTAACCAGCCCCCCCTTTGCACTTCTGCGACAGAAAAAGTATGGAAATGAGAAACAGGACGATTATGTGCAATGGCTGAGTGCATTTGGGAAGGAAGCAATAAGGGTCCTTAAGCCAAAAGGCAGTTTCGTTTTGGACATTGGTGGAGCATACCAGCGCAATAGGCCGGTGCGATCACTTTACAACTTTAGAGTTCTACTCGACTTTTGCGATAATATAGGATATAGGCTCGCGCAAGAGTTCTTCTGGTACAACCCATCAAAATTACCTTCGCCTATCGAATGGGTCAATAAACGCAAAATAAGAGTTAAAGATGCAGTGAATACTGTTTGGTGGTTTTCCAAAACAGATTACCCGAAGGCAGACGTAACCAAGGTTCTAACACCATATTCAGCAAGGATGAAAACGCTTTTGAGAAATCCAGAGAAGTTCTACAAGCCCAAAGAACGTCCCTCCGGTCATGACATAAGCAAAGGCTTTGATAAAGATAATAATGGGGCGATCCCGCCAAATCTACTACAAATCTCCAATGCCGATAGTAATTCTCATTATCTTCGCACCTGCAAGAATTTAGAGAAGCCTGCCCACCCAGCAAGATTTCCGCAGGCTCTACCGGATTTCTTCATTCGTTTTCTCACCGATCCCGAAGATATAGTCCTTGATATCTTTTCGGGATCAAATACGACAGGATATGCTGCTGAGCAGCTTGGCAGAAGGTGGATAGGTATAGAGGCTAATATAGCGTATGCCGTCCTCTCCGCAGTGCGCTTCATGGACGGATGGGAACTCAGTCAAATCAGAGAGTCTTTGATAGCAATCGAACAAGGTAATGTACCTCTCATAGATAATCGTGTTCCGCCCAACCGTTTAGTACACGAGTCGCAGTCAAGCGAAGTAAGAATAACTTCGGCCAAGCTGGAAGATTTCTGCCGATAGGAAGAGGATTCTCCAGGACCAAAGGCGACCTCGGCCCATGCCTTCTCCAAGAGCTTCCTGTAATATACCTCGTCGAACCCCGAGGCATCCCTTTCCGGATCTACAGCCCTGGCCGGGATCTATCGGTGGTAGTGACGTCTGAATAGTAGCCCAGATAAATTGCTTGCTGTCTGCCTGCTGTGTTGAATAATGTTTAAATCTCTCTACTACTATTATTGATTGGGGATAGTAGCGATGAAGGGAGAAAATGAACCAAAAAAACGTAATTGGCGGGAGTATAACGAGTCTCTTGTCAAACGTGGCGAGATGTACCTGACCTTCGATTTTCTGAAGACCTGGGAGAGGGATCTAGAGAAGCTCAATCAGGATAAGCTTGGGAGGAGATATGAATATCCCTGGTCTTTTATCGAGCTTCTGATGCTGATTCATGTAATCTTTCATCTGCCCTATCGCCAGCTAGAGGGCTTCTTGAGAAAACTCTCGGAGCTTATTCCTGAGATTAAGCCCACCGACTACACGAATATCTGGCGACGCGGGACCAAGCTAAAACTCAACCTACCTGACACAATATCGATCAGCGATGAACCTGTTGTGATAGCTGTAGACTCCACAGGGATCAAGGTAACCAACCGGGGCGAATGGATGCGAGAAAAGTGGAAGGTCCATCGGGGATGGATCAAGGTCCACCTCGCAGTTGACGTGAAGACCAAAGAGATAGTTGCGATCGAAGTCACAGATGAGCGAGTTTCGGATGGCAGCAGGTTCAATTCGCTCATCGACCAAGCAGAAGAGAACCTTTCAGGCCGCAAGATCGAGAAGGCGTTGGGCGATGGAGCATTTGATAGACGAGAGATTTTCGATCACCTTCAGCAAAAAGGAGTTCAACCTGTTATCAAAACGCGATCGAACGCCAATACAAAGGCAAAAGGATCTCCTCCGAGGGCCAGAGCGGTAAGAGAGATGAAAAACTTGGGTTACCTATGCTGGAAACAAAAATATGACTACGGAAGGCGATGGGCTGCCGAAACCGTCTTCTCGGCCGTGAAAAGAATATCGGGAGAGCATGTAGCTGCGACTGCGACAGAAAATATGATGCAAGAGGTTATCTTGAAATTCTCATTCTATAACATGTTGATACATTAGGTGTGAAAAGGGGGCCAGCAAGAAAATCGCTTGGGAACCTTCGACCAATTATTCAACACAGCATGTCTGCCCTAAGTGTAAATTGCCTTGCTGGGATCGCGAACGAACGCGAGAAGTAAGTAAAACTGCCCAATAGAAGTAGGTAGTGAGGTGTCTGTGAGATTCAGGACGGATAAACAAGGATAAATTTGATTTAGGAGTTATTTCATAAAATGATTTCATGAGCCTAACGCGAGAACATACTCAAGAAGATTTAAGCGTGGCTTATATTTCTGCTGTAGCTGCAAAAGCGGGTTTTGATTGCGTGCCCTTCGGAAAGCACGATTATGGCGTTGATCTTCAAATTATTCCGATAGAGGTAGGTGAGGATAACAGAAGATATCCAGATGGCATACCTTTGCTGATTCAAGCAAAAGCTTCGCAAAATTTTCATATAGATGAAAATAATATTTTATACGACCTTAAAACAAGAAATTATAATATTCTTGTAAAGGAAAGAAAAGGCTACCCATATATATTAGTTTTATATTGTATGCCTGCAAATGAAAATAATTGGCTTAAAGTTGAGGATGATAGTACCATATTAAAACACAATGGATATTGGAAATCTCTTCTAGGAGAACCGGAAAGTGGTAATACTCAAAGTGTGCGCATTGCGATTCCGAGGGAGCAAAAATTTACGGAATCTGCTCTAAAGTCCATTATGGTCAAGATTCAAGAGGAAGAGGATCTATGATTGATAAATCTCAGGATCGTCTTCTTCAATTAATCAAGCCAAGAGATTTGAGAGCATACCTCTTGGATAGGGGTTGGACAGAAGTATCATCCAAAAGAGATTATATGCTGAAATACAAATCTCCAAAACCAATTAGTTCTGATGGTAAATATATTAGTTTATTCGTACCGAAACATGAAAATTTTGTTGATTATAATGAAACTATCGATTATGCTCTAAGAGTTATTTCAGCTTTTGAAACGAGGACATATGAAAATCTTCTTAATCAAATATTATATTTCGCGGATTGTTTAAAAACCAGAATAATTGAAGCCAAAAGGGGTATGATTCCTCTTGATCAAGGAATTTCCCTATATAAAGGAATGCTTGAACTTATAACATATAGTGCATGTGCGGAATATGAGCCACATATCAAGAGATTTCCTCGAAAATTAGATAGGGCAATAAATTATGCAGAAACCAGTTTGATGGGTCAAAGCGAGGTGGGTAGTTATATAGCAAATATCTATATTCCTTTAGAAAGAAAGAAATCAGCATTTGCCTGGGATACTACCAGTCCATTTGCCAGAAAAGTGGTCCTACGGATTTTAAGAGGGTTAGATGATTTATATGATTCAGTAAAAGAAGACAACTCTGATCCGATAATCGATAATTATCGAAAAGGATTGAATTCAAATATGTGCGATGCTTTAATAAATATTATTGAAGTCGGAATGGGGAATAATATTATTGTAAGTGCAGTGCTTGAACCTGCATATCCTTTGCCAGATAATATCTCCACTGAGTTTATACTTACACCTCAAAGCAAAAATTATCTGCAAGATGCAAGAAGCAAATTAAGAGAAGATGCACCCCAGGAAGAGGAACGGAGCTTTATCGGATATGTGAGATTGCTCACAAGACCAGAAGAAGTCGAGAAAGGTACTATAATATTAAGGACCATAGACGTCGAACGTAATAAAACAATTAATATAAAAATGGATTTAAATGATTTCGACTATAAATTGGCCGTTGAGGCTCACACGGCAAGACGGTATGTTTTCGTAAAAGGAATACTAGAACGAAAAGGAAAGTGGTGGATTCTTGAGAATCCCCATAAATTGGGTATATTAGAAGAAGATTCAGAATTGCCTTGGAGGTCTCTAACAAATTTTTAGATTCTTAATAGTGTACTTTATTCGCAGGCCCTTGACCATGAAAAGCAATAAACGCAATAATTTTTAGAATGCTCAATACGAATTTACCCATTCAAAATATTCAATGCATTGCACATCTCCATCACTTTATTTGCAAACGCCAGACTAAAATTACATGGTGGACTTTTCCTGCAAAGCTAGCTTGAGAAAAAGCCTTTTCTAGGGGTTTCACTGTGCTCAGGAAACACACTCGTTTCATCTGATACATGAATATGAATCATCTGTTGGTCAGATTCCATGCCAGCTCCAAGATTGTTCTTGGTAGGACGAGAGCCCTATGCGCCCAACTGAATGATCTTCTTCGGCGCATGACGGCACGACCGAGCTGCAGGTGATCGGCGAAAATCGAAAATAACCCAACGCTCTCATTTTCAGGAAATTGTCTCACAGAACGACCAGTACCTTTTCGGTTTGCAGCGTTCGATCTGAGATTCTCACTGATATGCTTCGGAATGTCTTCGAAATGTGAAA
>MVRL01000184.1 GCA_002067705.1 Methanosaeta sp. PtaU1.Bin112
GATATAATAGTGGCCCTGGAGGATGAGGTGCTTGGCAAAAGAAGCGAGAAGGTGGAGAAGATACTGGATTACATCGGAGGATTCCTTGCTCCAAGCATAGCAGCGACCACTAAGGAGCTGTCCAGCACGCTTTGTGCATCGAAGGGAGGCTTTATACCGCCTGGTCCTTCCGGTGCTCCGACCAGAGGTATGGCCAGCATTCTTCCTACAGGGAGAAACTTCTATTCTCTCGATCCCCGGGCGGTTCCTTCCCCATCTGCCTGGCGGGTGGGAGTGGCCCTGGGAGATGATTTGCTCAACAGATACCTTCTGGAGAAGGGAGAGTATCCGCAGAATATAGGGATTGTCATCTGGGGTGGTCACACCATGCGCACGATGGGAGAAAGCGTCGCAGAGGCTCTTTACTTGATGGGCGTTCGCCCAATATGGGAGGAGCAGAGCGGCAGAGTTGAGGGCATAGAGATGATGCCACTGGTGGAGCTGAGACGCCCGCGAATAGATATCACCTTCAGGATCAGCGGCTTCTTTAGGGATGCCTTCCCCAACGTGGTTGAGCTGCTGGATGAGGCTGTGGCACTGGCGTCATCTCTCTCAGAGACGGCCGAGGAGAATTTCCTGGCAGGGCATGTTAGGAGAGATATCGACCAGAAGGTATCATCCGGCATAGATCCGGTGAAGGCGAGGATCGAGGCATGCTATCGGGTCTTCGGCTGCCGTCCAGGAGCGTACGGTGCCGGGGTTTCTCATGCTATAGACGCCAAGAACTGGAAGGACGAGAACGATCTGGCCGAAGTCTACCTCAAATGGGGAGGCTATGCCTATGGCCGGGAGAACTACGGGATCACAGTCCCAGACGATTTCCGGAGACGTCTGAGTCAGCTTGATGTGACGGTAAAGAACGAGGACACCAGGGAGTACGACATGCTGGACGGCGATGATTTCTACTCCTATCATGGCGGAATGATCTCTGCTGTCAAGGCATTCAAGGGCGAGCTTCCCTGCTCCTACAGCGGCGACAGTTCCGATCCTGAGAGGGTGAAGAACAGAAGCACCGTCGAGGAAACAAAGCACATCTTCCGCGCCCGCATCCTAAATCCCAAATGGATCGAGAGCATGCAGCGGCATGGATACAAGGGCGCAGGCGATATATCCAGGATGGTGGACATCGCCTTTGGCTGGGATGCGACAGCCGAGGTCCTGGAAGATTGGATGTATGAGGAACTGGCGAACAAGTATGCTCTGGACGAGAAGATGCAGGAGTGGCTCAAGGATGTGAATCCTCATGCTCTCCTGAACATATCTGAGCGCCTCCTGGAGGCGATAGATCGGGATATGTGGAATGCAACAGATGAGATGAAAGAGAAGCTAAGAGAGGTGTATCTGGAGATCGAGGGGATGATTGAGGATGACGGGACAACCTAAATGGCAAGCATAAATGATAGCATACCGCAACATGAACATAACGACGAGCTATCCCACCGATCAAGTAACGTGCATCAGGTAGGTAGACAATGGTTTTAGCAATCGACATTAAGCAGATAACAAAAATCTTTGACAACAAGGTTAAGGCACTGGATGGAGTCGAATTGGAAGTCAATGCAGCAGATGTTTTCGCCTTGCTTGGCCCCAATGGATCCGGCAAGACAACTTTGATGCGGATTCTAACCACACAGTTTCGGCCAACTTCTGGCAATGCATACAATTTCGGCATTGATCTCATTCGAAATGACGCTGAAGTCAGAAAAATGATCGGCTACGTGCCCCAAGAGACGAGCGTCTGGGCTGATATTACGGGTTTTGAGAATCTTCTAATCTACTCCAAGATCTATGGAGTCCCATCAGGCAGCAGAAAGAAAATCATTTCAGATGCGCTGCAGAGCATGGGGCTGGAAGAACCGGCTAACGATCTTGTGAGAAAGTACTCAGGAGGAATGGTTCGAAGGCTTGAGATCGCATGTGCATTGATGGTCAAGCCCAAGATTCTATTTCTGGATGAACCTACCCTAGGCCTGGACCCCTCCGCCAGAAAGGCTGTCTGGGAGAACCTGACTATCTTTAAGAAGGAGTATGGAACCACTATCTTCTTCAATACTCACTATATGGATGAAGCGGACCACTATTCTGACAAGATTGCCATAATTATGAAAGGCAAAATTGTCAAATGCGGTACTGCCAATGATCTCAAGCAATCACTTCGAAGCGAGGCCCTTCAATTCGGCTTAAACTGCAATGCCCTTGATAAAACTGCTCTGACAAAGATCAGAGCCCTGGATTTCGTTCGTGATGTTTTATTCCACGATTCAGAATTGATGGTTGTTATTGAGAACGAAAGGGCAGATACTGCTCTGCCCAAGGTTATGGAGGTGCTGATGATGAGAGGGATCCAGATAGAAAGAATCGCCATGGCTAGGCCGACGTTGGATGATGTATTTTTAAAATATGCAGGGCCGATCACAAAGATTCCAGAGTGTTGCCACCAAATTCGAGGTTGTGGCCGTCAAATTAGAATGTGTGGCCACAATGATGTTAAAAAAAACTGAATCAAGGATCTGCTATGACGCTAAATAATTCATTACGAGAAATGTCAGCCATGATCGAACTGGAGACGAGACGGCTCAGGCACGATAGAACAGAGATATACACTCGAGCGGTTCAACCCGTTATGTGGCTGGCGGTCTATGGAACGGTAATGAGCCACGTGAGGGACATTCCAACTAACGGCATCCCTTATATCGATTACATAACGCCAGGAGTGCTGCTCCAGTCCACCATCTTCGTGTCGGTCTTCTACGGCCTGACGATCGTCTGGGAAAGGGATACGGGAATTTTAAAGCGCCTACTGGTGGCACCCGCATCCAGATACGCCACGCTCATCGGCAGAGCAGTAGCCTCTGGCGTCAGGGGTGTAGTGCAGGCCCTGATAATCTTTCCAGTTGCCATCTTGCTCGGTGTGAAATTCATTCCCAATCCTCTCTACACCATCGCCGCCTTTCTGATGCTATTTATGGTCGCAGGAGGCTTTGCAGCGCTATCTATGTTCGTGGCATCATTCATGAAGACCAGAGAGCGTTTCATGGGCATCGTCCAGGCAATGATCATGCCGCTCTTTTTCGCCAGCAATGCGCTCTACCCAATCAATATCATGCCTCCTTTTTTGCAGTCGATAGCTTTTATCAATCCTTTGACATACGCTGTGGATGCAATGAGGAGCTTGATGATAAGCGGAAATGTAGCAAGCATTCCAGCGGATTTCGTGGCCATATTCATCTTCGATATCCTGATCTTTACGTTGGCATCGATCAGCTTCAGAAAGATCATTGAATAAAAAAAAAACACTTCAAAATTATTGTAAAATACAGAGGCTTTATATCAGATTATAAGAATCGCCCCAATAAAAATAAATATATTTATTTAGTCATCAATTCTTAGTTAATACCGATTGAATCTCTTGACCTCTCTTGGGCAAAAGACTCCAACGCTCTGGAGATCAAGGGCAGCATCTTCGACTCGGCCTCGATCATGTAGCTGCCTGGCCTGACGCTTCCGCTCCGTCTGCCAGATGTTATCCAGAGCAATTTGCACGGAGAGCCAGAGGCATCCCCTCGGCAGCGCCTAGGATCTCCAATGGGAAATCCTCGGTCCTTAATAAAAATCCCTGCTGGGTCAAGGGCCCTGATCTCCTTGATCAACGACTCGATAGCGTCCTCCTCGCCTTCGATGATAGCTCCAAAGCAAGTCTCTTTAACCACTATGCCATGCTTTGATTCGTAGATCATCGTGGATATGTCACAAGGTAGGACATCAGTGCATTCAGGGGATAGTATCACGTACTTTGTGACTCTCATGTTCGTGGTCAACAGCATCCTTTTCCTTTTTTCATGCATATCCATAACATTGGCGAAGCCCTCGCAATAATTTGCGAGGTTCGCCGCAGTTTGACTTGGACCCATTTCGAGTGTCTATGCGCAGATCGCAAGCGTTAGTCAACTTTCTTTAGTATATAGTAATGGGGTTCCATATTCCTAAGCACATAATCGCCACCTTTCCACTGGAAGAACATGTATGTGCTCCCATCGATTTCCCGGATGATGTATTGACTGGCAGTCTTATTCCGCTCGCACAGGACAAAGCCTTTAGTCCATGTATAAGTATCGCTTTCATTCGCGCGGTCTTTGAAGCTCGCAGATATGCTGCCGTTTTCTGAAATGTTCAGGCCCTTTAAATGTAAATCGCTTGCAGGATAATTGGTAGTTCCTGGATTGAAGTCTTCCGGCTTTATAGCAACGTCCACGCTCTCCCATCTCCCCAAGACTTGGGGGTCTGCGACGAAAGGATAGTCAATCCGGTCTTCCTTTCTCGGTGCTTCGACGATAGTATAATCACTGCTGTCAACCTTTTTCAGTACGCACAGCCATGGTTTCATTCCCCTGAGCGCGTAATCTCCGCTCTTCCATTCATAGAACAGGTACGTTGATCCATTTATATCTTTTATCTCATATTTGCTGGAGGTTTTTTGGATTGGATCTATGATGACTCCCTTCGTCCATAATAGATTGGTCCCATAGATCTTTCCGTCCTTTAAAAATATCCTCATTTCTTTCAGATCTGTGACTTCAATGGCGCTCTTTGCATCAGGATTAAACGCATCGATCCTCTGTACAAAGTCCACGCTTTGCCACTTGCCGATCAGCTGCGGGTCGTCCACAAACTGGTGATCAATTCTGTCTACAATTTGTCTACCCTTCGCCGGAAGGAGGTGGGCATTGTCTACTAGGGCTCTGGCATTCTCCGGGTCCTTCTCGCAGCTCTGGTTCAGGATCTCCCATGCCCTCTCATTGGCCGCTACAGCCTCT
>MVRL01000185.1 GCA_002067705.1 Methanosaeta sp. PtaU1.Bin112
AGGTATGAAGGAACGGCCGTGCAGGCCTAGGTGATACATGAACCTGTCCATCACGAATGCCGCTCTGGCCATATATCCGCTGTCCTCAAGGATGGAGAGAGCCAGAAAGAGGACGAATATCGGAGGCAAAAAGAACAGTACCGATCCAAGGCCGCCGATGACTGCCGTGTTGACGAAGGACGCCAGATACGGATCGGATATAGCCTGGTCGGAGACTGCTCCCAGAAGCTCGAAGGCCTTCTCGATGATGACCACAAATGGCTCAGAGACTGCGAATGCGAACTGGAACATGGTCCAGAGAATGGTCAGAAATATCGGCATGCTAAGATACTTATTCAGAAATACCTGGTCTAGCATATCCGTTAAAGTAAAGATCTCCTCCCGATCTTTCCGTACAGCAGCATCCACTATCGATGCTATCTTCTCATATCTTCTCTGTGCAAAGGCAGAGCTTAGGTTTTCAGAGTATTCGCTCATCTTAATGCCGCCTCGCCGGATTGTATTATGCTGAGAATCTTCGCTCGCTCTGGCGATGATAGAATAGCTCTCGTCTGCTCCATGATCATCTCATCTCCCTCAAGCATCCTTATGGCGAGCCATCTCTCAGGACAGCGCTTAACAAGCTCCGGGTTCTGTCGGATGACATCACTGGCTTTGCCTATGGGCGGCTCGAGGTCGGTACCGTAATCCATGACGCCCTTTTTCTCCTTGGCTCGCTCCCGCTCAGCAGCGCCGGCAGCCTTTGCTATCGAGTCTTTCAGATCATCAAGCCCCTGGCCGCTTACAGCCACGGTGGGGACGACCGGGCAGCCCAGGAGTTCGGACAGCTTTTCGGGATTTATTTTAATGCCCCTGGCCTCTGCCATATCCCACCTGTTCAGGGCGATAACCAGAGAGAAATCCATATCGAGCAAGAGCAATGTGAGATAGAGGTTCCTCTCAAGATTGGCGGCATCCACGATATCTACAATGATCTCTGGCCTCTCTTGCAAGATATAGTCCCTAGCAACAAGCTCATCAATGGCATTTGCATTTAGGCTGTAGGTGCCGGGCAGGTCCACCAGCTCAATCTCCTTTTCCCTGTGAACCAGCTTTCCGGCTTTCTTTTCTACAGTGACTCCGGGAAAGTTTCCCACCTTCGAAGAGAGACCGGTCAGACGGTTGAAGATCTCAGTCTTTCCGACATTTGGGTTTCCGATCAGTGCAGCTTGAATCATAGCTCCTCAATGCTTCCTACAAGTATCTTCATGGCCATGTCCCTGCTAAGGGCAACCCTTGATTCTTTCACCATCACCAGCATGGCTCCTGGCGGGCAGGACTTCAGCACCTTAACCGTGGCAGGAGGAGCAAAACCCATATCTTCAAGATGCTTCGACGCCCCCCGCCCCCTCATCACTTTGATCACAGTTGCAATAGCGCCCTCCGGAAGGAAGGCCAGAGGCAGACTGCCACCAGAGACAGTTCCCATGCTCATCATCACGAGTCCACCTCCAGGATTATGTTCATCGCCTCATTTCTTCTCAGAGCCAGGCTGTAGCCTCTGAGGAGGACCTCCACCGGGTCCCCCGCAGGCGCCAGCCTGATCACCTTTACCTCTGATCCTGCCACCAGGCCCATATCCATCATCCGTCCCCGAAGGTAGCCGGAGGCGGATATGGCCACAATCCGCCCCTTCTCACCTGGCTTGAGCTCTATCAGTTGTTTTTTTTTTCGACATCGTGCCTCCGTCCCCTCTATCATTGCAGCCGAACTAGTATGTTAGGTCGATAAAATTTTGATCCGAAGACCGTTAGGAGATATTAGGATGTCCTAACAGATGCTTATTGTTAATAAAACAAAAAGACTTATTACTAAGTAAATCTGCAATGAGATTATCCGATGAATAGTACTACTAACGAGAGAAACGGTCAACTAGAATCCCCGGAAGACGGAGCTGCCGCTGCAAACGATCAAGGTAGCCTGATCAAGATCTTGGGGATGCCAGAAAATACCGCTTTGCAGGCGAAAAAGGGGGAAGGTGATCAGGGAAGCGAAGAACGCTGGCGGTTCGCCCTCGAAGGAACCGGTATCGGTATATGGGATTGGAACCTGGAGACCGGCAAGGTCTTTTACTCTCCCATGTGGACATCTATGCTGGGATATGAGCAGGATGAGATCGGAGATGCGCCGGAAGAGTGGTCCTCTCGCATCCATCCGGACGACATCATCCCATGTTATCAACAGCTCAAGATGCATCTTTTGGGGAAGGCTCCAATCTATCACCACCAGCACCGCATCCTCTGCAAGGATGGAAGCTACAAATGGGTTCTTGGCCGCGGCAAGGTCATGCAGCGAACGGACGACGGCAGACCGCTGCGCTTCATCAGCACCCAATCAGACATCACCGGACGAAAAAGAGAGCGAGAACTGATATGGGCAAGAACCGAGGAGCTGGCCTGGATGCTCCGCAGCATGATGAATGCCTTTATCGTCTGCCAGTCGATCTTCGATGAAAACGGCAAATTCTCAAGCTACCGTTTCGAGTATGTCAATGATGCCTACGAGGCGCTGGCCGGTGTGAAGTCAGAGGATGTGCTGGGAAAGACGGTATACGATATCTGGCCGGATATGGACCCTTCATGGATCGAAAAGTATGCAATAGCTGCGATGACCGGCCAGCCGGTCTCATTTGATATCTATCTGAAACAGACAGGAAAGCACTGCCACTGTCACGTCTACCGCCCATGGAAGACTCCGGAGCGGTTCTGCATTCTCTTCGATGATATCACCGATCTGAAGAGGGCTGAGGAGGCTTTGATACATGCCAAGGAGGCTGCGGAAGAGGCTGCCCGTGCCAAGTCCGACTTCCTGGCGAACATCAGCCACGAGATCAGAACGCCTCTAAACGGCATAATCGGCATGATTGGGCTTCTCTCAGATACGGAGCTTGATGGCGAGCAGCGCGAATATGCCAGAATTGTCCGCATCAGCGGGGAAGCATTGCTCTCTCTCATCAACGAGATCCTGGAGTTCTCAAAGCTAGAAGCCAGGAAGAAGGATCTGGAGATCCTGAATTTCAACCTTCACTCAACCGTTGAAGAGGCCAAGGATCTGGTGGTATCCGCCGCATCGGAGAAGGGACTGAAGCTCTCATCCAGTATAGACCGGGACGTTCCCCGGAGCCTCTCCGGAGACCAGGGAAAGCTGCGCCAGATTCTGGTCAATTTGCTGTCAAATGCGGTGAAGTTCACCTTTGAAGGAAAGATAGTGATCCACATCTCCCTGGAGCGCCAGGATGACGCCCTTGAGGATGCCGCTCATAATAAAGCCATTGTGACATTGCGTTTTTCCGTTAAAGATACGGGCATAGGAATTCCTCAGGACCGATTGCATATTCTATTCACGCCATTCTCTCAGGTGGACAGCTCCACGACTCGAAAGTTCGGGGGAACGGGGCTTGGCCTTGCCATCTCAAAGCAGCTCGCCAGATTGATGGGGGGACGGATTGGGGTGGAGAGCATCGAGGGAAAAGGGTCTACCTTCTGGTTCACGGCTAACTTTATCACTGAGACTACTGAGACTCTGAGGCAATTTGGCGAGAAATGCCCGGAGAGCGATCATGCCGGGAAGCCGGACCCAGAAGACAAAGCCTTTGCCAATAGCAGCATGAAGTGCTGTGGATCATCTGCGACCGCAAAACCTCAGGAGGATTCCGGTCGCATTGTCCGAATTCTTGTGGCCGAGGACAATCCCGTGAACCAGATGGTAGCGCAGGCGATGATAAACAAGCTGGGATATCAGGCAGATATCGTCGCCAACGGACTGGAGACGATAAGTGCCCTTCGCATGATACCCTACGATCTGGTGCTCATGGACTGCCGGATGCCGGAGATGGACGGCTTTGAAGCAACTCGACTCATCCGCAAAGAGGAATCAAAGGTTCTCGACCACGATATACCCATCATTGCCATGACTGCTTCTGCCATGTCCGGGGACAGGGAGATATGCCTGCACGCCGGTATGAACGATTTCATCTCCAAGCCGGTGAGAAAGGAAACGCTGGAGCAGATGATTGCAGCATGGCTGGGAAGACGAGGCCAAGATCAGATCTCCAAGATAGCAAGGATAAGCAATCTTTGACCAATTCTACTCATCGAATTGCTCAATCAAGTGCTTTGTTTCCATGAGTCTGCCAGATTCTATGACGTTTCGCACCACATGAGGACGGAGGTCCACATCTCTAAGACGTTGCAGAGGGATCCAGTGCTGTGAGAGATGGGGTTCAAGGCTTTGAATATCATGTCGATCGATTTCAACTAAGAGATAGTGTTCAATAATATGGATCGCTTTCCCGTTTACACGGAAGCGATTCTCAACCACGAACAGATACTCAGTCTTGGTTACAATCGCATTTGTCTCCTCTTCAAATTCTTTCTTGATTCTGCTTTCAAATGTATCACCAAGCTCCAGCTCCCCGCCGATAAAGGCGTAACAGGATCCCGGATCGTCAGTCGGCTTCTGCACCAGCAGTTGCCCATCTGAAATGACAATTCCAGCAACGCGAACACGCACGATATTGCGTTTTGCCACTGCGTTGAAAAAGTCATCCTGCCTTGTCAAATGCAATTTCCTCCAGAAGATTTGTGTATCCTCGCTCCCACAAGCCTCTTTGTGGCCTCCTGCCTGGGATAGAGCATCACATAATGCGAGTTTCCGGTCTCTATGATCCTTCCGCCATCCATGACGGCTATCCTGTCAGACGCCTTGAGAGCAATCATCAGGTCATGAGTAATGTAGATCATGGCAAAGCCCCGGCAGTTCTGCAGCCCTTTGAGCATCCGCAGGATGTTGGCGGCGGAAGACACATCAAGAGATGCAGTTATCTCATCTGCGATCAGCAGTTTAGGCCTCATTATCAGAGCCCTGGCAATGGCCACCCTCTGCCTCTGTCCTCCGCTCAGTTCGCCGCAATGCCTGCGAAGAAACTCATCTGTGGTTGGCAGGCCCACCGATGAGAGCGCGCTTGCCACCAGTTCGATTCTCTCCCTGGGAGAATGCAGCCCGTTGATGTCCAGTGGCTCCTTCACTGCGTCCAGGACTGAGAGCCGGGAACTGGTGGAACTGGCCGGGTCCTGAAAGACGATCTGTATCCCTCCGTAGCCCGATCCGTACCTGTCGCCGTTCATCTTCTTGCCATCGAAGAATATCTCGCCCACATCTGAACCCATGACCCCGGCCAGCATATGGGCAAGCGTCGACTTTCCAGAGCCGGTCTGACCGACAACGGCCATGACTTCTCCTTCCCTGAGATCCAGCGAGACATCCTTAACCGCATCCAGCAATTTTCCGTCCGATAATCGATAGCTGTAATTCAGGCCCGATGCCCGAAGAAGGGTGACCACTCCTCCCAGGTGGCAGGCCACGTCTCTCTCCGAACTGCCGACCGTCATGCCCTCAGCAGAGGCCGGAACTCTGACTGGCAAGAGTCGAGGAGGCTGCCGGCTGCATAGATCGACCCTCTGAGTGCATCTTCCAAAGAACGGGCAGCCTCTCACCTGCCCGGACGGAGCTTCGCCGGGAATTCCCCATAGATCTCTGTAGAGGAATATGCCGGGAGTGGAGTTGATCAGGCCCCTTGTATAGGGATGCATTGGATAGTTGATGATCTCTGAAGTTGCTCCCAGTTCCATGATCCGTCCGGCGTACAGAACTGCCATCCGGGTCGATACTGCAGAGAGAAACGTTATGTCATGGGAGATCAATATCATGCTGCAATCAGCAGTCTTTTGCAGCCTGCAAAGCAGATCAGAGATCTCTTTCTTGGTGAATGCATCCAGAGCTGATGTAACCTCGTCAAGGATGAGAATGTCAGGATCGCAGGACAGAGCCATAGCCAATAGGGCTCTCTGTCTCATTCCTCCGGAGAGCTGATGGGGGTATGCGTCCAGCCAGACAGAATCGAGGCCGACCTGCTCAAAAAGCCTGACGCATCTCGCCCGGGCCTGCTCCTTTCCGAGGCCCAAATGCTCAATCATCGGCTCGCTCACCTGGTCGACCATCCTGATCACCGGATTTAGCACCTCGAGGCTGTTTTGGAAGACCATGGCGATGTGTCTCCACCTTATCCTGTCCTTATCGCTATCCTGCATGGCGACCAGATCTTCTCCCTGAAAGAGGATTGAACCGGAGCTTCTCACATTATCCGGCAGAAGCCCCATGATCGCCAGGCCGAGAGTCGTCTTGCCGCTTCCCGACTCTCCGGCCAAACCGATAACCTCTCCCCTTTCAAGGGTCAGGTTCAGGTCGTCAACCGCCCGGAAAGCATCTCTATCTGAATAATAATCAATAAAAAGCCCTCGAATCTCCAGAAGCGACATCATTGGCCACCCCTTGACCGGAGCCTCGGATCAACGATTCTCTCCATATCCCTTCCGATGAAAGCCAGACAGAGCAGCAGGAAGATGAGAGCGATCAGCGGAGGCATCAGCCACCACTGCCAGTAGGGCGTGAAATAGATGGACCGAAAGCTCGTGGCGTAATGGAGCATCATCCCCCAGCTCTTGGAGGTTGGGTCTCCCAGCCCAAGGAAGGCCAGACCTGATTCAGCTACAATTGCATAAGAGGAGATATTGAGAATGCTGACGAATATCAGGGGAAGCGCTTCAGGCATGATATGTCTTCGAATGATGTAGACCGGGCCAGCACCATGCAGCCTCGCAGATATGATATACTGCTGCTTTTTCATGGCCAGAGCCTGGGACCTGACGACTCTGGCTGGCTTGGCCCAGCTGAGAAAGACGAGCACCAGCATGACATTCAGGATGCTCGGGTTTAGAAATGCGGCTATTACGATGAGCAGAGGAAAGCTCGGCAGTGCCATAGTGATATCAATGGTCCTGAGGAGGGCTCGATCCCAGTTTCCGCCCATGTATCCGGCCATCAGTCCCAGAAAGCCGCCTCCGAGGCCGGAGATCATGGCCACTGCGAGGCCGATGAGCAGGCTCATCCTCGCACCGTAGCAGATCTGAGACCAGATATCCATTCCAAGCTCGTCCGTTCCAAGGATGTGCTCAGGCCCAGGCGGCTCCAGAGACATCCCGGATATGGCCGAGGGCTCGTAAAAGGTAACGAATGGTGCGAAGATGGCAATGAAGACGATGAGAAGCAGGCCGGATATGCCCATCTTCCCGCTAGGCGAAAACCGTCCGATCGAATCTTGAATTGAATTTAAGGCCACTGCTAAATGATCCCGCCATCCGTCTCCGTTCTTCATGATAAAATTCCAATCGGCCTTGATTGCCCTGAGATCCGGCATCATTGCGGCCCTCTGGGGTGCCTTAAATGAGTCCTCCTTTTCCTGGCAGCACGCTCCGCAGACAGCTTCAACCATTATGCCGCCTCGCCGGATGAGGTTCTCGGGTCAAGGCGCTCGTAGACGATCTCCACCAGATAGTTGGCGGTCAGGATGCTGAAGGCCATGACGAGCATGATTCCCTGGATCAGCGGATAATCCCTGGCGATCACAGACGATCGAAGAAGGCTTCCTACACCGGGATAGGAGAAGACGTTCTCCACAAGAACCGCACCGCCCATGAGCATGCCGATCATGAATCCGACTCTGGTCACGACGGGAAGGAGAGCGTTTCTAAGGGCATGTCTGTTCCATACCAGTCGCTCTCCAATCCCTTTTGCCCGGGCGGTTCTGATGTAATCCCTGGTCATGACGGTGACCAGTGTGTTCCTGGTGAGCAGGAAGATGCCGGTCAGCTGGGTGAGGGAGAGGGTTATCATGGGAAGAGATGCATGGTATCCGATATCCCAAATGGCATCGAGCGGATGGGAATAATGGGCGAAGGGCGTTATGGCTCCGGCGAGAGGAAAGGCCTTCAGCTTGACGGAAAATGCGAGCAGGATCACCAGGCCGAGCAGGAATGAGGGTATCTCGGCAAAGCTGATCAGCCCGGCCATCAAAATCTTATCGGCAGGCCCGTCCCGGTGCCTGGCTGAGTAGAGTCCCAGCAATACTCCGGCAACTGTGCTCATAAGCGTTGCACCAAGCACAATGAGCGCGGTCCAGGGAAGCCGGGTCCATATCGCTTCCCACACCGGCACTTTGTAGTAGATGCTCTCACCCAGGTCACCCCTGGCAACGGAGAAGATGTAACCGGCAAACTGCTCGTAGATGGGCCGGTCCAGCCCGTAATAGCTGATGAAATACTGCCGCTGCTCTTCGGTCAGAACCGATATGACCTCGTTTTCCGAATCGGCAGATAAGATCAGGAATGGATCGCCGGGCATCATCCTGGGAAGAAAAAAGTTGAGCACTAAAATGAGAAAAAGGGCGGTGGCATACTGAAAGGCAACGCCCTTCGTTCCTCTGCCTTTCATCTTCCGTTCTTCTCCCAGACCATCATTGCCGTTATGCTCTCGGACGTGGTGTGGTACATTCCGTCAACGGCTCTCTCTTCAAAGTATTTCTTCATCTGATCTTTCATCTCATCGTCCACATCCTTCCGGCCGCTGAAAAATCCGGAGACGGTATCCACCATGCTCTGCACGGTCTCGTCGCTCTCCCAGGCTCTCTTGGACAGCTTCATAACAGGACGGTATCCCATGCTGTAGAGATACATGAACGGTATATGAAATCCGTGTCCACCGTCCGCATACTTTTCTCCAAAGAGGGATTGGTAGAGGTCGTAATAGGAGACGTCCCATTTCCGGCTGACGAAGTTGCTGTAGTAGCAGACCCTTCTGGAGGCCTGCATCATCTTCTCGAAGCTCTCCGGGCTGCTAATTCCGGGAGTCATGGAGGCTATGACCAGATCGAAGCTGCTCCTGAACCCCTGAGCATCGATATCGATCTCGTCCCAGGAGGACTGAATGGTCTTAATCGAGGAAAGATTCTCCTCTGCGATTCTCTCCTGGAGGTGTTTGAGCATCTGCTCGGATATGTCCAGTGCTGTGACCTTTGCGCCCATCCGGGCCAGGGGAATGGCAAACGTCCCCGGGCCGCAGCCGATATCCAGAACCTCCGCCCCATCGAGATCAAGGCCGGTGCTCTTTATCAGGCCTAATACATCCTCTGTTCTCTTCTCTTTTCGATCCCCTTTGATTCTGCGGGAGAATCCTTCCGCTCTTTTGTCCCAGAAGAGGGCAGACTGGGGGCCGTCTCTCTTCTTCTGAGAGAGGCTCTTCCAGTGCTCAGCCAGGCACGCGGTCTCGTTGTTTTGCATCTGCCATCAGCCCCTCATTTCCTCAATTCGCTGCGGTCGAGATAGGATAGCTTGCTGTGTGTCATCTCGTGGTGATCATACATATTCATCCAACCATCGTAGACCGCCGGCCGGTAGGCATTGTAGCTTGCAGTGTAGTAGAGAGGAATGCTCGGGACCTCTTCTGCCAAAACCTCTTGCAGCTCGTAGATGATCTCCTTGCGTTTTTCCTCATCGTTTTCCTTGAGCTGGGCGAGGCTCAGCTCATCGACGCGATCGTTTTCATATCCGATGAGCGGCCTGCCGTGGCTTGCGCCTTCAATGCCAAAAGACGAGCCGCAGAATTTTGTTCGCAGATAGTCCGCGTCTCCACCCCATCCGCCGTAGCCGTTGATCCCTATCTCGAAGTCGCCATCCTTCAGCTTGGCATCTCTGGATTTGCTCTCAATGGCCTGAATGGTGACATCAATTCCTGCCTCCTTGAGGCGCTCCTTGATCAGCTCCCCGATCCTTGCCTGATCGCTCGAGAGTATCACGGTAAAGGAGAGCTTCTGGCCGTCTTTATCCATGACCCCGTCGCCGTCCGAGTCAGTCCATCCGTCATCGGCGAGCACCTCTTTTGCCTTCTTTGCATCGTGCTCGTATTTGGGCAGGTCGGGGTTGTACCAGATGTGATCCTGGGGCAGAATGCCCATGCTGCCTGGCTTGCCGGCGCCTCTTCCAATCTTCTCGACCAGTTCATCTCGATCTATGGCATAGGCAAATGCCTGTCTGACTGCTTTGTCCTTGAGACGCGGATTCTTGTTCATGTTGAAGGACAGCTCATAGCCCCAGATAGCAGGCTGCTGGAAGATATAGACCGCCGGATCGCTCTTGAACATGTCAAGCAGGTCAGCGGAAAGGCCCACAAAATCGATCTCTCCCTGCTGGAAAGCTACGGTTGCATCGCTTACCGGTATGAACTCTATGGTCTTTACCCTCTGTTTCGGTCCCCAGAAGTCCTCATTGGCCACAAACTTGTAGGTTCCATGCTCCTTGCTGTACTCTGCCAGTTTATACGGGCCGGTGCCGATGACGGCCTCTGGGGAATCAAACTTATTGGGATCGGATACATCCTTCCAGATGTGCTCGGGAATTATCCTCACAGAAGCGATATCGTCAAGGAAAGGCGCTATCGGCTGGGAGAGGGTGAACTTGATTGTATGATCGTCAATCACATCGATATTGGATACGGACGAGAGATCATAGGACGATGAGGGCGAGTGTTCTTTTTCGTATTCTATGGTGAACTTAACATCATTGGCAATGAAGGGCTCGCCGTCTTGCCATTTCACATCCTTTCTCAGATGGAAAGTGTATTCTTTTGCGTCAGGGCTGATATCCCAGCTCTCAGCCAGCCAGGGAACGAGTCCTTGATCGTCTTTCTCGATAAGGCTGTCGAAGATCAAATTCATCTTATAGATCCCGGGGCCTCTCGGGTAGTGCATGAAAGGAGTCGGATATCCCGAATCTCCGCCGCTCAAATGAATGACATCCACGACCTGCGGAGATGACGACTGTGCGCCCTGCGATTGGGCCAGACATCCCGCGCAGATCAACGCTATGCACGAAACGGCCAGAGCCGCTGCCATTATGATCCAGTTCCTTAGACGAGAATCTCTGTTATGCATCTAATCATATCCTTTTCAGGGTTATATAATTCTGACTTTAATTCTTCTAGATAGCTAATTTTATACCATAAGCACATTAAATTCTGATTAATTGATATCTGCTGCATATGATAACTTAATAGTTATTAACTTTACTATGATAAATATGATTAATGCGCGAGTTTTTTTAATCATTAATTAGTAACCTTTAATTAACTTGACATCCAATACCAGTATTCAGTATGCGGAACGCCAAAATGAACTCTGCATGTGGGAGGGGAGAATATGAAGGTCAATGAAATGGCTGCCTATGCTTTCCTGTTTGCCATGCTTGTCGCCGTTCTATCAATTTCATCGGTGCAAGGAAAAGATTTGACTCAATCTGATTATGAAGAATACATTTCGAATTTTATCGGAGCAGCCTCCTATCAGCTGCCCGAACCGGTCTCGACATTGTCGTCCCTTATCATGAGCTCACCGGACCTCACCAAGGGTGCGCTGAAGAACTGGGCCTACAATAATATGCTGTCAACGACGCGCAACCTGATGGATGCCGACCAGAGCGGCAATAAGGAGCAGATAGACCACTACAACGATCAGCTAGATCGATGGCAAGCTGTCTACTCCTGCCTCAATGGAGACTGCACTCATATGCAGCAGCTGGAAGGCAGCGCAGGAACTGGGCAGGCCGGCGGACAGCAGGAAGCTGCTGCGCCAGCAACTGCCGCAGGAGGCCTTGTCGCTGACAAGACCCGCTATCAGAAGGGAGCGCTCCTCATCGGTCCGATCTCTATTCCCGCGGAATGGACCGAGCCCCAGGATATCATCTTCCTGGATCAGGGACGGCCTTACATCGTCGTCGGGGAAGGAACGTGCAGCCTCTGGGACAGCCCGCCCGAGCCGGATGGGGTGGACTGCTGCTTCGTCTATGCCAAATGGAGAATTGGCGACGTGCCGCAAGTTTGGGGCCAATTGGAACTGGTCGATCCATCGATCCACCTGAGCGAGCTCATAGAGAGGAATACCGGAAAGCCTGCGGAGTACAACTCGTCCCATGTCTACGAGGCGGTCGCCTTCGGAGAAGGAAAGATGCTCAAGGCCCGCGTCTACGATGGCGGAGGCTACAGCGATAACCACGGCGAGCTGAAGATAAGCGTCTATCAGGCGATTTAGGGCAATGGATGGGGTGAGGTTGAGCCAAAAGCAGCCTCAACTCAACTCCTGCACCCGGCTCGGCCTGAAACCATTTTTCCCTTTTTCGGTAGCCTGTTGATATCCAGCGCCTCATTGGGGAAAGGGCACATCATATAAATGGGAGATTATATAATTTCCCTCAATATTGTCTTTGAGATTGCTATTAAGAAGAGAAAAGCCATGATGTGAGCCAATAGCTTCTCCAATTTGGCAATATTGCTTCCCGAATCTTTCAATGATGGGCCCTCTATT
Organism: Methanosaeta sp. PtaU1.Bin112; assembly: GCA_002067705.1. Taxonomy (GTDB): domain Archaea; phylum Halobacteriota; class Methanosarcinia; order Methanotrichales; family Methanotrichaceae; genus Methanothrix. Next base: position 12,287 of record MVRL01000185.1, read on the forward strand.
GTGGAAGTCAATGCAGATGCAAAGATCCTTGCACTGAAAATCAAGGACAGGATTAATGATAAAAAGATGGAACTGACCACACAGGAGAAACTCGCAGCATGAAGGTCTGTTGAGTCCTTGCCTATTGATTGCACTGTGCTATTTGGACTGCATTCAGATGGTTTGGTTATTGATAGATCAGGCCTTCCTTTGACGAGATTGGTATCGGTTAAGATATAAGGGAACCAAAAAAACAGTCCGAAGACTAAGATAAAAATAAGTGACCATTTAATAGTATTGATCGGTTTTACACCCCAACCATACAGTTCCCCAAGAATTGGTTCGATGAAGTTGCTGAACTGGTACGACTGAAGATAATTATGCTTAAAGTAATAGTAACAGTCGTCCGCGTCATCAAACAACCCAAGATCTTTATAGGTACTGATCATACGCAAGTACAGATATTCGTCGCAATCTAACTTGCCCTTGACATTTTTCCAGGGCAAGTAGAATTGATTGAAGAGAGCACCACTCAGGAAGAGATTCCGGAAACTTGCATTTTTAAAGTTAGCATAGCCGCTGAACCTTGCATCGTGGAAATCTGCCATCTTTGAGAAATTTGATTTTGAAAAATCGACCTCGTTTGACGCCTTGAGATCGGAAAAATAAGCGTCTCCTGCAAAAGTCGTGTTGTAGAAATCAGCATAACCCATAAATCTGGAATCGTTTAAGGACATCATATTTGAGAACTTTGCATTTGAGAAATCAGCAATATTTGACATAATTGCATAGTTAAAGTAAGCCTTATCTTGAAATGTAGCATCGTTAAAGAAAACATTTTTATAGAAAGACCCATGATTAAAATCACCACCATTAAATGCTGAACTTGTGAATAAAGCATCTTTATTGAATGAAGCATAAGTGAATGTAGGTTCATTGATAAAAGTGCAATACTTAAATATTGCATCCTCGTAAAATACAGCACGATCGAATTCACCTTGCATAAAAGCCGCCTTTTTATAATTCGCCCTGCCTATGAAATTTGTCTGTTTAAATTTGGCCACATGATTAAAGGTTGAGCTAATAAAGGATGACTGTCCTAATATAGTTGTATCCGAAAAAGATACTTGTTTCATAAATTGAGATCCATCAAAGACAATACTGCCATTGATTTCAGAGTTTTCAATAACCAACTTATTACGTATCGTCATATTTGTTAGTATAATATCCCCAGTTATTTTTACGTCATTAAATATAACATCATTAGATGATATAATTATGGGAATCGTGTCTCCGTTGACAATACCATCTGCCTCTGAAAATCCCATAAAAATAAAAGATGCAATTATCAAATAGATGAGTACTCGTTTATAGCACACCTTAGGAGTCCAAGCAGATAATATATAAACACCCATGCCCCAAATCACATTTGTTTCCATTTAATGAGATAATCCGGCGAGTTAGTCTCAGGACCCTTCGATCTCAATTCGTTAAAGATTAGATACATTATTGGTTTATCTTTGCGATAGAAGGTGCATGAGCAAGCACCAGTTATTTCTATATTTTTACAAATATCAAGGTCATATTCCAATAAATTAAAAATAGACAGACCTTGATCATAATTTTTATATTTTAGCCCATAATTATTACCAAGATCAAGGATTTCGCCATAAGCAACTGCATCCAAATGTTCGTATGTCAAATCAGATAATTCGCTATCTGTGCAATTACACAGACAATATTGATCTTCCTGCAATCCACCAAGGGCACACGACATAAACGATATAAAAATTAGAAACAAGATCAGTAATACAGACCGCAATTTTCTCATCAATTGAACCCTCCGACCAAATAATTTATCAAAATACTTTAGCAATATTATTCGTTAAATACCTTATGATATAGCTCTTAATTGCCAGTGCAATTGACCATAAATGATGAGATAAAAAATGAATAAGCCCGTTTCAGCAAACGTGCCACCCACATCCACCTCCAAGAACAATCCTCACCCTCCATCAATACTCATGCTCCGCTGCGCGCCGGACTCCGCCCTTATAACCGTGGCTCATTGTCTGCACCCCTTGGCCCAAATGCTGCGCGATCAGAGCACAGCAGAAGCGGCGTAAGTGGAGAATATCAATCTGATTTTGGCAGCTGTCCAGCGAGAGAGCTCCAGGCAGAGAGCCCCCAAGCCAACACTCGTTTCAGGATTCTTCACTCTGTCACTCAATCGTGTACTATCGAAGGAGCCGGGATAGGCATTATTTCTGCTGGATCGGTCTGCTACCAAAGTTCTTCCGGAACTAAGAAGATACCGAGAATAAAATCCATGACACTTATAGAAATCGATGCCTAAGAGATCGATAGATCCGGCAAACCATCTGATGCAGCAAGGCAAAAGTCATTTCTGCCTAATACAAATGAAAGGCAAAATCGTTGCGACTCCATTTCTGCGGAGTGAACTTGCCTCAATCACCATCTCGGTCCAGATAAAGCCCTCCGACCCTGATTGGTCAGCCTGCTCGCAGATATGCCATTGGGCAAACAGAAGCCCTCTTTCTCCGTCCCGCTCTGGTTTGTAACATACCCTTCCATCTCCAAGACTCCCAGGCGAGCCCCAAGCTCCTCCGGATCAATGTTTACCAGGGAATCGATCCGGTCTGCTTTTGGGCAGGAAACCCTGAGGTCGGATATTGCTTTCAGGATATCAAAATCGATTTTTTCCATAGTTCATCACTCCATTAGATCAAAGTCCGATCCTGTCATTGTGGCGCCTTTTTAGATCCGGGCGGGAAGAACTCGTCCCTCAGCATCCAGACGGCCTTCATGGTCAGGTCTTCGCCTTCGAAGATGATCTGCCGGCTCTCTTTATCATTATCCTTCCGTCCTTTGAGGTAGCGCGTCACATTCATCCAGCGGATGGTCTCTTTGCCGGTCCGTTCGTCTGTCTGGCGGATGACGAGGTAGACGTCGACCGGCTGACTGATCCAGTATTCCAGGTGGCGGTCATTCTTTACATCGAAGACCTCCCGACCGTCTCTCCGGCGTGTCCGCAGGTAGGAGTTGCCGCTCGTCAGCTGCACATAGATCTTCCTGCCGCTCGGCTGGCCGGCGTTGTCCCGGAATTCCACCTCGCCATCGATTCCGTAGTCGAACATGCTAACGGTGCGGAAGAGCTGACTGGCCTCTCCGCAAATCGCCATCATACACTAAGATGATGAAAAAGCTTATTGAAGAGAAACCGCAGGTCGAACTGGCGGACAGGAAGGCTCGCAAGGTGCAGGGTCAATGAATATATTCAATGCTAATCGATAGTGAAAGCTTTCTTGCCCTCTCACCTGCCCGTGCTCAGCCGCGCATGGCAGCCCTCCCGCCTGGCCAATGCTCGCAGTTTGCACCACATTTTCGGAAATTGCAGAACTGCGGTCAGAAGTCTAATAGCAATGATCAAGTGGATGCTTTTTTTCCTAAAGTGGCCAAGTTGGAATTAAAGGCATACGGAAAGTGTTTTGTGCCGGGATGGCAAACGGGTTGTTATGAAAAGTTATGAAAAGGTCATACCCTGCCTGGACGTTAAAGTCGTAGAAGGAGTCCCATCGGTTGTCAAAGGAGTCAAGTTTGTCGACCTTAAGCGCCAGGGCGATCCGGTTGAGTTCGCAAAACGCTATCAGGATCAGGGCGCAGATGAGCTGATCTTCCTGGATATCACCGCTTCCCATGAAGGAAGAAAGACCATGGTTGAAGTGGCCCGAAAGGTCGCTGAGTCTGTAGATATCCCCTTTGCCGTGGGAGGAGGAATCGGCAGCATTGAGGGCATCAGAGAGATCCTGGACGCCGGCACAGATAAGGTGGGCATCAACACCGCTGCGGTCAAGAATCCAGAGTTCGTAAAAGAGGCTGCCAGAGCTTTTGGCAGCGAGAGGATCACCGTGGCGGTGGATGCCAGGCGCAACACCAAAATCGTTCCCGGCGTGAACGTCTATGAGATGGAGGACGGCTCCAAGGCATGGTTTGAGCTTGTCATCTACGGCGGGAGAACGCCTGTAGGCATCGATGCCATAGACTGGTGTCGCAAGATGGAGGACTATGGAGCAGGCGAAATCCTGCCCACAAGCATGGACAGGGATGGGACCAATATCGGTTACGACCTGCCACTTACCAAGGCCATATGCGATGCCATCGATATTCCAGTCATAGCAAGCGGCGGAGCATCCACGCCCCAGCACATACTTGAGGCATTCACCATTGCCCATGCCGATGCAGCCCTGGCGGCGGGAATGTTCCACAGGGGCGAGTATACAGTGGGACAGGTTAAGGAGTATCTCAAGGCAAATGGCATTAAAGTGAGGTAGTTATAATCAATTAGAATCATGTTTGATTTGTGACTGGATCGCAAACATGCGACCTTTAACTTGTAGGATCGCGAAGGGCGGAGCGGGAAATCCCCCTCCTTCAGGGTGGGGATGAAAGCGGAGCCCTTTGCCATGATTACTTTCGCGTCGCCCTCAACTAATATAAATAATAGGCATGCCATGATGCGTCCTGGTCCAAATTCATATTCATGCCGTACAAGGCTCAAAGTGCTGGTCGAAAGCTGATAAAAGCAGATCCCAGGAACACCACTCAAAGGTGTTCTGCTTGTGGAAGCATCGTGAAAAAGGAACTGTCCGATAGAGTACATGAGTGCCCTTATTGCGGATTCTCGTGTGACCGAGACTACAATGCTTCCATGAACATACTCATCATAGGGATGGAACAGCCCGTAGTGCCCATAGAA
>MVRL01000186.1 GCA_002067705.1 Methanosaeta sp. PtaU1.Bin112
CATGACCTCTCCCTCGTAATCCTCGACGACAACTCTTGAGACTTCAGCACGTTCGGGTCGCCGCTTCATCTCCACATGCTTTCTAAACGCCTGTATCTCCTGCTCGCTGCCGTCAACCAGAACAAGGACCTCGTCTCCTGCATCCTCTTCTATATTGTGGGCCTCAAACCTGCGAATCCTGTTGGCCATGGCCATGCTCATCAGGAAATAGCGATAGCCTACGTCATGTACTTTCGGGCCAATGATTCTGATCCTGAGCTTCATTCAGGGTAGATGTGTGCTCGCCAGTAAGAATAGCTTTTGGTTGGTCCTGATCACTGATGATAATTGAGCCCAAAAAGCCGATGAACTGCAAGAAACGAGGAAGCTAATGGAAGAGGCAGCGCGACTGGTTGCGCATGCCTGCGCTGGCGCAGGTGGGCGAGGCAACGGCCGCGCGCCCGCATGGCTGCCGCGCTCCTCCCGTCTGGCGTGGGCGGGCAGGCTCCGTCCATGGAGCGCTCATGGGACATGCTCCCATTCTCCTATTGCAGATGTTGCTTTGACTCTCGGGCTGGAGCGAGGTTTTATACATCGACGATACCATATTATGAACTACTGAAAACCGGAAAGGATGATCTGTAAATGCCGCTTACGGGAATAATAAAAAAATCTGGAAATCATTATGTAGCCCTTTGTCTTGAGATCAACGTATCCAGCCAGGGCGAGAGCATAGAGGAAGCAAGGAAGATGCTTCAGGAAGCCTGTAATGAGTACATCTCGTATACGAAGGATGAAGGATTATTGAATGAAATAGAGCCGGTCTCCCTTGAAACTCTTCGAGAATTTCTTATCGATGACGTCGAATATGTAAGGCCTTCGTCCGACTGGGTTTATTCGGAGAGCATAACCTTTGAGGTCTCTGCCAGTGTCTAAAAAGATACCTCCCATGTCGAGCCAGAAGTTCGTGAAGCTTCTTAATCGAGGCGATGCAAGGTTCGTTCGACAGAGCGGAACCAGTCATGCCATATTTAAACGAGAAAAAGACGGGACAATATACCGGGCGCCTGTGATAATGGCCAGGAATGAACTCTCACCTAAATATATGAAACTCGTGCTGCGTCAGTTAGGCTTCACAGATGCAGAAATTGAAGCTCTTGTTTGAGCTATTGAGCAACTCAACGCATTGTTCCGATTTCAGTCTTCCTTTTAATCCTTCTCTTTGCTATCTTTCGCCAGCTTGCTCAAGTCTTACTGCTCATGATTAATCGAGGCTAGCCCACATGACTGGCCGCGTGCCACCCGGGCGCGCGCCAGTGATGCGCCTGCTCGCAGGTGCACAAGTTCATCGTTTATACCATTTGAACGTTTAGATTCCCCTTTGCCTTTTCATACATCTTTCTATCCAGGGTCAGCAGCGGCACTTTCTCACTCTCTGCAGCTGCCAGAAAGAGTGAATCATAGAACGTCGTCCGGTTTTCCAGAGCGATATCGTATGCCAGTCTGGCCAGATCCATTGAGCTTATCTGGGTGCATGACTGAATGAATTCCAGGCACTTTGAAAGTGACTGCCATATGGCATCTTTATCTTCTCCAAACTGGACCACTCTCTTCCAGGCAACATTTCCGACCTCTGCTGCGGCTATATCTAGTGTAATCGGATTATATTTGCCAGCGGCCGTCACTGCCCGCTCCGAGGCATCTTCCTCAAAGTATAGAGCTACAATCACGCCTGTATCGAAGACTGCTCTATCTCGCATCTCTGTCCTCTCTGATCAGATCCGACGCGCTGACGCCTATATTCTTCGTCCTTGCTCTCATCTCGGCCGCTTCGCAGAGCAGCCTATTTCTCCTCTTCTCTCTGACCAGATCCTCAACCGCTTGCCTGATGTCCGATTGCCAGTTGATATCCTTCATCTCGTCCATCATCTTCCTGACCTCTGCAGGGATACGGATTGTATACACGCAGCTTGTAGTCATAAAAGGATGTTTATGCTTAAGATATATACATTTTTCTGAATCATCCAGGTTGTCGGATGATTGGGCGGAGTTCCCTCTTCATGATAAGTACGACTTGGTCTATAGCACCTGGAGTGGGGCGGTTAAAGATCCGGCGTCGCTTATGAAGATGCACGAGGCTAGCCGGGGCTACTGCGCCCTGGAATTGGGGGCCAGTCCCTCCAAGGAGGGAGACTTTGATAAGATCTATACTATGATCATGGGAGACGAATTAAGGTACCCTGGAAATTATCTGAATATTCTCACCACTCTTTATGACTACGGGATATACGCCAACCTAGAGACCTGGGGATACGATACTGTGACAAAATACCAGACGAAAGAGGATGCTGTGGAGTTGAGGAAGAACGGACTTGAAGCCTACACTCATGTTACAGATGAGATGATAGAACAGTTGCGCCAGTTCTTCCAGGCCAAGATGAATCCGGACGGCACTTATACGACCCGCGCCAAGGGCGTCTCATGCATGCTCTGGTGGCACGTCTAAATGATGCATGAATAACATCCTCAGTTGAAGCCTGGTATTGAGAAAGAGCAGTACTACATCATCCTTATAGCCAAGGGATAATGTAGTACTGCCGAATTCGACCCAAATCCTTTTCTCTCTGAGGAGCCTATATATCATCAGATGAAGCTCAAGATCACAATTGCCGGTCCGAAGGTTCATGACGTTGGCTACCGCTACTTCCTGTTGGGCATTGCCATGTCCAATAGGATCAGGATGTTTGAGGCCCACAATATAAAAAGCAGTGAGGGCGAGGCGGTCCTGGTTTTTGCTGATGGCGATGAAGAGGCGATCAAAGCATTTTGCGCTCAGGTTGAAACCGAGCGTCCCGCCCGTTCCGAGGTGTCAAATATAGTCTTTGATGACTTTGAGGGAGATGTCATGAGGATCGGAGAGTATGCCCAGTTCTGCGCTACGATCCAGTTGAACAAAGCCATCCCTGTCCTTTTAGAGATCAGAGATAATACCAAGGCAACCCCTCAAATCCTGGAAGAGATCAAAGCGGTGCGAAAGAACACCGATACAGTGCCTCAGGTCTTGGGCGAGATCAAGGGCTTGAGGGATGACATCCAGCCCGGATATGCAAACAATCTCAGGCAGGTACAGGCCGATGTCCGAGCGATAAAGGAACGCTTGGGTATGCAGTAAAAAGCAGCAGCAGCCGCGCGTCCTGCGGTGGAGTTGGCTTGGTGGAATCGGGCAGGACGCGGGGCCCCGGGCGCGCGCCTATGATGCGCCTGCTCATCGTTTAACTCTTTGTTTTTTTTTTCGATATAATGCAAACATTTATGTACAAATGAGTTATCTTATGGCATTAACTGCTACATATTACTCAAATGATCTGAGATGATGCTAAACATGATACCGAATATCCGAACAACGGCGGCGCGCTTCGCGGCGCGCTTCGCGGCGCTGCTGGTGCTGGCTGCGCTCCTCTGCGCTGGCGTGCAGGCGGTGGTGGCGGCGGAGAATACGATGACTATCGGCATTGGTGATTATCTCGGTAACGAGACCGATTTCACAATTTACGGAAACAACTACAGACATTACCAACAGTTTACTCATTGGGAACCTTTGATCACTCTTGATAACCGATCAAATATTATACCATGGATGGCCGAGTCCTACGAGGTTTCTGATGATCTTAAGGCCATAACCTTCCATCTACGGAAAGGAATAAAATTTGCCGATGGGGAATCGCTCAATGCTTCGGTACTAAAATTTAACTTCGATAGAATTTTGACTTATGGATTTGCAAATGCCTACGGGAAAAATGGAACTAAATTGCCCATTTGTATCTACTATGACCATTCTGAGGCAGTTGATGAAGATACATTCAAGATTTATTTCACCCAAGGCTGGCTTGATATGCCTAAAGATATTGCATCAAATAAGAATTACGGCAAGTTTATGCATCCGGCGGATGTTGATCCTGCCTGGAATATCAGGGGTGTCTTGAAGCCTGATAAGATGTATAACGGCCTTGGCGCTTACTATGTGGATGAGAATGAGTCTATTCTTGATCAGAAGATTGTTCTCAAGAGAAGACACTCCTGGCGCGACGATTACGATTTTCACAAGCCCAATCTGGACAAGATTGTGTTTGAGCTGATAATGGACCCCCAGGTTGCCGTAATGGCTCTCGAGAATGGAGATATTGACTACTATTGTCGATATTGGAATATACCCATCGATTCGCTCCCTGCGCTTGAGAAAAATTCAATGATTTCTATTAAGACTGCTCCTGACTCACGCATGTATTTCATCCAAACGGCCTATGGAAAAGAGCCCTTCCTTGGCGAAGATGGAATACTTCTGAGAAAGGCTATATGCTATGCTCTGAATCGGACTGAAATGGTGAAAGGAGCCTTCTATGGATATGCTCGGCCTGCTACGGATGCCATGTATCTCTCGCCGTTGAGACCAGACTCTCCCGAGTGCTGCCACATGGGATATGATTACGATCTGGATAAGGCCAAGAAGCTTCTGGCAGAGGCTGGATGGAATGACACAGATGGAGACGGAATTCAGGACAAAAATGGAAAGTCGCTCAAAGATCTTGATTTTGTGATAACCTCAAATTCAGCATTGGGATGGCAAAAGGACCTCGCATTGGTCGTACAGTCTCAGCTCAAAAAGATTGGAATCGATGTTAAGCTTCGAATGGTAGAGTATGCTGATTATTCCAATGTAAGGAATTCCGGCGATTTCGATCTGATAATGTCATATAATTCTGGTAATGTCTATTCCTCTGTTACCGTATTTGACTCATTATTCAATCGGAAAGGATGGTGGACTGAGACTCCGAATTCTGCTACTCCGATGAACTATTACAGCAATCAGAACAAAACGCTGGCTGCATTTATAGAGGCGGCCAAAATGGCCGATAGCATAGATGAACAAAAAGAAAATCTATGCCAGGCCTGCAATATATTGTATGAAGAAGCTGGGATAATTCCATTAGTCTACGAGGGGCAATATGCAGTGATGAATAGCAAGGTGAAAGGATTTCATTTTGGAACATCAACCAATGTAGAGGAACAGGATCATGTTGAGGAGTGCTGGATAGACTAGATGACCAATCAAATGCAGAAGATCTCCGGTCTCTCCGGAGATTCTTTCGCTTGTTCATCTTTTAAAATCAAAATGACTATTTCGAATAAACTCGATTGGCAATATGCTATATCAATATTATTAAAAGTCGGTGGTTTTCATGAGCACTATATCCCAAAGCTGGCAATCCATATGGCAATCGGCAATAAACTGCTCAAGCCTCAAACATAGAATGGACAGAATCTCAGAGAAAGAGAGATTAAACCTAACTGAAGAGACGTGGTATAAAAAAATGGGCTATAAAATCAACTTGGACGACCAGCAAAAGACGCCCGCGTTTGAGGAACAATTTAGCCGCTTTAAGCGCTTCGTAACCAAAGACTCCACTGTCTTGGACATCGGCGCAGGTTTTGGCCGTCTGGCGATCCCACTGGCCAAAGAGGTGCACACGCTGACTGCTATCGAGCCAGTCAGAGTCTACATGAACGTCATGAAAGATAGAGCGGCACGGGATGGAGTTTCCAATATGCAGTTCTCAGAGGACCTCTGGTCCGATTTCCCGCTGCACGAGAAGTACGACCTTGTCTATAGCACCTGGAGCACTGCTGTGAAGGACCCTGCAACGCTTATGAAGATGCACGAAGCCAGTCGGGGCTATTGTGTACTGGAAACGAGAGCGACTCCGCTTCAAAAATTGGAGTTCTTCGGCCAGATCTACCCCATGATCGTAGGAGAGGAGTTTAGGCCGCCTGGAAACTATTTGAACTTTATAACTACGCTTTATGACCACGGCATCTATGCCAATGTCAAGACCTGGAGGTTTGACAGAGAAGAGAGAGTCCAGACGATGGATGACGCTGTGGACTTTTGGAAGATTAACCTTGGTAAATATACGGAGATCAACGGGGAGGCCGACGAGAAGCTGAAGCATTATTATCGGACTAATATGAATCAGGACGGTTCACATACATTCAACTACAAGGAAGTCTACTGCATGGTCTGGTGGAAGGTCTAGCTCCAAATCAGTAGCATCCTAAGCTGTGCGACTACTCGCGCTGACCCAGGCTGGCGCAGGTGGGCAGAACGCAGGCCCCGGCCGCGCGCCTCGCTGCGCTGCTGGTGCTGGCTGCGCTGCTCTGCGCAGGAGTGCAGGCGGCGATGGCGGCGGAGCAGACGCTGACGATGAGCATGGGCAAATTAGGAGATATTGGAACTGACCCGACTGTGGATAGCACTATATCGCCTGGAATAGGTGGTGCTCAGGACTATCATTATTACACTCATTATTCGCCCCTGATCGTTTTGGACAAGGATGACAATATTGTTCCATGGATGGCCGAATCGTATGATGTTTCGGATGATTCCAGGACAATAACATTCCATCTTCGAACAGGAGTGAAGTTCGCTGATGGGACTCCCCTCAATGCCTCTATCTTGAAGTTCAACTTCGATAGGATTATCACATATGGATGGAAAGACAGAGTTGGGCCCAATGGGACCATGGCCAGGTTAAACCCATTCATATATTATGATTACTCGGAGGCACCTAATGACGATACGTTTAGGATCCACTTTACACAAGGCTGGCTCAATGTAGCTCGGGATCTTTCTACTAGTAAATATTACTCATGTTTTATAAATCCATTGGACGTAAATCCGGCCTGGGATACCAAAGGTATACTGATGTCCGATAAGAAGTACGATGGCTTAGGGCCTTACTATGTAGATGAAAATGAATCTATTCCCAAAGAGAAGATCGTACTTATCAGAAGACCTTCTTGGCGGGATGTTCTGGACTTTCACAAACCGAAGCTTGATAAAATAGTACTTACCACTATCGCCGATCCTCAGACGGCGATCATGGCCCTAGAGAAAGGAGATATAGATTACCTTTGCCGATACTGGAATCCATCGTTGGATTCGCTCCATGCGCTAGAGAATAATCCAAAGATAGCCATAAAGACGAGACCAAGTGTACAGACGTACTATATTGCAACTGCATATTGGAAAGAGCCCTTCAATAGTTCAGAGGGCATACTGCTGAGAAAGGCCATCAACTATGCATTAGACCGAAAAAAGATAGCTGAAGGAGCTTTTTCAGGTTATGCCACGCCAGCTACAGATACTATGTACATCTCATCTCAATCGAACGATGTGTCTGAGTGCTGCCATAAAGGCTACGACTATGATCCGGATAAGGCCAAGCAATTATTTGCGGAGGCTGGATGGAAAGACACAGATGGGGACGGCGTTCTTGATAAGAATGGAAAAGCACTCAAAGATGTGAATCTGTTAGTAACCTCATCGACAGATCTGGTTTGGATGAAAGATGTGGCGATATTAGTTCAATCCCAACTCAAGGAAGTAGGG
>MVRL01000187.1 GCA_002067705.1 Methanosaeta sp. PtaU1.Bin112
GTCAGACGTTTGGAAAAATCCAAGCTGGTACACATCGAAAAGATGGAAAAGGATGGCAGGTCTGTTCTTGTGGTCAGACCATATGATTGGCATGAATTCTTCACCCCCGAGGAGCTGCAAGAGATGATCCGACCGGAGTTTATGGATGAAGTTGAGGCGATTGTAAAAGCGAAAGAGTAATCGCTGTTCCTGGTGCGAACAGTGACGCCAAGGACGCGTTAATAGCTTATTGCATGCCCAGGCGTTCCTTTATCGCTCGGACATCGATCTGTACCTGTCTGAGAGTCATCCCATATCCTGGTTGAATGTCCTCTCTCAAGCCTTTGATTTCTTCGTGCGTCGCGTCTGTGGTTTTCCGCACCGCCTTGATTTCTTCGTACGTCGCGTCTGTGGTTTTCCGCACCGCTTTAATTTCTTCGTGCGTCTCATCTGTGGTTTTCCGCACTGCCTTGATTTCTTCGTGCGTCGCGTCTGTGGTTTTCCGCACCGCCTTGATTTCTTCGTACGTCGCGTCTGTGGTTTTCCGCACCGCCTTGATTTCTTCGTGCGTCGCATCTGTGGTTTTCCGCACCGCTTTAATTTCTTCCAGGATTTGAGGTGTGACGGCGGTATTCTTCCTTACTTCATGCATGCTATCTCTTAGGTCAAGAAGCACGGGGATGGCCTTGTTCAATTGGACTGTGGCGCAAAACTGTGCATACTCTCCAATTTTCATGACATCTCCCTCGAAGTCGTCAAAGACGATATTTGACACTTCCGAGCGAGCAGGGCGTTCGGTCTCTACCTGGCTGCAGAATGCTTTGATGGCCGCATCGCCACCATCTGCAAAGACTACGACTTCTTCGCCATCGTTGCCTTTTACATTATGTGCCTCGAACATTCTGATTCGGTTGGACATGGCGATGCCGAGCAGGAAGTACCTGTAGCCTACGTCATGCACTTTAGGACCGATAATCCTGATTTCCAGTTTCATGTTGATTCTCTGTATATGTTCGTTGGGCTATTTGGCAGTTTCCACGATTGTGTCAAATAAATGAAAAGGACCCAGATCAGTCGTCTCGCGACCTGCGTCATGTCAGCTTGCTCTTCACCTTCGCATAAAACCCGTCTCTACCCACCTTCACAAACCTGGCCGGAGTCTTGGCCTTGCTTATGATCACCGTGTCCTTGGAGGATATCGTGGTCGAGGTCTGGCCGTCCACCACCACCAGAGCCTCCTTTTCCGGCAGCTTGAGCCGGACCTCGATGACGCTGTCTCCGGGAATCACCCAGGGTCGGGACGAGAGCTTGAAGGGAGCCATGGGTACGAGCACAATCGCATCCACCCGAGGATCGACGATCGGCCCGCCTGCGGACATGGCATAGGCAGTGGAGCCGGTGGAGGTGGCGATGATCACCCCGTCCGCCCGGAAGTCCTCCATGAGAGCGCCGTCCACGATGATCTCAAACTCGATCATCTTGGCAGGGCTTGCAGTCATGAAGGCGATCTCATTGGTGGCGCGGGGCTGGCATACCCCATTGAGCAGCAGCTTGAGCCGGCTTCGCACATCAACATCAAATCCTCCCAGCAGGCGCAGCAGGGTCTGCACAGCATCCCTGGGCTCGACATCCACCAGAAAACCAAGAGTTCCCATGTTTATGCCCAAAATGGGGGCCGGGTCCGCCATCTTGTGAATGGTGCGCAGAATCGTCCCGTCTCCTCCCACGGATACGATGAAGTCCACCTTCTGCCGCTCCATCTCTGCGACCGGTGTGCCCTTTCTCCCGAGCTTCTGGGCCAGGTCCTCATCCACGAATATGCTGACGCCCTTCTGGCTCTCAATCTCGGAAATAAGCATCTGCGCCAGCTGAATCGATGCCGTCTGCACCCTGGAGACAAATCCGATCTTAATGGCTGCCACCACCTATGAGCCTGAGAAGGTCGGCGTGGCGCAGGCCGTTTGAGCCTATCAGATCCGTTCTCTGCCACATGTTGCCGTCCAGATGTAGAGCAGCTCCCAGGGAGTCGGTCACCATTCCTCCCGCCTCCTCAAGGATGAGCTTTCCTGCCGCCATATCCACCACCCGCATCCTGCCCCGCAGGTCCACGAAGGCATCCATCTTTCCCGAGGCTACATACGCCATCTCAAGGGCAGTGCTCCCCAGGGTGCGAATGCGGCGCACAGTGTCGCCGATGGCCGCTATCCTGCCGGTGTGAGGCCGCAAAGTATAGGCGGAGATGCTGAACTGGGAGAGATCGGCATTGCCTGAAACATGCAAGATGCCGTTTTTACCGGAATAGGCGCACCGTCCGGCTTCTGCATAATAGCACTCTCCATGAGCCAGATCGGAGATGTATCCGAAATGAAAATCGTCCTTGCTCAGATAAATGGAGACCGAATAGAATGGGATGCCGGCTATAGCGTTAAAGGTGCCGTCCAGGGGGTCGAGATGCAGGAAGTAGTCTGGCTTCTCGCCGATCAGAACCTCCCCGATCTCCTCGCTCAGCACCTGAAAGCCCAGGCCAGACTCTCGCAGCGTATTTAGAACGGCATTTTCCGCCGCCCGGTCTATCTGCTTGGTAGGTGTGCCGTCCGCACCCATCTCGACCATCTGGCCGCCGTCCGAGTTATTTGCCATCTCTCTTATGGCAGAGTGCACGGCTCTGGCTGCATTATCGCAAAGGACCAACAGATCGCTGCCTTGGGGGGAAAGTCGCTTCTTCATCACACACTCACAGGCGGGCCCACTATAAAAGTTTCCCACTTGAGACCAAAAAGCTTTATTAAATGCTAATTTGCAACATGCTATCACGTTACAATCATGGAGGGATTCGATTTGATCTTTGGTCTACCTACTGACACCTTTGTTGGGGTAATTGCTGTACCCCTGGCTATATCGCTACTGCTTTTGATATGGGCTTTGCGGTGGTGATGAGCTTGGACCTGATGGGAAGCATCTTAATTGTGCTCTATTTTATTGGCCTGGTGGCCATCGGGGCCCTGGCCTCCAAGAAGATCAAGAACTCTGAGGACTTCCTGGTGGCTGGAAGAAACCTAGGCTTCTGGACGTTTACCCTTCTGGTGGTGGCCAGCATCTGCAGCGGCATGACCATCCTGGGCGTAGCCGGTCTCGGTTACGCATCGGGCTGGCCGAGCATCTGGGAGCAGATCTTCGTCCCGCTCTCCGCATCAGTCTGCATACTGTTCTTCGGCACTAAGCTTCACACCGTCGCTTCCAAGACAGGCTATGTGACTGTGCAGGATTACCTCGCTCATCGCTTCTATAGCCCAAGAGGCATTCGCGGAACATCGGCGATAATAGGCGTTCTAATCTCAATCATCTACCTCGTCGGCCAGTATATCTCCATCAGCATGGTCCTGTCATGGCTCTTCAAGGTTCCCTATGAGTGGTCCCTGGTTATAGGTGCGATAATCGTCATGGCCTACACCATTCTGGGAGGGCTTTACGCTATAGGCATGGCCTCTTTAGTGCAGGGAATAATGATTCTGGCCGGCGTCCTGCTCGTGGGGCCGGTGGTCATCGCCGCAGCTGGGGGCCTTGAGCACATCAATCTCGTCCTGGCGAGCATAGATGTGAATATGACCCATCTCTGGTATCCGCAAGTTCATCCGCCTTATGCCAAGTACGCCTTCATGACGCCGGAATACCTGGTCTCGTTCTTCTTCCTGCTCTCCTTCGGGCTAGCGGCAGCTCCTCACGTGGTAAACAACGTCCTGGCAGCGAGGGATATCAAGTACTTCAAGTGGGCTCCCCTGGCGGCCTTTGTAGTCTATGCCGTGATCATGTACCTGTGCAAGATCACCGGCTTTGCGGCCAGATCGATGGTTGCCGATAATCTGATCGCCCTGCCCACTGGTGTTTCCAATCCGTCCGACTATAGCTTCATCGTAGCTGCGGAGTATGTGTTCCCTGCCATCTTTGCCCCCATCGTAGCCATAATTGTGCTATCCGCGGTAATGTCTACTACGGATCGGCTCATGCTGACCATCGGTAGCTACGTGAGCTGGGATGTCTACAAGCAGTTCATCAATAAGGATGCCTCTGAGAAGTCGATAACTCTGCTCAGCCGGGCGGCCATTGGTGTGTCTACTATCATTACCCTCTATCTGGCCTGGTCAAATCCGCCGGAGCTATTGGCCTGGTTGATCTGGATGGCCATAGGCGTCATGCTCTCCTGCTTTGTAACGCCTCTGTTTGCCGGGCTGTACTGGCGGCGTGCGACGCGCGAGGGTGCCCTCGCCTCGATGATTGTGGGACTTGTAGGCGTATTTGCCTTCAGCTATTATGCCAAATTCATTGCGCCCATGCCCATGCACCCCAGCATATACGGATTTGCCCTCTCAGTGGCGGCGATGATCGTCGTCAGCCTGATGACCAGGAAACCATCCGAGAAGCTGCTGGACGAAACGGCGACCGGCATGTTCATCAAAGTGCGGAAAAAGGCCTGAGCGGATGGGTCCAATCGGGCGGCCATTTTTTTCTCTGCGTTCATTCTCTGTCCATTTCCGTTATGACTTAAGTTTCGGATATCTCAAACCTGGCAAAAGCATATAGATCAAGCCAAAGTAGCTGCGTGATTAATGCGCCTGAAAGAGAAGCTGCAAGGCATTGTACCAGAAGAGCGCCTGAATAGACTCTCTGATCGTTTCCACGTCATAGGCGACATTGCCGTGCTCTCTCTTGCTCCTGAGCTGGAGCCCTACAGCAAGGAGATCGCTGAGGCAGTTCTCTCATCCGGCAGGAGCATTCGAACCGTGCTTAATAAGACCTCTAAGCTGCAGGGTGACAGGAGAGTGGCGGGACTGGAGCTGCTGGCAGGCCGCGATAGCACAATCACCATGCATAGGGAATATGGATTTTCCTACCGGCTGGATGTGGCAAAGGTCTTTTGGAGCAGCCATCTCGGCTACGAAAGGATGAGGGTAGCGGCTGAGGTCTCAGCTGGCGAGGAGGTGCTTCTTCCTTTCTCGGGAGTTGGGCCGTTTGCTATTCCCCTGGCAGCTCGCGGAGCCCATGTCCTGGCTGTGGAGATGAGTCGCGATGCATGCCTTTATCTGGCAGAGAACGCCCGCATAAATCGGGTTGAGGATAGGATCTCGATAGTCAATGGGGATGCTTTTAGCATAGCAGAGATGTTTCACAAGCATTTTCACAGGGCGGTGATTCCGGCGCCTTACGGGGAAGACGGGATATTGGAAAAGGTAGTGCCCCTGGTAAAGACTGGGGGCAGTCTTCACTTCTACACATTCAAGAAGCGCCACCAGATTGAGCTGCTCAAAAAGAGCTACGAAGATCTCGGCCTGGAGGTCAGATTCTGTCGCAAATGCGGCAATGTTGCTCCTGCCGTCAGCCGATGGGTCTTCGATCTGGCCAAGCCCTGAGAATGGTCTGGGACGAAATCCTTAAATACGGCAATTGACGTATAGGTATAGTGGCAAAGGTCGAAGACTCATTTCTTTCCCTCTATGGCTCGTGGCTTTTGCCTCCCTCCTATTCACAGCATTTCCCTCTGGTCTTTTTTCTCATTCTCTCTTTATCATCCTTCTTTTAGGGTTGATCGAAGCCCATCAAGCCGGCCATATGGCTGCCAGAGCAAACGCTGCCATGCCCAGCAGGCTGAGGGGCAGAGTATATCCGAGAACCGTTTCCCGAAGGCTCGAGCCGGTGGAGTCCTTGAGCAGCCAGAAGAATGGATCTGTAACGTATGAGAACATGAAAGCTCCTGATGCTACGAGCAGGACCAGAGTTGCTGCCGGCAGTGGATAGCCTGCCAGGATCTGCGCAGATACGGCTGCGGTCACCACTCTCGACCCCAGGGCAAGCTGCAATACTGCCGATAGCAGGAACGGCAGGAGCAATGTGGGCAAGAAAAGGCCTTGGCGGAAGATCTCCTCGGGCAGACCGCTCTGCGCCACCACATAACCAAATGCCCCTGCTCCGCACAGGTCGAGCAATATGACGCCCGATCTTCTCGTGGCGACATGAATCATATCATGCATCTTTTCCCTCTCCAGTCCCAGGCCGAGCATTGCACCAAGGAGCAGGGCTATTCCTGGGTCGGATAGTATCCGTATCTTATCGGGCAGGATGCTGCCCAGCAGGATAAGAGCTATGGGCAGCAGCATAGGCGCCCAGGCTGAAAGCCTGCTCATCTGGGGTGGTTTTATTTTCTCTTTATGTTCAATAGATTCGTCTTTCTCCGGGATGATGCGTCTCATTAATACAATGGCCAGGAGGAAGAGAGCAAGCGAGATGGGAATGCTGCGCATGAGCAGATCGCTGGGCGCAGCCCCCAGGCCCTCGGATAGTGTGATCATTACTGGGGAAGGATAGATGAGATTGAAGGAGATTATGGAGCATGCAGCCGTCATGAAGAGTGCCCTCTTGCC
This sequence comes from Methanosaeta sp. PtaU1.Bin112, assembly GCA_002067705.1. Taxonomy (GTDB): domain Archaea; phylum Halobacteriota; class Methanosarcinia; order Methanotrichales; family Methanotrichaceae; genus Methanothrix. The sequence continues at coordinate 6,393 of MVRL01000187.1, forward strand.
GCCCTCGCTGTTCTTTGCTGAGAGGGCGCTTACCAGAGGCTGCAAGATCATATAGGCGGTAATGCTGCACATCACTGGAAGAGAGATGAGGTATCCAGCTGCTCCGCTGATGGCCAGGCTCTTGTCAGAGAGTCTGCTCAGGTCGGCAACGATTCGATCCAGGCTCTGCGTGCTGCGCAAGAACTCCGCCAGCAAGGCACCGCTCAATACTACAATGGCCAGGGAGGAAAAGATTCGAGACAGGCCAGTGGAGACGTATCCCAGCAGCTGCTCGCCCATGCCTACCAGAAGGCCGAAGATGATGGCGGAGACGACGAGGCTCAGGAACGGACCGAGCCTGGGTATGATCAGGCTGACTAGGATCACAGTTGCCAGAAATGCCAGAAACGGGTCCATGCTATCACGTATATTCTCAAGAATATCCATTTAGCTATAAAATCATAATTATGGCGATGATCTTTTTTTCATTAAAACATCCGAAACGCATTTATAGATAGAAATATAAAAAAAGGCAAGAAGGGATCTAGTCTTATTTGAATCAGCCCGGATCGCGGAGATGGCGATCTCGGCAAGGGATATTCTGGCAAGGGATATTCTGGCAAGGGAATGAAGGGAGTAGTGGCATGAGTAGAGGTAGCTTTAAGAGCAGACTACCTCGGGGGAGGCTTGGCCATAAGGTAAGTCCGGCACTCCTGGGCGTAGCCATGTTTCTTGTTGTCCTAGTTGCATCTCTGTTTTACGTGTTCCCACATACTCCTTTCCCACCCACAGATTTTAGTTCCTCTTCTGGCTCTCCGCAGCATCTCGCTTCTTCCCAAGAAAATTCTTCTGAATTGTCATCCCGTCTTGAATTGAAATCAATCCCCTCATCCCTTTCATCTCATCCCGATTCGGAGAATAGCTTGGGCAGCAATTCGTTGCCAAATTCCAATGCAGGCGGAGGATCTCTTCTGGCCACAGTCCGGCAGTCTCCTGAGATGTCCCAGGTCTATCTTGAGAATACCGGCTCTGCAGAGCTGCACGAGGTGCAAATTGTCGTCTCTGGTAGATCTTTGGGAGTATTGTCTGAGATGGCTTGCGGGGAGAAGAAGGTGCTGGCAGTGAGCGGCTTTCCCGAGAACCTGCAGGTTTCCGCTCTGGATCCTTATGATAACGAGGTGCAGGGCCGAGTACAGTACATTCCGTTAGATGCAAGCGAAAAGACCACCGCCATCGTTTCGGACGACGTGCTGCTGAAAACCAAATCCGTAGCCGGTGCAGAGCAGATCGCCTCAAGCGTTTCTCCTTCTGCATCCCCAGAAAGAGATGTTTCAGAGAAAATCCCTCTGCAGCTCTCTATAACTGCAAATAAGTCCGAAGGCAGGTTCGGCGAGGTCGTGGGATACAGATGCCTGGCGAAAAACATGGGCGCTGTAGAGCTGTCAGATGTTAAGATCTTCTGCGCCGGAAAGATGGCTTCCACAAAGTTTCTTCCAGTCGGCGAGGAGCTTGTCCTGGATGAAGAGATGCGGATTGAAAATAGCACCAGGCTGATGGCAGGGATTCAGGCTAAAGATGCAAGTGGCAGGGCCTACACCAACAATACATCTCTTGATATCCGGAAGGTCTCTTCCTTCTTAACTCTGCAGGTCTCCGCACCTGCGCAAGTTCACCGGGGCGAAAAAGTCAATCTGCAGCTATGTATCGGGAATAAAGGTAATGAGAGACTCACCGACATTCTTGTCAGGGATAGCCTGGGCGAGATCGGGCGGATAGATCTCCTTGAGCCGGGCTCTTCCAAGGTGCTGCAAAAGGAGGTAACCGTCCTTGATAGTCTGGAAGATCTGTTTGCCGCTTTTGCCCATGATCCTGAAGGGAGGGAGGTCTATGCCAGCGAGAGATTCGGCTTTAAGGTGCTGAATTCCTCGCTCTCGATCCGGGCCGATCCTTCCCTGGTGGAGGTCTATCCGGGAGAGCCGGTTGAGGTCAACTGGATCCTGAGCAACAACGGTGAAGAGATCCTGAAAAATGTTACCCTGGAAGGCGACGGAAAGAGGCGCATTCTCAAGGAGCTGGCTCCCGGCCAGGATGTGAAGATGGCTGCCATCTACACCAAGAACTCCACCACCTGGATCAACGTCACTGCACAAGGATTGGATGGCAACGGCTTTGAAGCAGTAAGCACTGCTGGCGTGCTCTTGAGGGCTGCCCGGCCAGGCATCACCATCAAGCTCATGCCCCCGGAGGCCGAGGTTTGTCCGGGCGAGTCGGCGGAGGTTACTGTTCTGGTGACCAATTCCGGAGACGATTCCCTCGATAACGTAGTCCTGGCCCTGAATGGCTCGACGCTATCATCCCTGGGCAGCATTGCTCCGGGAGAGTTCAGGGTGGTCGATTCCAAGACTGTGATCTCCGATAATTGCACAATTCAATTTGAGGCTCGGGGAAGGGACAGCCGCGGCATGGTCTTAACCGACTCGTCTGTTGTCAAGGTCTCTGCGGTTACTACCTCCCTTAAGTTATTCGTCAGCTCATCGCCTCCCGCAATAATACCGGGCAAAAAGAACCTTATCACCTGCACCGTGGCCAATACGGGCATTGTCCCTCTCTACAGCATATTTGTGATCAGCAAAAAGCTGGGCCCATTGGGCAGTATCGATTATCTCTCGCCCAAACGGCAGATGACGGTCGAAGCAGAAAAGATAATCGACCAGCCTCTCGATGATATCATAACCGCGGAAGGCTTTACCCAGGACAAGAGGCCGGTGCGCTGCACCTTCGGCCTGATCCTGAAGCCGCTAAGCTCTCCCGGCCAGATACAGGATGCTCCGGAGGAGGAGTCGCTTCCGTCGGGAGTGACGATGGCTTCGGCCAATATCACCTTCGGCAATGTCAGCTTGCCTTTCGATCTGCCGGCCCAGGAGGAGACGGAGAGCAAAGTCTCAGGCACTATGGCCGATGACGTGGACCGCTCCGCAACTGGGCAGAACAATGCAGTACTGGAAAAGATTGCCGGCCTGCTGCGTTATGTAGAGGAGCTTTTAGGATTGAAGGAAGGCAGGGGGGCAGAGTCAGGTCGCTCCGGCGGCAATGAGTCCCAGCCAACAGAGCTTTCCCCCGCAGGAAAGGAGAGTCTGGAAGGATCCAAGGATTATGAGCTGTCCATTGAAGGAGTGAAAGGCTCGGAGCATGGAGCCATCACCATTATGGATGTCAATGCCCAGCCCACAACCCCGGCGGCCAATGAGCCGGTCAAGGTGACTGTGCATCTGCAGAGCCAGGATGGAATAAGATCCGCTTCGGTGAAATACGGCCTGTCCGAGATGCCTCTCACCAGGAATGATATGCTCAGCGTGGATAGGGTTTATGACTGTGCCCTCAGCCTGGAATCCGGCAGCATTGAAGACGGATACTGGAGCGGCACCATTCCCGGCAGGGGGGCGGGAACCTACATGCCTCTCTCGGTCGTCATTGCGGGTGAATCAGGCAGCGCCGAAGGGGGTCCATATCTGATTCACTGGAGCACAATTAAGGCTAACAAGCAGAAGACCGTCGTAGCGCCCTCTGGAAGCAACGGGATGCTCTTCATCGAGTCCTCATCTGTAAAAGGAAAGGGCGAGGTCACCATCAAGGATACCATCTCCGGATCGACGATGCAGTATAATGAGAAGATCATGGGCAACGGCTCCATCAGCCTGGAGACGCTGCGCACTATTGAGCGCAGCGGCGGTCAGGACAATTTCACTGAGAAGAAGGATCTGGTCTTTACCGACGGAAGCCTCAAAGGCCATAAGACCGTGGCCTCACCCAACTTCCAGGGTGGATTGGGTGCCTCCGTCACAGAGAGGTTCAATCTGAGCCATGTGGACAAGAGCGAGACATCGAGCGTTAAAAGCTCCAATCTTGCCAATAACACTCTGGCCTACAAGACCGATCAGGCCTTCGACGGCACCTGGAACATACAGACCAGATATGCCAAGTTCTACAAGAAGATCAAGGCCGATCAGCAGTACACGGGATCGTTCCAGACCCAGAAGGATATCACATTCACGGATGCGGGACAGAAATAGGATTATAACTTACCTGAAATAATCAGCGGGAAAAGAGATTATTTATCCCCTTCGCGCCCCTGCCGCCTTCCGCCAGACCTCGTCGCTATCGTCGATGGACTCGATCAGGTCGTGAATATCGATGCGGTGCTGTACCTCTGCAGCCCGCAAGCGGTCTTCCATGGAGCGGCGCAGCATCTCCCTGGAACTCTCCCGCAGCTCTTCTGCCTCCAGCCAGAGTTTTTCGGCCAGTTCGGGATCTTTGGGTCTGGTCTCCACCGACTGGATGCGAAGCTGCATCTCCTTCTCTAGAGCGGCATCATGCTGCTCCTTCTGGCTTTTTGCATCCTTTAGCAGCTCTTCGACCTCTGCTGCCATATCCTCGACGCTTCTTTCTACCAGGTCTTTTTCCGAGAACATCCTCATTCCTCCAGCATCTTCAGGAAGATCTGATGAATCCTTGGGTCGGGGGTCAATTCCGGATGGAAGGCCAACGCCAGCAGGTTCTTCTGCCGTGCTGCGACCACCGTCTCTGCTATGCTCGCCAGCGCCTGCACGCCTTCGCCGACTTCTCCGATGGCCGGAGCGCGGATGAAGACCGCCCGGTAGGGCTTATCCAGCCCCTTAACCTGCAGGTCCGCCTCAAAGGACTCCTTCTGCGGCCCGAAGGCGTTTCGGTTGATCTTGATGTCCATGAGTCCCAGGGGCCTCACCCGGCGGTCGTCGCTGCCGATTATCTCTTTGGAGACGAGCACCAGGCCGGCACAGGTGGCCAAGATGGGCTTGCCTGAAAGGGCTGCGGCCTTCAGCTCCTCAGTGAGCCCGCTGCTCTCCAGCTGGCGGCAGATAGTAGTGCTCTCCCCGCCCGGCAGCACCAGAGCGTCGCACTCCTCAATCTGGCCCCTCTTTCTGACCAGCGCCGCCTGAACCTTTCCATTGCCTGCTCCTTCCAGGGCAAGAACGTGCTCCGATACGTCTCCCTGCAGAGCCAGAACGCCAATCTTCGCCACTTGCCTTACCAGCCCCTGCTCTGCAAAGCCTCTGTCTCGGGAATCATTGAAGCGTCCAGCCCCTTCATAGCCGCGCCCAGTCCCTTGGACACTCTGGCCAGAAGAGCCGCGTCATCGTAATGATGCACCGCCTCAACAATGGCCTTCGCCATCGTCGCCGGGTTCTCCGACTTGAATATCCCTGAGCCCACAAAGACTCCATCCGCACCAAGCTGCATCATCAAAGCGGCATCAGCCGGCGTAGCCACCCCCCCGGCGGCAAAGTTAACCACCGGCAGGCGCTGCATGCGGGCGCATTCCTTGACCAGATCCAGATCGGCCTCAATCTCCCGTGCCACTTCCATGAGCTGCAGGTCGTCCATGCCCTTCAGGCTCCTGATCTGGCCCAGGATCATCCTCATGTGCAAGACCGCCTGGCTCACGTCCCCAGTCCCTGCTTCGCCTTTGGTCCTGATCATGGCTGCGCCCTCTTTGATGCGCCGGCAGGCTTCCCCAAGATTTCGAGCGCCGCAGACAAAAGGAATGGTGAACTTGGTCTTCTCGATATGAAACTCATCTGCAGGAGTGAGCACCTCTGACTCATCTACCATGTCCACACCCAGCGCCTCCAAAATCTGGGCCTCAACGAAATGGCCTATCCTGGCCTTGGCCATGACAGGAATGGTCACAGCATCGATGATGGCCTCGATTATTGTCGGGTCGGCCATCCTGGCCACGCCGCCCATCTTTCTGATATCGGCAGGCACAGCATGCAGGGCCATTACGGCCACAGCGCCTGCTTCTTCCGCGATAACGGCCTGCTCAGGAGTTGTGACGTCCATGATGACGCCTCCCTTCTGCATCTTTGCGAAACCGCGCTTGAGCAGTTCCGTACCAAACCTCAGATTTTCAAGCTCCATGAATTGCCCCAATGTTCTTAAGTGCCCGGCTAATGCAGTGAGAATAAATAAACTTTTGGGCAGGCCTGCGACCTGCCCCTCTGCCTCTTATGGCATGTAGTTCTCGTAAATATAGATGTCCTTGTCACCGCTGCGATCATCGGTCCAGACGATTCTGCCGGTCTTAATGCGCGGCTGGGTTTGGTTGCCAGCATCGGTGCAGATCGCTTTCTCCTTTTGAACATTGCGGTCGTAGACATAGATATCCCAGTCTCCGTTGCGATTGTCCTGCCAGACAACGACACCGTTTTCGACATCCGGATTAGTCTCATCCTCTGGGCTATTGGTTATCTGAACCTCCTTGCTGGTGTTCAGGTCATAAGCAAAGATATCCCAGTTTCCGTTCCGGTTATCCTGCCAGACCACCGAATGTCCGTCGGTAGCGGCATTGGCCTGGTCGCTGGCATCGCTGGTCAGCGCCACGGGACTGCTCCCCTGTTTCCACATCCATATATCCCAGCTGCCTTTCTTGTTATCCTGATAGACAACATAGTCACCACCTGCGCGCGGTTTGATGCCGCTGGGCGGATAGTCGGGCAGTGCTTCCTTCTCGTAGAGCGGCCTCACGTAGACCATCCATCCGAAATAGCTCTTTCTAAGGTATGCCAGGTAATCTGCGCTGAGGGAGACGGGTGTAACATTCTCCAGGCCGTAAACCAGCTCGGTGGAGTTGACAATAGATATGTCGAAGGTTCGGATGCACCAATAATCCTCGATGCCATACTGATTTATGGGATTGCGGGATATCCAGGCGATGATGCTGCCATCGATGTCCGGGTACATATCCTCATACGGGCCTGCCGCAATCGGCAGCTCCAATTCCTGAGCCAGGCTGTAGACATAGATGTCGGGTTTTCCGGTGCGATTATCCATCCAGGCCACGTAGTATCCCACCTGGTCATTGCCTCCCACGACCGGGTCGCTCTGATCGCCTGGCGCTTTGCAGATGGTGCTCATCTGTCCGGCGGTTACGGGCACGGTTCTGGGTCTGCCGCTATGGGTGTTGAGCCAGACCAGCTTTTCATCCATGCTGGGTTTAATCTGTCCAGGTCCGGCCTGAACCAGCTCATCCTTCCAGTTAGAGAGGTCCAGCTTGCGAATGGAGGTCTCTGGATCGGTGCCGTTCACATAGGCGATGTATTTTCCAGATATCACGGGATTCGTCTGCTCCCCTGCTCTGGGATAGGTCTTGCCCCATTTCTTATCCCAGAAGTAATAGGTGATATCTTTGCTATTGGCGTCTTCCCAGGCAATGGTATTTCCGGATATATCGGGATGCAGCTGATCTCCTCCTTCTGTAAGTCGGCTCTCATTTCCGCTTGTCAGATCTTTGACATAGACATCGAAGTCGCCGTTTCGGTTGTCCTGCCATACGACCAGATTGCTGCTGATGATGGGATACATCTGCTGGCCGGGACCCATGTAGAGGGCAACGCTTTCGCCGGTGGCCAGATCATGTATGTAGATATCCCAGTTGCCGCTGGAATTGTCCATCCAGACGATTTTGTCTCCAGAGATGGATGGCCAGGTCTGATCGTTCTTGCCAGTGGCGATGGCGGATTCGATGCCAGTAGTCACATTCTTTAGATAGATGTCAGCATCTCCATTTCTGTAATCCGCCCAAACCACTCTATCGCCTGATGCTTTGGGATAAAGCTGATCCCAATCCCCGTCGGAGATCGGCCTTTCCGATCGTGTGAAGAAATCAAAGCCGAATATATTCCAGTTGCCTCTGCGATTATCGCTCCATACCAGCAGACTGCCGTTGGTGCTGGGATAATCGGTGGTGAGCATAAGCAGCGGATCGGAGTTGATATATCTCCACTTGATCTGGGTGTATCCATTGCTATTGTCCATCCAGACAACTTTGTCTTCACTGAGGATCTTGGAAGAGCCATAGGGTTTAACCCGGTACGGGTCTCCTTTTCCGTCGTTGGGCGACTGTATCATCGGTAATGTTGCTATCGGAACCTCCGAACCTTTTATCTGATCATAGAGGTATATATCTGGGTCTCCTCCGCGCTCATCGAGCCACGCAATGTATCTGCCAAAGACACATGGTGAGCCTTGGTTGGCAGAGTTGGTGGCAATGGCTTTCTCTGTTTTTGTAGTGAGGTTATAGGCGTAGATGTCCCAGTTTCGGATACTGCTGTTGGGAGCATTCCTGCCGTCCGCCCAGACGACGGTATCCCCGTATATCCATGCCGGAACCTGGTTCTTGGGGTCGGTACAGATTGCCATCTCCTCATTTGTGGTCAGGTTGTATAGGTAAATATCCCATTTACCGCTTCGCTTATCAGCCCAGACCACATTCACTCCATTTACAACTGGAGATAGCTTGCCTCCCGGGATATTGGTTAATTGTCTCTGCTCACCCTTTGAGATGTCGTAAAGATATATCTGGTCCTCTCCGGTGTCGTTATTCAGCCAAACGACATAATTGCCGTCGATCATGGAATATCTATGATCGGAAGAGCCTTTTGATATCTGTTTCTCTTTTCCTTTTAGGATGTCATAAAGAAAAACGTCTAGATAGCCGTTTCTCTTGTCTGTATATATAATGTAGTTGCCGCTTGCGTCCGCGCTGCTATGATCGATTTTGTTATCAGTAATGGCTTTTTCTTTGCCTGTAGTGGTGTTATAGAGATAGACGTTGTAGTTGCCGTTGCGATTGTCCGTCCAGACGATGTTATCTGCGGAGATGGAGGGATTTGTCTGGTTGTAAGGCCCGCTGCTTATGGTCATATCTGCCAGGACTTTAAAATCATAGATCATGACATCTGGATCATTCGGGCCTCGTCTGTATTCCGTCCATACTACGCCGCGATCGCCGATAGCCGGCTCCATTCTTATGGTTCCCGGTGCAAGTGGAAAGTCTTCGCCGCTTTTTATATCATAGAGGTTGATGTCGGTGTGGTTATTGAGATAGGCAATGAAGTTGCCAAAGACCCTGGGGTCAGTCTGCATCCCCGGTTTAGTAAGAGTTGTGGTTTTCTGAGTAGTAGTATCCATGAAGGCTATATCGGACTCTTCTGTACGATTATCCGCCCAGGCCACAATATTGCCATATATGGAAGGAAACGACTGATCATTCGGTCCTGTGGAGATCGCTGACTCCTTTTTGCTGGCGAGATCGTACATATAAACGTCAAAATCCCCAGAGCGCTTATCCATCCAGACTATTTTATCGCCATTGATCTTTGGATCGATCTGCTCTCCCTTGCCGGGGGAGACTACGCTCTTCTTCTTGGTCGTCAGGTCATAGAGGCAGATGTTGTAAGTACCGTTCTGGTCATCCGCCCAGACCACCCTATCATTGCTGATGTCTGGCTGGGTCTGATTGCCGTCATCTGCAGTTATTTCCGATTCCGTGCGGTTGACTGCATCGTACATGTAAACGTCTGCGTTTCCAGCGCGCATGTCCTGCCAGATAATGCGTTCGCCGGACACCGCAGGATTGATCTGAAAAAACGGATTGATGCATACCCATCTCTCCAATCCTGTCTCCAGGTCGTACATGAATATGTCGTAGTTTCCACTCCTGTTATCCGACCAGGCTACAATATGTCCGTCTATGGCCGGCTGCATCTGCTCCGAGCCCACCAGGATGGATATGGGACGCTCTTTTCCATAATCCGCCCCAAAGGCAGCGCCAGAGTAGAGGAGTGCTGCCGTCATAATCATAATGGAGATTGCCTTATGCATCTTATCACTCTTTGATCTAATTTTCGTATCTATCTCGGGTCATCCTTTTGGCGAACCAATATAAGGACTTTTCTCGACGTTTGTCGAGATCAAATCTATAACTTCCGCTCAAATCAGCAATGACTATATATTCCTTGTATCAACCCTTAACCACACCGGGGGAACCAAGTTGAAGGATTATCTCATAATGGATGATGTCAAGCTTGATAATAAAAGGGTCCTGGTAAGAGTGGACTTCAATTCTCCTATGGACCCTAACGGAAATATTCTGGATGATAAGCGCATTAGAAGCCATTTAGATACTCTGCGGGCGCTGGAGGACTGCCGGGTGGTTCTCATGGCGCATCAGAGCCGAGCGGGCAAGAAGGATTATACGACTCTAGAGGCTCATGCTCGCCTGGCAACGCGGCTCTTGCGTCGCGATGTTACCTACATAGATGATATATTCGGATCTCATGCCCAAAGCTCCATAAAATCGCTGACGCCGGGCGAGGTTCTCCTCTTAGAGAACACCCGTTTCTATGCGGAAGAGAACATGACCAGGAGCTCTGCTGATCATGCCAAGAGCCACATGGTCAAGAAGCTGGCTCCGTTGTTTGATATCTTCATAAATGACGCTTTCGCAGTCTCCCATCGCTCTCACTGCTCTGTGGTGGGCTTCACCGAGGTGCTGCCCAGTGTTGCCGGGCTTCTCATGGACAAGGAGATCACGGCGCTGGATAAGGGCTTGAAAGGCAATGAGCACCCGACGGTCTTTTCATTGGGCGGCACGAAGGCGGACGATTCCATCAAAGTCACCCAGAATGTTCTCGGTCGCGGCGGTGCCGATAAGGTTCTTACCTCAGGTGTCGTGGCCACCGTCTTCATGATGGCAGCAGGCATTGATGTAGGCGAGGCCAATCGCAAGTTCGTGGAGGACCAGGAGTATCTGGACCAGATCCCAATTGCAGCAAAGCTTCTGCAGGATTATCCCGGCAAGATAGAATTGCCGGTGGATGTAGCCTTAAACCAGAATGGTGAGCGTATAGATACTGCCGTCAGCAAGCTTCCTACTGCTTTGCCCATTGCAGATATTGGACTTGAGACCATTGTCGTCTATTCCAAGTATATGAAGGAGGCCAAGGTTACCGTTCTCAATGGGCCTACAGGCGTTTTTGAGAAGGAAAACTTCCGGTTGGGAACCGCAGAGCTATTGAAAGCGGCTACCGAATCTGGCTATTCTATTGCCGGCGGCGGTCATAGCGTGGCGGCCATTGAGCAGCTGGGCCTGGAGTCCAAGTTCACCCATGTGAGTATGGGTGGCGGCGCTTCCATAACTTATCTCTCAGGTGAGCCTCTGCCCGGCATTGAAGCCCTGAAGAAGGCGGCACTGCGAGCACGAAAGGCTTGATCGGATCGACTGAGATTACTTCAGGTCAAGCTCTCCAGCAATTTTTTTCGGCACGCATCCAGGAGTACGGAGGGGTCACCTATCGCCTCCAGGGCGGCAGCCGACCTGTGACCTCCGCCATCGCCACCGTAGGCCCTTGCTACCTCTCCCAGGAGCTTTGCCAGGTTTATGTTCCTGCAGGCAGCCTCGCGGCTGGAGCGGGCACTGATTCGAACCTTCTCGCTCTTTCCATGTCTTCCCGCCACAAAGGCCACATCCGCTCCCAGATCCACCAGGGCCATGGCTGCGGAGCCCTCAAAGGAGTTGACTTCAGTGCAGGCAATGAGCCAGTCTCCCTGCCGAGTGACCTCACACCGGGAAGCAGCTTTGAGGAGAGCAATTCTCTGCGACAGATCTGCGGGCACGGAAAGGGCATCCTGTGCTTCTTCATAGTCAAATCCCCCTGCTTTCAGAATCTCGGCTGCTGCCAGGAAGGTGCCGGTTGAGGCGCGTTTGAAACGGCCTGTGTCCGCAATCAGGCCCGCCATGAGCCCCAGAGCTGCTCTTTTCTCGATCGTCTTGCCGTTTTCTTTTAAAATCGTCCAGACGATCTCTGCAGTGGATTTCGTGGGTTTTTGTATGTAGAAAAGGGAGCCATCCAGCAGTCCCTTATCCAGATGATGGTCTACCAGAGCATAGCTTTTCGGCAGTCTATCGCCCAATTGGGTACTTACCGAGGTGTCCACTACTACCACCAGGTCGTAGTCGTCCACTGGTGGGTTAATCAGTATTCGCGCTCCGAGGATATCTGCCAGGTAGGCACCTGTGCGGCTCAGATCGTCTGCCGCGCCGATGCTGCCCCCAAAGGCCCGGCTGAGGGCAAAGCTGCAACCGATAGCATCAGGATCGGCGTTCCTGTGGCAGAGGTAGAGGACATTTCGGTATGGGGCGATGCAAGCACCATACTGCTTCTCGCGGATGCGCATGGATACTATCTAGAGCTATAAGAATTGATATAGGTTGTCCATATGGATTGTTTAAAAGGTGTGTTGTTGGCAAAAATGGATTTTCTCTCTTGTTTGCTCCGCGTTTCTATCCCATGACAGAGAAGACAAAAAGAATCCCGAAACCCAGGATCAGGGTGAGCATGAGAAGCAAATCGCGATGTTTGTACCTTATAATCCATTCAAGATACAGCATTTCATCTTTTCCAGCCTCTTTCTGCTCTCTCTGCCAGAATGCGGCAACGTCCGACATCTTCCCCGCTCCATCGATCTTCAGTTAATCATTGCCTAAAAATGGGATATTGTTGGATGGCCCTGCCATTCGGCAGGCCATTTCTCTTTCAATTCTTTTCTGCGTGCCAGCAGGCTGCAATAACACCGCAGCCCATTGCGCAGCCTTTATTGTACTATTGTCTATCTTCCGCCTCTTGCCTGGACGTTATCCATTCCCTGGCAATTGCCGTCCTGGCCCAAGGGTCCATTCCTGTTCATTCCTCTCAGCATCATGCCATCATCCATCATGCCCGGTCCCATGCCGCCCATGCGGTCCATTCTCATCGCTCTGATCTGGGCAAGGGTCATATTGCCGAGCTTTTCCATCTGCTTCTTATGCAGCTCCTCAATCTGAGCCACTGTCATGTTTTCAAGTTCTGCGATCTTCTCGTCGCGCAGCTCTTTGAACTGGTTAAGTGTCATGTTATCGAAATTCGCTCTGGTGGCATCATCTACCAGGAGCATCCAGCCATTGTGTCCGCCAAATCCTCCCTTCTCCAGGGAGCCGTTGCATCTATCATTGCATCTGTCTTTGTTGCCATCGAATGGAGCGGCATTAGCCGGTGCCAGAGAGAGGCAGACCATAGCGAGCGCCATTACGGCCATTGCGATCTTCGTCTTCATGTTTTCTTTACACCTCAGAGCTTCTTCTTTGTGAATGCCAGGGAGGTTGCATCGCCTGCGACATTCACTGATCACCACCCTGTCAGGAACGATAGAAAAAGATGGAGCCGAACGAACGATTCGGAAATCTGCTCATCATCGAGATGAACTTCGACAAAAGGCGAAAAACCGTTTTATTCTCTATAAACGGATTCGAGAACGTTTTGTTTCCATGATTCTGCCAATCCAGGCGATCTTTTGGCAATTTCGCCTTGAATAGGCAGGATCGCCGATGTAGCCGCAGTCCGCCCTGCGGAGAGGGCCGCCCGGCAGAGTCCTTGGCCATGAGGTGCTTGGGCCTATGATGACGTTCTCTGCGCGAGACTCAGGCATCGCCGCCTTGATGCATCTTAGGCGTTCCCTTTCACGTTGTAGCTGCAAAGGGCAGCAATCTGGCAAAGGTTGTGACGGTCTATTGAGCAGATGAGGATACATGGCTCAATCATCGGACGCGAAAGACGTAGATGGTCAATGCCTCTGCGGCAGAGGCAAGTTGCATGAGGGATTCACTGAACTTCGGGTCCGGGTAGATAGGCACCCTGCTGGTCATAAAAAACGTTCCCGCAAGAGTATTCTATCTGATAGAGGCGCAATTGCTAGAGGTTGTCATCTAAGATCTCTGCGTATCGATCGATTCCAGAAACCGCCGCACCTCTGCTGCTCTCTCCTGCTGAAGGAGAAGCTCAAGCCATACGTTGGTATCCAGCAGGTACATCAATCGCCCCACCAGTCTAACGAGTCCTTCTGAAGCTCCTGCGATGTGTACTGATCGCGAAACTCTTTCAAGCCTCCGGCCCAATCCAGCCGAAGCCTCCTCCTTTTCGGCTTGGCCCTCTTCTCCGCCAGGAACATGGCGAAGTCGCGGACCTCTTGCTGGTGCTCAGGAGGCAGCGAGGCCATGATCTCTTCAAGGGATTCCATCAGGATGTTATTGTCCTTCGACGCTAAAAGGTTCTCTGAGGGATTCGGGGCAATATCCGCGATTTGTGTGCCCATCTCGACTGGTCCGCCACGCAGGGCCCCTGGACGGCTATTTTAGCGCGATCCGAATTTCGCGCACTACGCACTCGTCAACAGGAAATCGCATCTAAACGGACTTGGTCGCGAGTGGAATGAAAGAGGCATCTTGAAGAGCCTTGGAGGCAAAGAGGAGACAAGCATAGATGTCGTCTTTTTCCAAGCCAGGATACTCTGCCAGGATCTCCTCCATGATGATGCCGTGAGCAAGGAAGCCTAGGATGTATTCTACGGTAAGCCGGGTGCCCCGGATGACTGGCTTGCCTACCATCACTTTGGGATTTATAGTTATCCTTTGCAGCATATCTTCATTATTCACAAAGATGCTATTGGATGCACTCTTGATATAAATGTGAGTTTTATTGTCGCTTCTTCAACTCTTCAAGCACTTCTCTAACTACATCCCGGTACTTTGGCCGAATCGAAAAGTTGTCTTTCTCCCAATGATGTCGTGGGTACTCGTATGCAACAACTTGTCGAAGAAAATCATTCTTCTTCATACCAAGCTGCGACGAAATTGATGTCAGGTAGAATCCTACTTTCGATTCATCGCAATTCTGATCGAACTCAACAAATTTGCTTGATAATTGTTCTCTGCTGAGTTTATCCGATTCCTTGTTATTCAAGAGTGATGGAAACAAAATGTCCCGCATTCGCCGGTTAGTGACTCTGTCTCTTGAGAGGTAATCTAGTAACAACCATTTCAAGCTTGACACGTCATAATCAACGGCAGGAGGTTCATCGGACATTGGGATTTCAAACTTTTTCCTTTTTCCGCTCCGCTCCTGTTCCGCCTCTTCAGAAATAATGGATGTTTTCATCAGAAGTTCGTCTCCACCACTTGTCTTGACATAATTTAGAACTATGGCATTGACGTTGACTTCATATGAATCCGAAAGCCATTCAATCATTCTTTCTAGAGACGCCTCGATGGAGAAGCCGACAAGGAGAATTCTCTGCGTGCTATTGAGATTTACATTCTCCAGATCGACATCAGGAAATCTCTCGTTGAATGATTCCCCGAATGCTTTTGAAGTGTATGATGAATGAATTTCGCTCAATTTTTCGGCAGTCCATTCAGCAACATTTGATGCGTAATCGATCGCTTGAGCCAGTGTCTCGCGTGGCAATTCGGCGCGCTTGATTTAAATAATTACTGTATTTCCTGATTTGTCAATGCCGAGTAAATCAATAGGCCCGGATTTAGTCATCACCTGTCTGCCAATTATCATGATATCTGCCCCTATTATTTCCGGATTTGATGCAAGCCAGGGTTCAAGATCATATGGCTCAGTTCGACCTTCATCTTTTAGAGCAGTAACCACGGATGTTAACTTGCCGTCTATTATTTGCCATGTTTTTATTTCAGTTCCCATGATCCTAACATCTCCTTAAACGCAAATGGGCTATCCAAAAATGCCCGCTCAAAGAAAAAGAAAAGTTAGCCCCTCATCGCTTCTCGTCCCGCCTTCAGGGCCTCGTCCAGCTTTCCGGCGTTGGGCCCTCCGCCTTGCGCCAGCTCAGGCCTGCCTCCGCCGCCTCCGCCCAGGGCGCGCGCCGCAACTCGGATGATGCTGCCCGCCTTGATTCCTTTCGCCAGGCCCGACTGGCCCACGGCAGAGACGAGCTTTCCGGTCTCGCTGCCCAAAAGGGCGATGCAGTCCTGCTCAGCCAAAAGCGCAGCTGCCTTGAGCAGCTCATCTATATCGGCATTGCCCATCTTCTGCACCACGATTCTGAGGCCGTCCACAGTCTCGGCCTCGGCGATCAAGGTCTTGAGCCGCGCTTTTGCCAGATCTTCCTTCAGTCGCTCAATCTCCTTCTGCTGGCCCTTCCACTCCTCAAAGAAGCGGGATGCCGTCTTGGCCAGCTGCTCCGCAGGCACGCGCAGCACATCCGCCGCGCCCGAGAGCAGGTCGTCCCTCTCCTGGCCCGCCCTAACTGCGGCTTCGCCAGCGGCAAACTCGATCCTCTCCACGCCGTCCTGAATGCGCTCGGATCGCAGGATCTTGATGGCGCCGATCATGCCCGTGTTGGTGACATGCGTTCCCGCGCAGGCCTCGATGTCACTGCCCACGCGCACCACCCGAATCTGATCGCCGGGCGGAACGCCACCCTGGTAAAGCTCAAAGCCGAAGAGCTTCTCAGCCTCGGTCCTGGGCAGGAACTGGGTGTCCACTGGCTGCATCTCCATCACCCTCCGGTTGGCCTCTAGCTCAATTGCCTTCAGCTCGCCGTCGGTGATGCGCTTGTAGTGGGAGATGTCCAGCCGTGCCCGGTCCTCGCTCTTCTGGGCTCCGGCCTGCCAGACGTGCTTTCCTAAAACGCGCTTAGCGGAGTCGTGCACCAGATGGGTGGCTGTGTGGTGCCGGGCATGAGCCATACGGCGGCGCATATCCACCTTGCCGTCAACCCAATCGCCTTTCTGTAGCTCCGGCAGGCCGGCGGCCCTGGCCAGCTTGTGCAGGACCACCTCTCCAGACTTCTGGACATCCACTACCGAATAGACCTGGCCGTCCTTCTCCAGGGTGCCGTGATCGCAAGGCTGGCCGCCGCCCTCTGGGTAGAGGAGCGTCCGGTCCAGAATAACGCTGCCGTCTTCGGCGATATCCAGAACCTGAGCAGAGAAGACCCAATCGTTGGGATGACCGTAGAAGAGAAGCTCTGTCTTGCCGGGCCGGGGGGCGGCAGCCGCCTCCTCCTTCTCCGCCCGGATGCGCTTCTTGGCCACCAGAGAATAGAAGTTGTCCGGAAGCACCACCGCTGCGCCCAGCTCCTCCGCTGACTCGCGGGCGATCTCGGGTGGAATGCCGTGCGTGTCGTAAAGGGAGATCATCTCCTCCAGGGGTATGGGCAGCTTCTTCTGGAGGTAGCTCTCCGCAGTCTTTCTGACCAGGCGCTTGCCCTTCTCCAGGGTCTCGGCATACTTCTGCTCCTCCTGGTCGAGTATCTCCTTGATGGTGACAAAACGCTCCTGCCAGTCGGGATAGTCCAGCCTCTGAATCTGCATCTGCACCAGCTCCGCCAGCGGCATTGTGAGATCCAGCTCCTTCATCAGGCGAAGGGTGCGGCGTATGACCAGTCTGGAAAGGTAGCCTGCTTTGACATTGGAGGGGATGATGCCGTCGCCCAGCATGTAGGCCAGGCAGCGGGTGTGGTCGACCACTGCGTAGATGCGCTCCATTGGCTCAATGGTCTTCGAGAGCTTCTCAGGCGAGATGCCAATGTTGCCTGCAATCTTCTTGCGAAGATCCTCCATGCTGTACTCATCCAGGTCTACCATTCCCGCCAGCCTGGCGTTCTGAGCGAAGATCTCGGCGTACTCGGCATCCTTCAGATTGTGCTCAACTCCGGCAAGATCTGCCACCCTGCGGACTAGATCCGGGAAGATGGCATCATAGATGGTGGGCGATCCGGTGGAGGCCCAGACAAACCTCTCCAGGCCATATCCTGTGTCCACGATGTAGTTGTTCATCTTCTCATAAGCCTCGCCCTTGATCTGGATGGACCCGTTGGGCACAGCTTTGAGGTCCATGAAGACCAGAGTGGCCAGCTCCAGTCCGCCGATCATGACCTCCACGCTCGGGCCGGCATTGCCGCCGCCAGCCCAGGGGTTCTCCTTGTAGGTCACCGCCAGGGGGTCCATGCCGAGGCCCAGCAGCAGCTCATCGCATAGCGCAACCGTCCGATCCTTCCAGTAATGCTCTTTTTCTCGGGTGTTGAAGACGTGGTGGGCCATCATCTCGAAGGTGGTAAGGTGCCGCCCGCTGCGCCCTACCGAATCGAGGTCGTCCAGTCTGATGCAGGGCTGGCTGATGGTGAGCGGATTAGCGGGTGGCGGCACCTGTCCGGAGGTGACGAATGGTTGGAAGTCGGCGATGGAAGCAATGGTTAGGTAAATGTCGTCTCGCCAGCGGGCCACCACTGGATACCTCTTGATGCGGGCGTGCCCTCTGCTTTCAAAGAAGTTGAGGTAGTGCTCGCGCATCTCGTCTATGGTGTGCTTGCGCTTGAATATGGGCGAGCCGATAAAGGTATAGGGATCGCAGGGTGGGTCCCCGCAGGTCTTCCTCTCGCCGTTCCTGGTCCAGAAGAATTTGCCGCATTTTTCGCACTTCTTTCGCTGGAATCCCTCATCCACGAAGAAGTCTAGTCGATACTCATCCTCGGAGAACATAGTCAATCAGCTTGTAATCGGAGGATGATTGCAGGAATGCTAAAAGGTTTTCCCGAGATATGATAATTATCTATAGGAAAATATATGGATGGCCGTCTTCTTCGGCCATTTATTATCTGATTTTAGGGTCTAGTTCACTCTCAAGACCTTCAACAGCGAGACCACAGGTACTCCGGCGATCTCTTCTGTGCCTTTCTTGTCGATGAGGACGGCGATGGCATTGATCTTGGCACCGTGCTCATCAAGATACTCGACGACCTCTTCGAGAGTCCTGCCGGTGGTAACCACATCATCGATGATGACGCACTCCTTGTCCATCACCTCCGAGAAATTGGCGCTCAGGTTGCCGCGAGCTTTGCCGCTCTCTTTGGTGAGCATCTGCTTGCTGGGCGTATATACCGCAAGCTCGGCGCCCAGGCTGTTTGCAACCATGCTGGCCAGGGGCAGGCCGCTCAGAGCTATGCCCACCACGGCATCCACACCGCAATCATTCTCGTCCAGAATCTCAATGATGATATCCGACAGGGCTTCGGAGATGTGGTTCATCCTGAAGGCGCTCTTGCCTATCATGGACCAGTCTACGGAGATATCCTTGGGCCCGGGCGATGTGCTCGTCTTCTCTGCGTGAGTAAGCAGCCAGGTGACCGTTTCGCTGGAGACGTTCAGCTCCTCTGAGATCTGGCCTTCCACCAGCCCTTCTGCTTTCAGTTCCGTTGCCTTTTTCATCAATGTTTCAATATTCTTCATCTTATGCACCTCTTTTTCTTTCGGGCAGGAGTTCCGCAATCAGTACAAACTTCCCCTTCGAATTTGCGGCCGCAGCCTTGGCACCTCTGGACGTGCTTTATTAATTTTTTTATCCTGGGCTGCCCGATGGGCTCTATCTTCAGGCCGAGGTGAAGGGCGACATTTTGCAGAGCGTAGTCGTCGGTGGCGAGGACAGCTCTGTGCTCGAGGGCTTTTGCCAGGATATCCAAATCCGCGGAAGACAGTGCTTTGAGGTCTCCTGTCTGTGTTGCGGCTTGCTCTGCTGCCTTTCGCGCCTGGGGAGAAGGGCTTTCCACCCGTGCCTCAAAGATGGAAAGCAAGGACTTTGTTCTTATATCCTTCAGCTCCGCTTCCACCGCCGGGACGGTGATCAGCTCTCCTGCTGGCCGTTTGCCCCAGATAAATACTGAAGCATCCGCTACGACATACACATCCTGAGGCTCTTGAAAGTTATAGTACTTGGACTTTTCCCGGACCAAAACGCTATTATCATATAATGAAATGCAAAGGTTGGATGGCCAAGAAAGAAAAAAAGGCTGGCAATAAGGAAGACCAACGGCTAGCGACTGCTCAGGAGAAGCCAGGCGAAAAGCCGGCCAAACAATCACCAAAGGCCGCGCTCAAGAGCGCTGCAGAACGCAGAAAGGACCGCATTGATGGAATCGTCAAGACTGTTTATCCTTCAATTCTGGGAACCCTTGCGGGCTTTGCCTGTTATTATGCGGCAGATGCAATCTCTCCCTATCCCTGGCATTTCGTAATGATGTCTCTATTGCTGGTCACTTATCTCATTCAAAAGTATACCTATGCGTTTCTGAATATCGATGCGGAGAGCTTCAAGACCAAAGATTGGTTCTATGTGGAGTTCATGGTAGTCGACCTCTGGCTGGTTACCTGGACGCTTCTTCTCAACTGAGGGTGCTGCCATGAGGATTGCTATCATCAATCGCGATCGATGCCAGCCCCGCAAGTGCTCCAAAGAGTGCGAGTACTTTTGCCCGCCGGTGCGCACGGGAGACGAGACCATTGTCTTTGTGGACAATAAGCCCCTAATCACTGAGAACCTCTGCGTTGGCTGCGGCATCTGTGTGCGCAAATGCCCCTTTGGGGCGATTACCATCACCAATCTGCCGGAAGAGATGGAAGACCCTGTGCACAGGTACGGCCAGAACGGTTTCGCCCTTTACGGTCTGCCAGTACCGATTGATGGCCGGGTAACCGGCCTTTTGGGCCCCAATGGCATAGGAAAGAGCACTGCAGTCTCCATACTGTCCGGCATCTTGCGCCCCAATTTGGGGAGGAATGCCACCTGGGATGATGTATTCGCCCGCTTTTCGGGCAGCGTTCTGGGAGATTATCTGAAAAAGGTAGCTGATAAGGGCGTCAGGACCTCATACAAGCCTCAGTATGTGGATCGCATTCCCAAGAGCTATTCTGGGCAGGTTCGCGGTCTGCTGGAAAAGACGGACGAACGCGGAGTTCTCTCTGAACTGGTGGATAACCTCTCCATCGACAAGCTCATGGACCGGGAGATCTCAAGCCTCTCAGGCGGGGAGCTGCAGCGTGTGGCTATCGCCGCCACGGCCGCTCGCGACGCCAATTTCTATTTCTTCGATGAGATCAGCCCGTACCTCGACATCTACCAGCGCATCAACGTAGCCCGAATCCTGCAGAACCTGGCCAGGGATAAAGCAGTCATGGTTGTGGAGCACGATCTGGCCCTGCTCGACCTGCTGGCAGAGAATATCCATCTCATCTACGGCGTTCCTGGAGCTTACGGCGTCATAACCAGGCCCAAAGGGGTGAGGGTGGGCATCAACCAGTACCTGCGCGGAAATCTTCCTGAGGAGAACGTTCGCTTCCGGGATACAGCCATTCGTTTTGAGGTGCATGCTCCCCGGATAGACAAGGAGATCCCCACGCTCATCGCCTATGAGGCCTTTGCAGTTCAGTACTCCTCCTTCCGGCTGCAAGCCGAGCCCGGCATCATCCGTCGCGGCGAGGTGGTGGGCATTTTGGGTCCGAACGGCATCGGTAAAAGCACCTACATTAAGGTCCTGGCAGGAGTGGAAAAGCCGACATCCGGAAGTTTCGAGAGCCGGCTCAAGGTATCTTACAAGCCCCAGTATCTGAAGGCTGACTGCGATGTGACCGTACAGGGCCTTCTGCGCAGTTCGACCAATGATTTTGATTCCAGCTTCTACCAGACTGAGATTCTTCGGCCCATGGGCCTGGAGCCGCTCATGGATCAGGCTCTGACAGAGCTATCAGGCGGGGAGCTGCAGCGTGTGGCCATCACCGCCTGCCTGAGCCGCTCCGCAGACCTCTATCTGCTTGATGAGCCCTCTGCCCATCTGGATGTCGAACAGAGGATGCTGGCGGCTAAGGTTATGAGGCGCTTCGCCGAATCCTCGGAGAAGACGGTGCTGGTTGTGGACCATGATATCTATCTCATCGATCTGCTCGCAGAAAGGCTGATGGTATTTGAGGGAACGCCTGGGGCGCAGGGCATTGCCCATACCCCCCTGGAGATGCGCGAGGGAATGAACTCCTTCTTAAAAGCCATAAATATCACCTTCAGGCGTGATGAGGAGACTAAGCGGCCCAGGGTCAACAAGCCCGAGTCCAGGCTGGACAGAACGCAAAAGGAGCAGGGCGAGTACTACTATCCGGTTGAGGAGTTCTGAAGTTCGAGCAGGCATTGAAACCGACAGCTTTTTTGCCCTGCCCTGCCAGCAGAATTATGAGGGATATAAGATGGCAGACGAGGACCTGGGAGCACTTGAGCGCTATGTCCCCTTTTGTCCTAAATGCGGCAATGAGTGTGAGCGAAAAGAGCTCAGGCGGGCATTGGATGCAGATAGCTGGAAGAAGATCGTAATTGAGACCATCTACTACTGCAAGAGATGTGACAACTACTGGAGCGATGGCCTGATTGAGAAGGGCTACAAGTAGGCAATATGGGGGCCATGCGTTCGATCCATTCCTTTAACCATCCCAAGGTTCTCTCCAAGAAGCCATCCTAAATGCATGATCTATCTCTATTACAGCGAAAAGTTCCAGGACTATAACTTCGGCCCGGAGCACCCCTTTAATCCAGTTCGTCTGATGCTTGCTTACAAGCTCATGGAGGAAGAGGGCATGATAGACGGCCTCACCTGCAAGGTTGAGCCGCAGCCCGCTGCGCAAGCGGATTTAGAGCGGGTGCACACGCCAGAGTATATCGCATCCGTTCAGGCAGAGGAGCCTGATTTGGCCTTTGGGCTCGGCAGCGATGACACGCCCGTCTTTCCCGGCATCTACGCTGCATCCCGGCTCCTGGCAGGCAGCAGCATCGATGCGGCGCGGCGCATGACCGCCGAGGACTGCAGCGCCTTCAACATCGGAGGGGGGCTGCATCACGCCATGCCAACCCGCGCTTCGGGATTCTGCGTCTTTGATGATCCTGCTCTGGCCATCTCCGTTTTAAAGGAACGCTTTGAGCGAGTTCTCTACATAGATATCGACGGCCACCACGGAGACGGGGTCCAGCAGATTTTTTATGAAGATTTCGATGTGCTCACCATATCAATGCACGAATCAGGATTGTATCTCTTTCCAGGCACTGGCTTTATCGATGAGCTGGGTGCGGGTCCCGGACTGGGATACAGCGTGAACATACCAATGCCCATGTACTCCGGCAATGAGGAGTATCTTCGTGCTTTCGAGGAGATTGTGCCCCGTCTCTTTGAATGGTTCGAGCCGCAGGCAGTAGTGGCACAACTGGGTGTGGATACTCATTACTCCGATCCGCTCACCACTTTGAATATGACCCTAGCCGGATACGCTCATCTGGTTCGCCGCATTATCGAGCTGACTCGTCTTCATGCTGGAGGCAGGCTGCTGGCCTTAGGAGGAGGCGGCTACAACATGGAGGTGGTGCCAGTAGCCTTTGCCAGCGTGCTCCATCTCATGCGGGGCGAACAGCTGCCGGAGTACCTGCCTCCCTGCTGGGTGGAGTTTTTCAGCAATCTGGTGGATAGAGAGCCTCTTTCGCCGCCTGATATCGAGATCAAGGTAGGAAACGAGACGAAGAAGAGGATCACTGCGGAGCTGGATGTGACATTGCAGGGACTGAAGGAAAAGATAAACGAGATCCATCGGGTTTTTTAGATGGTTGCTCTTTCCCTCAACCTCAGGCACAGCTCAGGCAAGCATCTGCAAAGGAGACGCGCTTCGCTCTAATGGTAAAATGGAAGGCGGATCCGTAGCCTACGCGGCTTTCGGCCCAGATCTTACCGCCCATGAGTTCGACCAGCCTTCGGCTTGCAGCCAAGCCCAGGCCAACTCCATGGTATTTCCGCGTCAATGAACCATCCACCTGGCTAAAGGATTGGAAGAGACAGTCCCTCCGGTCAGTGGGGATACCTATACCTGTATCTCGGACGGTGAAATAAATCAGATCTCCGGAACCTGAAGAAACACTGATCGCAACTGTGCCCTGCTCTGTGAATTTTATGGCATTTTCCAGCAGGTTATTGAGGACTTGACCGAGCCGTCTCGGATCGCCGATGACGGTTGCGGGTATATCTTTTTCTATGTGGCAGGCCAGGTCCAATCCCTTTTCAGATGCATCCGGGAAGAAAAGTGCGATAGCGGATCTGATGCAGTTATGCAGATTGAATGGCCGGTCCTCAAGCCTGATCTCCCCTGCTTGAATGCTGGAGAAGTCAAGTATATTTTCTATGAGCATCAATAGCTCCTCTCCACTATTTCTTAAGATACCGATCATGTCCTTTTGCTCAGAATTGAGGTTCTCCTCCTGTGAGAGCAGACTGGAGATGCCAATGATAGCGTTTAGGGGTGTTCTCAGTTCATGGCTCATATTGGCCAGGAACATGGCCTTAACCCGTTCAAGATCTTCAGGAAAATAATTGGTTTTTGATGTACATTCCCTTTCTTTTTTTGTATCCGTTATGGCTGATGCTAAACTAGCTATATAGCTCATTCCACTCCAAACCCCCACTAAGTCTTTTCAGTATTATTTTTGAATTTGATTTGCTGGTCAGATCACCAAATGGTATTGCAGAAGATTGCTTCGACATTCAACGAATAAATACATTACGATTGACATTCATTGTCGATGCAGCGTCATACCATTAGAAAAATTATTGGGTGTGCATTGAAGGCCCAGTCTGATTGCTATTAGTCTTATTATTAAATTATGTGGGATAACGGCTTCTTCAATCGACATATCGCGGGAAGCCTCTGGCAACATTTTTAATCATGAAGGTGCCTAAACAGTCTCGTGGAGATCTTATGTTCGCGAATCGAATCGGAATGGCGTTGCTTTTTTTCATATTGGTATTAGGATCAACATTTGTTTTTATTTCAGAGACTGATGCGGGAGTGTCTGTTGCCTCCAATGCCGCAAATATCACTGAAATAGCTAGGCTTACTGCTTTCTTAGACGAGGCTACAGCATATGTGATAGATTCTGGCAAGGAAAAAGCTCTATTGGAGTTTAATAACCGTTCTGGAGAATTTGTCAGAGGGGACCTCTACATCTATGCCTACGACTTTAATGGAACCAATCTCGCTCATCCCCTCAGGCCAGACCTGGTAAGGCGCGACCAGAGAGGCTTGGTGGATATAAACGGTGTTGCCATGATTAAAAACGAGCTTGCTCTGGCCAAAGATGGTGGTGGCCTTATGTATCTGGTATTTTCAAATCCACTCCATGATGATCGGGAAGAGCTAAAGCTTACCTACATAAAAAAAGTGGATGCCAATCTGTGGTTGGGCAGCGGAATATACCTCTCCCAGATCCCCGCATCACTTGGTCAGCAAGAGAGAGATGAGCTTGTGGCATTTGTTGAAGATGCGGTGCGTTTTGCACATGAGAATGGCAAAGAGATGGCTCTTCAAGATTTTAGCGACCCGAAAGGCAACTTTTCTAGAGGTGAACTGTACATCTTTGCCTACGATTATGATGGTTTGACATTGGCTCACCCTTACCAGCCTGAACTGATCGGCAAGAGCCGAATTAATGCCCGTGATCCAAACGGCATCAAGATCAACCAGCAAGCCGTCAACGCGGCCAAGTTTGGAAACGGCTTTTTCTACTATATTTATCCAGATCCTTTCCAGAACATGACCCAGGTGCTGAAGCTCGGCTATGTGGCTGATGTCGATGGCACATGGTATTTAGGCTCTGGGATTTATGCTAATGGCGATAAGTAGGTGCTGAGAATGTCTATTGAAGGGTATGCAATACGGAATGCAAATAGGGATGAGGTTGATCTCATCATCTCCTGGGCCGACCAGGAAGGATGGAATCCAGGTTTAAACGATGCTGAAGCCTTTTACGGAACGGATCCAAACGGTTTTTTCCTTGGCATATTGGATGGCTTGCCCGTGGCAAGCATATCTGCCGTAGCCTATAATAATTCATTCGGTTTTCTGGGGTTTTACATAGTCGAGCCGTCATTGAGAGGGAGGGGGCTGGGCACTGGGGTCTGGAATGCTGGGATGAAGTATCTGGGCGACCGGAACATTGGACTTGACGGCGTTCTGGCGCAGCAAAAATTGTATGAACGCTTGGGATTCAGGCTATGCTACAGGAGCGTGCGCCAACAGGGTTCCGGGACGGGGCTGGAGAGCAAGACGGAGGGCATAAAATACCTATCTGAGGTGCCTCTAGATGACCTTCTGGCCTACGATGATCGATTTTTCCCTGTGCCCAGGCATGTATTTGCTAATTTATGGATCAGGCAGACTGGAGGAATTGCGCTGGCTGCTGTGAGCAATGGCGGCCTGGCGGGCTATGGCCTGCTCAGGCAATGCCATATTGGATATAAGATCGGGCCGCTTTTTGCCGATGATGAGGATGCGGCAGAATCTCTGTATCGCGCTCTCTGCGGCCATGCTCCCCAGGGCGCGCCGGTCTTCCTGGATACTCCGGCCGTAAACCCTGCTGCTCTGGAGCTCGCCCGGCGCCACCGCATGAATCCCGTGTTTGAGACGGTGCGCATGTACAACAAGGGAGACCCCCACCTACCGGTGGCTCAAATCTATGGGGTAACGAGCTTTGAGCTGGGATAGAATTCTGCAGCCCATAGCAGCGTATCCTTTTTGGGGTGTAACGGCTTCCTGAAACCTCCCTTGCGTGCTGGCCCGTCAAGTGGCTGCTCTAAAAGTGCAGCCTCGCAATCGACCTTTGCGTTTTCCGGCCCATAAAAATATTTCAGGCTCCGCAGTCAATTATACGCGGGGCAGCCAGTCGACGCTGATTGCGACGCAGTTGGCATTGATGGCCTAAACGAAGAAATAATACATCAATGAAACCGCAGCCGGCAAGACTATATTGTCGTTTACTCTCATTGGCAGGGATTCGATAATGGCAGCCAATATTACTATCAGGACGGTCCCTGGCACAGGCATTAAAAACCAGGCGCAAGAGGCTCCCAATGAAAATCCTGCTATGCCTTCCCAGCTCTTGTTCCTGTTCCAGGGCAGCTTGTGTCTTCCATATCTTGCACCGGCAAAGGTGGCAAGACCGTCCCCCAGAGCCAGTATGAGTATCACGGAGATGGCCGCCAATGGATAGTCCCTCAAGAGGCTGATGGCAAAAAGAACTCCCAGGGCGTTATACAATGCACCTTCTCCGGGATTCTCCCCCATCCGCCCGACGTTCTTGATCCATTCTTCCATACCCGGAATCTTCGTTCCGGTCAGCGCAAGATGCATTGCTAAAATACCAATGAATGCCACCAGCAGAACGATGTACGAGGTCGTTTCTATTCCCAAGGCCCATATCATGAGACATGCGGTGAGATTTGAGACTATATGCAAGGTCTTCCTGGCACTTTCATCTTTCCGGTCAATAGCTCTCTTCCGATTGAATACAATTGCCTCAGCAATGGCATACCCAAGGCCTGCTATAGCTATGCCTTCACCCAGATCCAGCCAGCCATAAGCCCCTCCGGCCACCTGATGCCAGCCGACCAGCAGCCCGACTGAATATAACAAGAGAAATACTCCATGCCCAAGGAGTGGAAAGGCGATTGAGAATGCTCCGCTGAGAGGAAGAGGAGCAGATCGACCCGCTTGCTCGATGCCTGTGACAATACTCAGAAAAGCGGCTAATATCGCTACCATGATGATGCTAATGAGCAGTAGCATGATGCGTTTATTCGAGATAGGACAGATGGTTCTCAATGCATTTATCAAAGCGGCTCAAAGCATTTAAATCTCTCTGCAGCGGCCATCTTCCTGCTCATCCGTTGATATTGCCCATAGAGTCAAGTCTATAAACCAAGAGCAACCTGAATCCATATATGGACATAATGAGCATAGCCTTCTACGTCATCATCTTCCTCATTGCCTTTATGATCGCCCGCATCATCATGAAGATCATGCGCGGCTACTAGCCGGAGGCAGCCTCACTGACTGACGGATAAGGCCATAAATGGCTAAGCGACAAGCTTAATATTTGCCGATGCAGACCAGCCGTCATGTTCCCCCATGTTTTAGCAACAGTTGGCGGTTCAGGAACGCGTTTATATCCGCTTACTCTAGACCAGCCCAAACCGCTGGTAGAGCTATGCGACACTGCCATAATTGCCAATTTATTCAGGGTATTAGCCAGCCAGGGCTGCAGAAGGTTTATCCTGGGCAGCAAGGGTGCCAGCAATACGCTCAATCTGAGCAACTACTTCAAAGCAGGAGAGGGATTCTTCAAGCGGCTGGGCATCACCGACCACCAGGACTTCAGCTATCAGCCCCTCTACGATGACACTGGCAGCGCTGACTCTATGCGCTATTGCATGAACTACTACAACATCAACGATGACATACTGGTGGTATCCGGAGACAACCTGATAGATATCGATCTGGCAAGGTTTGTTCAATTTCATAGAGAACAGAAGCCATTGCTCACCGTGGCCCTGAAAGAGCTGGGGCCGGAAGAGAACATATCTCAGTACGGCGTGGCTCGCGTGGACGATGATATGCGCATTTTAGGATTTGTGGAAAAGCCGAAAACGGGATGCGAGCCCAGCCGCATGATAAACACCGCCTTCTACCTCTTCTCGCCCAGGATACGCGAGGTTCTGGCCGAGATGGGAAACCGAGGCAGGGACATTGGCGGAGACCTTATTCCTTACTTAACCGAAAAAGGCTATCCTGTTTACGGGTATCCTATCAAAGGCTACTGGATGGACATCGGCACTCCGGAGCGACTACACCAGGCATCCATGGACTGCCTCTCCGGAGCGGTTCGCCATTTTGACCGAAAATACCACTACAAGCCCAATCAGTGGATCCATCCCAGCACACTGGCCAGGATCGAGCCACTGCTCGCTGCGGGCGAAATAGAGCTCATAGGCAACGTCTCCATCGGCAGAAACTGCCATATCGAAAAGGGCGTGGTCATCGAGAACTCTCACATCGGCCATACCAGCCTCATTGAACGAAATGTGGAGATCAGAGAGAGCATGATCATGAGCTTCGCCCATATCCAGCACATGGTCAATATCCGACGCGCCATCGTAGGCCGGCACACTACAATAGAGGAGCATAGCGTCTTGGGTGGTGATAGCGATAATGGGCAGAGACTTATTGCAGTAATCGGCGAGAATGCAACAATTCCCCCCGAATCGGTTGTGCCCGCTGGTGTGAGGGTAGCTCCGCTCAAACACAGTCATAGCATTCTGGCCACAGGCAGATTCGCAGAACTGGGGATTGATGAACGAAATATCTACTTTGCAGAAAAAAGTTCGATGAAGCGCTAATTCCTAATCCATTAACTAGTAATAGCGCTCCCAGTTTCCATCGGTCTTTCTTATTTTATATTTTGCTCCGTTATCCATGAGATACCGGTTCAACTCCTGAACATCCTGGAAAAACCGCTTATCTCTCAATGTATTATAGATGTCTTCAGTGGTGAACCCCTTCAGCTCACCCTTGCCGTATACGATCCTCTCAATGGAATAATATATGTCATCAAACTTCCTCAAGGGATAAGTCCACTCTGCAAACTGCATCTCGTGCCCTCCTCGATTGGCTACAGGTTTTGAGCAGATAAGAACTTTTCGTTTTCTATGAAGAAAAAGGTTATCAATAACGGAAATAAATAAGCTATGTTCATGAATCCAACTGATCTCGCTCATCTTGACGGTCAAATCTGCACCTGTCGCCTCTGTCCCCTCTCTTTAGAAAGAAAGCTCGCGGTCCCCGGCTGCGGTCCCGCACCTGCCGAGATCATGCTCGTAGGAGAGGCTCCGGGAAGAGAGGAAGACCTAACAGGAAAGCCATTTGTAGGCAGGGCAGGAAGACTGCTGGATGCGGCTTTAGAGCAAGCGGGTCTGGAGAGGTCAGATGTGTTTATAACCAGCGTCATCAAGTGCCGCCCCCCGCAGAATAGGAAGCCGAAGAAAAATGAGATCGACCAATGTCGCCATTATCTTCTGTCCCAAATAGAGATCCTCCATCCCAACATAATATGCCTGATGGGAAATACTGCCACTCAGGCCGTCTTGGGCATAGAGGGAATCGCTAAGTTGCGCGGACGGGTCCTGCAGGGTCGCTACCTTATCACATTTCATCCTGCTGCCGTCCTGAGAAATAGAAATCTCATGAATGATTTCGTCTCCGACCTAAAAATGCTGAATGCCAGGAGCCACCCGCTTGTTTAGCCTCACTTACGATCTGTACAAGGAGATCGTTGTGGACATTGCCCAGGCCCACGAGTCGATTTTTTCCGCCATGCACCAGGCAGCAGAAGAGCTCCAGCTCTCTGCGTCTCTCATTGATGATTTGAAGAAGAAAAAAGAATTGACGATCGCAGAATCTCCCTTGGAATTTCGGCTTTCCATCGAATTTCTCGATGACGAGATCAATGGTTTCATAATATTCCTTATCGCGAAAGAGCCACTGGAAATCTTGGAAGAGATCAAAGCGAATATCGTATCGGACCAGGGATTCTCTCTGGAAGAGATAACTGGCTTTGAGCTCGAACACGGCCTGGATATGCAGGAAGAGATATTTGTAGAGATAGAGGAGTGCTATGGGGTTACGGCGGAGATCAGAGAGGATGATATCATCTATGAACTGGTGGTCTTTGACAGCCAGGACATAGATAACAGCATCTCCCTCGATAGATCATTGCAGGATGATCTAGGAATGTGACCTCCTCCCACGCACATGTTTTTTTGCCGTTATAATCCGGTCGAGGAGTGGTCACAACCCTATGGGATCGGAATTGCGTTTTGCAGGGTTTTTTCTGTTTGCGCTTCAGAAATCAGGTGAAACTTTTATATATCTCCAACCAATATCGCAAAGCATGAATCGAGCGAGGAGGAGCGAACCATCTGAGCTGATTGCAGTTTTAATCATTGGCCTCTTGTTGAGGTTATTTGCAGGGAGAAGCTCATTGACTGAGAATGGCATTCTGCTGCCTGGTTATGATGAGTATTATCATATGCGCAGAATCTTGTTTACAGCAATTCATTTTCCCAATACGCTCTGGTTCGATTCTTATTTGAACTATCCATATGGAATGGAGATTACCTGGCCCCCACTCTTCGATCAGCTATCTGCCGCCATATGCGTAGCTTTGGGGCAGCATAGCAAAGCTGGAATTGAGCTGACTGCCTGCTTTGCACCTCTGATCTTCGGACTGATTGCTATCGTGGCGGTCTATTACATTATCAGAGAGCTCTTCGATCATAAAGTGGCACTTCTTGCCGCATTCATGGCCGCTCTTGCCCCATATTATCTGCTTTATACCATGTTCGCCGCCATGGATCATCACTGCCTGGAGGTGATGCTCTTGATCATCATCCTCCTCTTCATGATTATGGCCATCAGCCGAAAGGAGAAGATGTATCTCTACACCATAGCCTGTGGAGTTGCTATGGCCCTCTTGGCATATACCTGGCAAGGGGCAGATATCTATCTGGCAATATTTTTGTTTTACGCAGCCGTCCAGATAACAATGGATCTGAAAGAAGGCAAATCATCCAAAGAGACGGCGATAATTATCTTGGGTGCGTATGCTATCGCTTTCATCCTTGTTCTGCCATTTGGCAATACCGCCTGGCTCTCTGCATCCTTTCATGGGATCGGAGCAATGGTCGTGGGCCTTTGCGTCATGTTCGCCCTTGCCTACCTCATAGCCAAGAGGAGAATATCCTGGAAGGCATTTCCACTGATCATCCTATTAATCTCCGCATTGTTTGCTGTGGTCTCAGAGTTTGCTGGCGGATTTTTCGGTGTGATTGGACTGATCGAGTTTGGCATGGAGTACATCTGGGGTGGTGAGATGATCGGAAAGATCAGCGAGGCTGAACCGCTCATCTATGATGCAGAGACGTTCTATCAGGTGGTATTCACCATGCTGGGATGCAATCTTCTCTTCTCCTTGGGAGGATTGGTCGCGTCCGTCATTTGCATCCGTCGCAGTACTGGTCCTAAGAGACAGGGACAGATACTGCTACTGATCTGGATGGCAGCCACACTCATTCTCACATTTGGCCAGTCCAGGTTTCTTTATGTATCTACGATCACCATGGGGATCCTAATAAGTATATTATTCTTTTTAATATTAGATCTGCTTAATGAGAGGAGCCTGCAAGCCGGGCAATCACAGCCTGTGGGACATTCGAGATTATTGGCTGGGCTATTGTTCTTGCTTCTTGTCCTGCCCACCGCCCTGGATGCCGCCAGCTTTGCCGAGAGCTCTCCCCCGGTAGTAGCAGGTGACTGGGCGGATGCTCTCACCTGGCTAAAGGATAACAGCAATACGACCAGCTTCTTTGAGTCACCTGATGAGGTCGCCGAGTACAGCGTCATGAACTGGTGGGACTATGGCAACTGGGTCCTCTACCTGGCACAGAGGCCGGTAGTAGCCAACAATTTCCAGGCGGGTGTCTCGGATGCCGCCAGATTCTATCTATCAGAGGATGAGCAGGAAGCCACCTCCGTGTTGGATGCAAGGAGATCAAAGTACATTATTGTGGATAATAAAATGATCTACGGCAAGCTTGCCTCCCTCACGGCCTGGGCTAATGAGGATCTGAGCACTTACATAAAAAGAGAAGACTACGGCTCGGAATTTGTGGCCACGCCGAAAGATAGGCTCTATAATACGACATTGGGAAAGCTCTATCTATTTGATGGAGCAGGAACAGGCCACTTCCGCCTGATTTATGAATCCAAGACATTAGTGGGAATAAATCCTGCCAAGAGCGAGGTCAAGATCTTCGAGTATGTTCCTGGGGCAGTGATAAAGGTTAGAACCGGTTCGGACCAGAAGGTAGGGGCCCTGCTCAATATGACCTCCAATCTGGGAAGGGAATTCATATACATCAATGAGGGCACTCTCAAAGGCGACTCCTTTGAGATTAGGGTTCCTTACGCCACAGAAGGCCGGCAGGGATGCCACGCAATCAGCCCATATTTGATATACTCAGGAAATGAAGCCGGTGTAAAGATGAAGAATGTCGATGTGAGCGAAGAAGATGTGAGGTCAGGCCGAACGATCGAGCTGGCCTTTTAATGAATGAAGATGGATTGGAGCGGTCAATCCTTCTTTTTGACGGATGCGAATTTTGCAGATACGCCCTTATCTTTGCCCCTATAGGCCCAGCCGCGCGTACTCCTTGGCCCAGTAGGTGATTATCATGTCCGCGCCAGCTCTCTTAATGCAGGTCAGCGATTCCATGAAGGCCGCTCTTTCATCAAGCCACCCCCGCGCCGCAGCAGCAGCAATCATGGAATACTCGCCAGAGACCTGATAAGCGGCAGTGGGCATGGCAAACATATCCTTGACCGCGCGCAGAACATCGAGATAGGGCATTGCCGGCTTGACCATGACCATGTCCGCTCCTTCTTCGATATCCAATTGTACCTCCCAGAGCGCTTCTGAGAAGTTAGCGGGATTCATCTGGTAACCCTTGCGATCGCCCCAGGCAAATCCGGATTCAGCCGCCTCGCGGAATGGGCCGTAAAAGGTGGATGCATACTTGGCAGAATAGGATAGAATAGGCGTGTCTGTATACCCGTCCAGATCCAGAGCAGTGCGTATGGCCTGTACCATGTGGTCCATCATGCCGCTGGGTGCCACAATATCCGCACCCGCCAGAGCATGGCTCACTGCCGTCTCTCCCAATATGGGCAGAGTCTCATCGTTGAGGATCTTCTCACCCTTTACCAGGCCGCAGTGTCCGTGGCTGGTGTACTCGCACAGGCAAAGATCGGTTATTACTATCAGGTTGGTGGTCTCTTTGATGGCGGCGACCGCTTTTTGAATAATCCCTTGTGGATCGTAGGCTGCAGAGCCCATCTCATCTTTTTGCGCCGGCAGGCCGAATAGGAGAACGGCAGATAAACCCAAATCCTCAAGAACCTGTGCCTCCGCGGCCACGCTCTCCAGACTCAGCCGGAACTGGCCTGGCATAGCATCAATTGCCTTGGGCTCGGATATTCTCTCATCCACAAATATGGGCTGCACCAGATCATTGCAGGAGAGACCTGTCTCTGCTACCATCTCTCTTATTCTTGGCGCTCTTAGCCGCCTCATTCTCCTCATAATATTCCTCCAGCTGAAATAGCTGTATGACCGCATTGAGGATATCAGTGTTTCCAAGCTCCGACGCCCTCTTTAGGGATTTGGTGGGCTCGGAGAAGATCTTATTGACAATAGAATGGCTCATATCCTGCAATACCTGCTGCTCGACCTCTCCTAGGGTATGCCTGGCCGAGAGCTTGTTCATGGCCCTTTTTACCTCTTGATCCTTGATTATCTCCGCTTTGGAGTACAGCCTGGCCAGGAGATCCTCGGCCTGCTTTCTCTTGTATTTGGCCCGCAAAAGCTGCATCTCCTCGGCGATGATGGCCTCAACCCGATTTACCTGCTCCATCCTCTGCCTCAGGTTCTCGCTGCTGATGTTCTTCAGGCTGTCTATGTTATGCAGCTGTACTCCCGCAACCTCTGCCGCGGCCTCGTCTACATCTCTTGGATTGGCGATATCTATTATGAGCAGCTTTCTTTCTCTTCCATCCATAGCCTTCTCTATGTCTTCTTTGAGAAGGATATAATGGGGCGCAGAGGTGGCGCTGATGACCACATCGGCGGTTTTGAGGCGATTTTTCATCTCTTCAAAAGGAACGGCCACGCCACCCAAACACTCCGCTAGGCACTGGGCTGAGCTGTATGTCCGGTTGGTGACGGCGAGCGTGCCGATATCCTTGGCCAGAAGAGCTCGGGATATCAGTTCTCCCGTCTCACCGGCGCCAATCACCAGAACCGACAGACCTTTTAAATCGCCCAAGATTTCCTGGGCCAGGTCAACGGCAGCAGATCCTACGGATATGGATCTTTCATTGATCTGGGTCTCCTTTCTCACCCGCTTTCCCACGGCTATGGCTTTTTTGAAGGCAGTATCCAGCATCCACCCTGTTGTTCCGGCCTTGGTCGCGATCTGCACCAGCTCCTTCATCTGACCCAGGATCTGGTCCTCGCCGATGATCATGGACTCAAGACCCGAGGCCAGGCGAAGGAGATGAAGCAGAGACTCATCGTGATCATGAAAATCGATTATGCGAGACGAGACGCGCGCCTTCTTGGCCAGGTCGAAGAGCACCTTCTCGCCCCGTGTGCTTACCACATAAATCTCGACCCGATTGCAGGTCTTAAGCACGGCACACTCTTCCACCCGCTCCTGTGAGGCCACCCATTTGAGAAGGCTCTGTACATCTCCGTGCCAGGCCCGCTCGATCTCATCGATTGAGGCCTTGCGATGTGTCACCAGCATCGAGGCTATCTCGCTCATCGAGGCTAACATGTGAGCGGGCTCTCATATAGGCCTTTTCATAGGATACGGAAAGAAGCCTCCAAACCTCGTCGTCTGATAATATCTCCCATATAATGGAAGCTCTATCCTTCTGCGTGGCAATAGTCTCCTTGTTCTCTCTGCGTATTTGATAGAGAAGCCTGGCCATCTCTTGATAGCCATCAGTCAGCTCCTCTTCCAGGTGGAGGCGAAGATGCTTGGTAAGGGCGGGAATTTCTGTAGAGATGGCAACGACAATACGGCCCCTTTGCAGAATGGACGGGACTACCACATCACCGATGCCCTCAACATTGTTTACGAGGATATTCATAGCCCGAGCCTCCGCTTCAATGGCGCGGTTTAAATTTGAGTCATTTGTCGCCGGTATTGCGATAAATGCACCTTGCAGATATCCGCCGACGCCTGCAGAAAGATCACATGCTACAAGCTCAACCTGCCTCTGCGGGTCATTCGCCAGCTCCTGGATCCCAGAGGTGAAATCGCGGGAGATGACTCTCACCGGCCCATATTGGGAAAAGAGCCTGGCTTTGCGCTCTCCAACTGCCCCACCGCCAAAGATCACCACCAATCGGGCAGTCAGGTCCAGAAAAAGCGGCAACCTAGTACCAGGCGATTGGGGATTCCTCTGTTCGACCACATTCACCTCTCCTAGATCCGGGCGCTTGTCTTCTTGTACTCAAGATCGCTAAATAGCACCTTATAGTCGCTTATTCCTGCCAACTGCGAGAGCCGATCGGCGATCTCCAGGCAGTCTTTGCGGCTCTTTGAGTGTACCATGGTGTAAAGATTATAAGGCCAGTCCTCAGCAGTCGCCCTCTCGTAACAGTGGGTTACCTCATCGATGGAAGCGAATAGTGTGCCTGCCCTCTCCACGTCTTCGGCTGACGCCTTCCAGGCAATCATGGCATTGGCCACAATTCCCAGTGCCCGGTGGCCAATGGTCGCGGCAAATCGACGAATTATGCCCGCCTCTTGCAGGGCACGCAGGCGAACCAGTACCTCCTCCTCGGATATGCCCAAATGGTCTCCAACGACCTTATAGGGTCGCGATGTAAGCTCCACTCCGTCCTGAGCAATTTTTAGCAGTTCCAGATCCTTTTCATCCATCAGAGCCACCCCCAGGGGTCCTGGAATGGATAGCGGTCGACACCGCCTCCGGGAATTTGGTGCGGCTGCTGGGAAGGGTTGCCGAAGACCGGCTGGTCGCTCCAGTAGTTGCCGCCGGATACTGGCCCGGCGTCCCATTGGTTTTGGTTGTTATCGGCTGCATTCTGGATGCCGTTGTCTGTGAAGACATTATGGTAGAGCAGAGATCCAGTGCAATCCACCAGATTGGCGCCGGCCAGACGATTATCATAGATGTTATTCCCAGAGATGCGGCAGTCCTTCGAGCTGCTCATGCGCAGGCCAAAACGAGAATTCTCGCCAATGTTATTTCCGGCAATAGATACGTTGTGAGATGATTGGAGGTAGATTCCCTGTCCGTTTCTCAGAACGGTGTTATTGCGAAGCTCAGCATAAACCAACTGGAGCAGAGAAAGACCATCTACCTTGTTATCGGTGGCATTGTTAGCCTGAAGATAGCAGTGGTTGCTGCCTGCAAGGTATATGCCTCGATCGCTGGAAATCGCATCATTTCCCAGAAGGGTGCAATCATGGGATTTGAGTAGTTCGAGCCCATATTCCTGGTTTTCGTTCGCGCTGCAATTTTGAATCCTGCATTGGCGAGATCCATGCAGAGAGATGCCTGTCTGGCAGAACAGAGCCTTGCAGTCCAATAGGCTAAGACCCTGGCCATTGTCCGCACTAAATCCCTCCGCCGAGCAATTGCTGGCCTGGTCGTAAGCAAACTGGCACCAAGTGGATGATTCCGCTCCAAAGCCAATCAGGCAATCTCTAGCAGAGCAATTGGATACTGCACAGGCGAGACTGTCCAGCAGGAAAAAGCCCGTTTCAGCCCGAGAGATGCTGCTGTTTTTTATATTGCATTTGCTGGAGTTGACCAGCAGCACGCCGGCGCTGCAATTATTTATGGTCAAGTTGGCAGAGCTAACGTTTTTGCAGGATATCAGCCCCAAGAAGCCGCAATTTTCCGGTGCCATGAGATCGACTTTGCTTATCAGGTAACAGATCGGCTTATCGTCCACAAGATTGCTCTGATCGATGTCCTGCAAATAGAATTCATAGTTAGTTGCCCCTGATTGGCCCTGGCCGGAATCGATGCGCAGATTGTATGAATTCTCCCTAAGGCGGTTCTCCCTGAGGGCATTTTTTTTGCTGCCGCGCAAAGAGATTCCATAGACATTGCCGTATGCCTGGTTGTGGCGGAGGGAGTTTTCCGCGCAGCCTTGAAGAAGAATACCGTTGCCGTTCTGAGAGAGATTATTATCAATCAGCTGGTTCTGAGAAGCTCCTTCTGCGAATATTCCTGCCCGCTCGTTCTTTTCGCAGACGTTGCCGGTGACGTTGCAGCTTTGCGATCCTCTCAGGCTTATTCCTACCTTTCCGCCCGTTATGCGGTTATTCGTCAGGTTATTGCTGGCCGAATCGACAACGTCAATGGCGCTCACATATCCACGGGAGAAGCTGTTATTTGAAAGGTTGTTGCTGTGAGATCTGGTAAGCACCACACCAAATCCGTCACCGGATAACGTGTTATTGAGAAGGTCATTCTCTCCGGCGTCTTCTATCTGTATGCCTTGCAAGGCCGAGATCTGGCAATCAGATATCATGCACCCCTTCGTGCCGTTGATTCTGATGGCTGTGCTCCCTGATATGGAGCTTTGCAGAACATCGTTATTCGCGCCGAATATCTCTATCCCCTGAGGCGAATCGATGCGGCAACCCATTATGGAATTATTGTCGCCAGTGACATCGAGTCCCGTCGCGATGCCACTGATGGTGCAGCCTGCAATTTGACTGTCTGAGGTGGTAAGGCTGACGGCAGGATCTTTTCCGCGTTGCTTTATAGTGAGGTCTGATATCCTGCAGCCTGGTGCAGTTATTGCCAACATTCCCTCTATAACTGCTTGGCCTCTTGCGGTGATGTTCAATCTCTTGTCGACGATAGCACCGGAGTAATTTCCTGGATGGATTTCTATGGCATCGCCGTTGCTTGCTTTGAGAACGGCGACGGAAAGCGTCTTGGCGTCTCCAAAATCACCAGTATCGACAACCAATGTCCTGGCCTGGCAGCAAGCAATTAAAGCCAATAGGATGAGGGCAATACATGGGTTCATCGTTCCTGCTTTATGCATTTATGGCTATTAAATCTATGGCGGGATGTAGAAAGATAGAAATACGCAAATCCAATATCCCTATTTTGAGCAGGGAAGGATTCTCATGGCAGGATTTCGCATATTAATTATCGAAGATGATCCGGAACATGCCGAACTGATTAGAATGGGTTTCAGAAGGCATGACGAATTCTTCTTGGATTTTGCCGCCTCTGGAGAAGAGGGGCTGAGGATGATTGCCGCCACTGCTTATGACCTAATATCTGTGGATCTGGTTCTGCCCGGCATTGGCGGCCTGGATGTTCTGGTGAGGATCAGAAAGATCGATCAGGACATTCCGGTAGTAATGGTATCCGGCCACGGCACCACGGAGATGGCCGTGGTCGCTTTTGAAAATAGAGCCACAAAATATGTGGTCAAGAGCCTGGAAAGCTTCAAGAGCCTGCCTTATGTCTTCGAGAACCTCATTTTAGAGGCCAGGTTTAAGAGCAACGAGAGATCCATGCGCGAAAAGATTGAGCGATCGGAGCGGATTCATAGAAATATTGTGGAGAACGCTCTGGCTGGCATCTATATCTTGCAGGATGGCGGCTTTCGGCTTGTCAATCCAAAGCTGGGTGAGATATTCGGCTGCTCTGCTCAGAGCCTGATCGGCCTGCCCTTCTGGCAGCTCGTGAGGCCTGATGATATGCATTGCGTGACCCGCCTGCTTCGCGACATGTCGTCGGATATACCCGTTTACGAGTCCAAGGTGCAACGCAAAGATGGAACTTGCCGTTGGATCGAGTTTCGGACCGTCCCAATAGAGTATGAAGGCAAGAGGGCAATGCTGGGCAATCTTGTAGACATAACAGAACGAAAAGAAAGAGAGATCGAAATAACGCAGGCGAACCGAGAGCTTGCTGCCATCGACGGCATAATGCAGACCTGCCTTTCCTCATCAGATGATGCGGATAAGATGCTGACTGAAGCGCTGGATCATCTCATTGCAGGCATTGATGATGCGCAGATCGGGGGGATATTTCTCAAGGAGGCAAGCGGCCTGGTGCTGCGGGCGCTGCACGGACCGGTGGAAGATCTTATCGATTTCATCAATGGAATGGACTCGAGCATTCTTCTCGTCGCGCCTCGCGCCCATAATCACGATGCAGGCAGAAATCCTGAAAAAGACAAGAATCGCAAGTGGATCTCGGCGCCTTTAGCATATGCCTGCGAGGCAAAAGGTGCGGTGGTCGTCGCCTGCGGAGAGGCAAACGGCGCACAAAGCCTGAGCTTTCTGGAAAAGGCAACCAGCCGAATAAGCTACCTCCTGGAAGTATGCGACCAAAGAACGATGATTCTGCCCACAGAGGGGCCGCTTGCTCAGATCAGAACCGGCTACACATCCAGTTAGCGTATTGCTAAGTATTCAGCCGAAAAATTCCATGAGCCAGTCCACCTGGCCGGCCGGAAGACGCAGCCTTCTTTCGATAATCCCTGCTACGATCTCAGCCACTTGTTGAGGGCTCTTTCCGGTAGTATCAATCTCATCAACCCTTTGGCAGCGCTCTGCCGCTTCGACCAGGATGACATCCAGCGCTTCTGCCTCCAGGTTCTCCTGCATTTTGGTGGCGGAGTAGCCACGTGCCTGCAGACGGGACCGGAGGGCTGAAGGCTCCAGCCGCAGGACTATCGCCCAATCTGCGAAGTGATGAGAGAAATGGCCCTCCAGGATAACCGTCTCTTCGCCGTCCAGCTCTTTCAGGCAATCCGCCAGAGCATCCATGTCCGCTTCCAGGCAGCCCCGGTCCGGGTCTATGCCAAGATTCATGCCCTCTTTCACCAGAGAATTTATGTCGATGACTTGGTAGGGCAGGAGAGCGGCGATGGTGGTCTTTCCGGTTCCGGGAGTGCCTGTAAGCGCTATTTTCATATTTCCTGAAATGCGGAGAGGAAGCGGTCGTTCTCAGAAGGCGTTCCTACGGTCACACGGGCATGATTCTCGCCTGCTCCCCAAAAGGAGCGGCAATCTCGAATGATGATGCCTCTGGCCAGAAATCTCTCCACGTACTCCCGGGAGGAAATCGGCGTTTCCAGGTAGAGGAAGTTGGCCTGAGATGGGTGCGCTCCCGTGGCTTTTTGCAGCCTCTCTCGCTCGGATTTTATCTTTTCTACAGTGCGGCGCATGAACGGCAGGTCCGAGAGAGCGGCGGTACCAGCGGCAACGGACGCACAGCTGATTCCATAAAATGGAGGCGCAGCTCTCCGGTATTGTTCAGCTATCCACGGGGGAGCTACGGCATAGCCCAGGCGCATTCCGGCAAGGCCAAAGGCTTTGGACAGCGTCCGGCCTACAATCAGGTTGTCGTATCGATCCACCAGCCGGATGAGACTTCTGTCTGCGAATTCCACATAAGCTTCATCCAGAAACACAATTGCCTCCGTGCTCTCCAGAAGCGCGCAGATCTCCTCCTCGCTCATCACATTTCCGGTGGGATTGTTAGGCGAGCAGAGAAAGGCCATCTTTATATTTCTTGGCATCTCGCCCGAAACCTCGAAATCGGGCCCGCGGGGCGAGAGGACGGGCGTCGCTCCGGCCGTGATGGTCAGGATCTCGTAGTAGCTGAAGGTCGGCGTGGGAATGAAAGTCCTGTCTCCCGTCTCCAGGAAGAGGCGGGTCAGGGTGTCCATGACGCCGTCCATGCCCGCTCCTATGATTATCATCTCCTCGGGAAAGCCGGTATAAGCGGCGATACCCGCTATCAGCTTCTCTGGTTCTGGGTATCTCTCCGGTGAGATGGAAGCGACAGATTCGCTCACTTTAGGGCTGGGGCCGTAGGGGTTTTCGTTGCTGCCCAGCTTGACGATCGTTTCCGGTTTTAGGCCATATTTTCTGGAGATCTCTAGAAAGCCTTTGCCTGCCACGTAGGGCTTGAGTTTGCCCAGGATGGGCCGCAGCTGCGACCTCCTCCAGGATTCAGAGTGACTGCTCAATCACGCTCACCATTCTGTCGATCTCTTCTTTTTCCACTACCAGAGGCGGTACAAAGCGCAGGGTGTGCTCGCCGGTGCTGTTGAGCAGAACTCCTTTAGCCAGAGCCTTTTCGACCAACGATTTGCAGTCGGCATCCAGGTCAAGGCCCACCATCAGTCCAAGGCCGCGGATCTGCCTGGCCGCTAGTTTTGCCAGTTGGCTCTTCAGGTATGCACCCATCTCTTCAGACCTCTCTACCAGCTTCTCCTCCTTTATGACCTGAATGCAGGCCAGGGCGCCGGCGCAGATGAGCGGCCCGCCTGCGAAGGTGGAGCCGTGGTCGCCCTTCTGGAATATCTCTGAGACGGAGCCTGCGGCCAGCATGGCGCCGATGGGCAGGCCCCCGGCCATGGCTTTGGCCAGGGTCATGATATCCGGCTTAACACCAAAATGGTCTTTGCCAAACCATTTTCCAGTACGGCCAAAGCCGGTCTGAACTTCATCGAAGATGAGCAGCGCTCCCCTGTCGTCGCAGATCTGCCGGGCGGCGCGCAGATACTCTGCATCGGCAACATAGACCCCCGCTTCTCCCTGAACTGGCTCCAGGATGACTGCCCCGGTCTCGGAGGTCACCGCAGCCTTGAGGGCCTCAACATCATTGTAGGGAACGAATGCTGCCTCGTTCAGGGGCCGGAAGGGCTCGCGGTAGACCGATTTGTAGGTGATGCCCAGCGCTCCCAGGGTGCGGCCGTGAAAAGCCCGCTCCGCAGCCACGATCTTCGACTTGCCGGTAGCCCTGCGGGTCAGCTTCAGGGCAGCTTCAACGCTCTCTGCGCCGGAGTTGCAGAAGTAGGCCCGATCCATGCCGGTGAGGGCCTTCAGCTCTTCAGCCAGTAGCACCTGATTTTCCGTGTAGTAGAGGTTGGAAGTGTGGATGAGCCGCTCTGCCTGCCTGGCTATGGCCCTGGCTACCGTAGGGTGGCAGTGGCCAACGTTGTTCACGGCGATGCCGGCCACAAAGTCCAGGTACTCCTTTCCATCCGAGTCCCAGACGCGAACACCGCTGCCCCGCACGATTGCCACATCCTGGCGGGCATAGGTCTGGATGATGGCCTTTGCTTCTCTGGCCTTGAGATCATTTTTTTCGATCATAGACATTGCTTCCGGTTCCATCACAAGGGACTGTTTTGACTTCATTTTCACGGCACACTCTTAGACTCTTCTTACGGTCAGTTATGCTTGCTGCTTGCAGCCTTCCGATGCTTTTTGCGATCATCGGGCCCGGTCAATTAGGGGGGCTACGGATACAAACTGCCTGCATCTCCCGGAGGTTCCAGGCAAAAAAGGTTTCGTGGGATAATGCTTGGATCAGATTATGACTCGATCTCAAGCGGGATTAGCCTCTTGCCCAAGCTTGCTCCTGCGCTCCAGGCCAGCTGCGGAAATCCAGTTGCGGCCCTCTTCGGCAGAACTCTGCTGCGAAATAGCGGTCTAGTCTTCGTCATCGCGGTCGCGATCGTGCTTCTTCTTCAGAAACCACAGGATGACCAGCAAGCCGATCACGAATAGCTTAATTTTGATGATCTTCTTGATGAGTTTGAACATATTCTATTTCACCAATATAATCTGATACTCAAAACTATAAAACTGTGATCTTTGTTGCCTGAAACCGGAGCACTTTCAAAGCTTGCTCAGATCAGATCGCTTACAATACCAAAAGCTACTCTCGTCAATGAATTGAATACAAGCTTCCTGCCTTGGCTGAAGAAAATTATCCTCTGGGCTGGCAGCTTGGAGAGTCCCTCTGGCCGGAATTGTCTTCGGTCGTCTCTTTACGCAGTCAAGGCGGACGTTGGCTCCTACAACTGGCTCTCTGAGTGCAAGCAGACGCCTATTCTCAGAGAGGACATCCTCATCCCGCATGAGCACTTCCGGTCGGTAGAAGTGCTAGGCTGAAACTGAGTGGAAATCTGTATAAAGAAAGAAT
The DNA here is from genome assembly GCA_002067705.1 of Methanosaeta sp. PtaU1.Bin112. Lineage (GTDB taxonomy): Archaea > Halobacteriota > Methanosarcinia > Methanotrichales > Methanotrichaceae > Methanothrix. The sequence goes on from MVRL01000187.1 coordinate 49,357, forward strand.
CCTCTAGGGCAGGAGTGAGGGATATTATTTGGCCTACAGAGATCTGGCGATCAGATTGTCTTCGGAGGGCAAGCATCATTTTGTCGCCTCTGCTCTGGAAGACGGCAAATCCGTTGCATCCAGTTCTTTTGAGCTTAGATCTGATGAGCTAAGGATTACCAAGCGCCTGAGGGAGTTGGAGAAGGCCGCTGCAAAACCAGAATCCTTGGTGACTTTTCACAAGGACTTCGGCCAGATGCTTTACGGAAAGGTTCTAGCAGGGGATCTTAAGAGCTATTTCCAAAAGCAGATTGATGCCAATGGCGATGGTCTGCGGATCAGCCTTCAATTCGATGACAATGCTCAGTGGCTCGCCACTCTTCCCTGGGAATTTCTTCACGATGGCGAGGATTTCCTGGTAGCTAGTGCCATTTCATAGAAAGTTCACACGATTTTCTATGGACTTCACAATTTTATGTTCATGATTTTTATTTCTCCAAATGATATAGCGCCTTATTGCACTTGCCAATTCTGTGTGACTTCTGTAATTGGAGTTCCGAATGGCAAATTTGCGAAGTGCTGTGAAATGACATTCTATCCGATTCAGCCATGATGCATTGGTGGGCAGGAAAACGAGTTCGATATTGTTTTTCTTGCACCACGATATTACTTCGTCTTTCAGGTGCGGGCTAAAGTTATCGAGTATGACATATAACTTTTCGCTATAAAGTGACCTCATGTACTTTAACAAATGAAGCAGTTCATTCCACCTTTTCCGTTTCTTGATGTGACCATATAGTCTATTCGACGTGAGATCCAAGAATGCTATCAGATGTCGGACTCCTTTGTCTCTTGTGTATGTAGCCGGCACCAAGTCTGGTTTCGCGACCCAGTTTTCACCCAACTGGGGTCTAATTTCAAGCGGGCCAAATTCATCGAGGCAAATCACTCGACCATCTTTAGGAGGGTTACGATATAGTTCTACAATCTTGTTTTTTTAATTTCAAAGTCAGGATCATTAGATTCCTTCCAAGTCTTGGTTCTCCTGTATTTGATGCCGTTATCCTGGAGGATTCGTCTTATAGTTTCGTGGCTAATGTAATCGATATCGGTATTGCCTATGATGTAATCCTTTAGCTTGGGAAGAGACCATTCCGTGAAAGGCAATCCAAGATCCTTTGGCTTGGTCAAGGCGATATCAACGACGGTCTCACGTTGTTCGTTGTTGAATTTGGGACTGCTTCCACAGTTTTTATATTTCGATTCAAGAACTTCGAATCCAGTTTCATTGAATCCATGAACAACATAGCTCACATAATCGTTACTAAATCCAAAACTGCTGGCGATCTCAGGAACCTTCATTTTCTGAGCAGATGCCAGAATGACTTGGGCGCGCTTAACTCTGAAAGAATCATTTGAACGCCTCAAGATTCGTTTGAGCTGAGATCCCTCCTCATCTGTTATCTCCCTAACGTATATGCACATACTCTTGCCCCTTCGAAATCCCTTTGCGGAATAAAGAGTATGTTTAATAATATAAAGCTTATTTCCAAGAAAAATCAAGTTGAAATGGCACTAGC
>MVRL01000188.1 GCA_002067705.1 Methanosaeta sp. PtaU1.Bin112
TATTTATCTATGGAAGAGGAACAAATCATTTGAGGATACGAGGCTTAGAATTTACAGAAAACTCGGCACACTACCGCGGAGGATTTCGACATGTCAAATAGAAATATAGTAATGATAGTATTGCTTGCACTTATAGGCATTATCGTCTCAGAGAGCCTAGCACAAGAACCGTTGAAGATCCGGTCATTTAAAGCAGATCCTGCCGCAATATGTGCCGGACAGAGCACGATTCTGAGCTGGGATGTGAGCGGAGCAAAGAATGTATCCATAGAACCTGACATACATTCCGTGGGGCCAAATGAATCTATCGAGATATTTCCCAGGAATGATACGAAATATGAGTTAACCGCTTCAAATGAAAATAGAGATGCTTTGGCAAAAGTGAAGGTAATTGTGAAGGACTGCATTGCAATAGAAAAATTCCTGGTCGAACCGCAGAAAGTATGCAGGGGCGATAATGCCACAATTCAGTGGAAGGTGGTAGGCGCATCAAACGTAACCATCGATCAAGGTATTGGTGAGATGCCGCCTGTGGGAATGATGGAAGTAACCGGAAACCAGAGCACAACGTACAATCTTACGGCAATAAACGGCACAAAGAATGCCACAGATAATTCGACGCTGACAATAGATCTGAGCTGCCCGAAAATAGTCCGCTTTGAGGTGGACCGCCCAGATATAGTCAAGGGTAGCAATGCGACTTTGAGATGGAATGTGACTAATGCAAACAACGTCACCATAGATAATGAGATCGGAGAGGTGCCTCTTGAAGGAAACAGAGATGTCTCACCATATTCAAGCGTCATCTACACATTAAATGCCAGCAACGGCACCAACTTTGCAATTTCCGAGAAAACTGTGAATGTAGGAACTAAATTCCCGGAGATAATTGATTTTACAGCCAGCCCCGGATCTATTGTGCGAGGTACGGAATCGGTTCTCTCCTGGAATGTAACCGGAGCGGATCGGATATCTATTGATCATGATATCGGCGAGGTTGCAAGCAACGGCAGCAAAAAAGTAGTCGTGGAAAGAAATACCACCTATATCATTACTGCCGGCAATGCATCAGGAAATGTCACGAAAATAGCACCTGTCAATGTCACCAATATCGCCTATGACTTCGTGGCACGGGCGCGATATGCAGACTGGCATGCAGAAATCGACGGCCAAACATATGGTTTCGAATTCGGAAGATCTGAGGCCAGTACGAATGGGTATGCAAAATGGAGTGATATCGCCAATTCGATTCTTAAGATAGGGCCACGCAGGGGAGGGAAAATCATTGGAGACTTCACAGCCGATATAATGAATAGCGGCTATTTCATAGATCCAAGAGATACACTCAACTTTTCGATCGGATTATCGGATTGGACTGCCGTCTCGACGAATGTTATTATTACGCCAATGCTGGGTGCCAACTCATTAGGATCTTACAATTTGGATGCTCTTTCGCTAGACAGACGAGATACCAGAGATCTGATTTCCTTGAGTGAATATGCAGGCAGAAATCAAGGATTCTATCTGATAGTAGACTGCAACGGTCGCGATTGGGGAGATAATATAAATATCAATGAGATGAAGATCGTCAGGGGGCACTAACTCAAATCCGATCGTTTTTTTAATTTTTCGGCTATGATCGAATATTCTCACTACCATCTACACGCTCTACACAGCAACCTCAACGCTCCTCGCTAAAATCGTAGGCTTTGGGATCGGTATCCTGTCCGCCTTCAATCCATCCAGATGAAACTCTATCGCCTCTTTCATTAGCTCAACCGTCTCCTCTTCGGTTTCAGCTGCAGAAACTACACCAGGGAGATCAGGGCAGTATGCAGAGTAATTCCCTTCGCCCTTCTCAATGATTATCGTGTACTTTGCCATTCTAAATCTCCTCTATGCCTGCTTGCTTTAAGATACTTTTCAGGGTTTTGGGATGCAGGTCCATATCAAACTTGCCTGCAATCGTTACGCGACCTGGTTTGAACGGGTGCTTGAACTGTCTGTGACTGCCTTTGATGCTTACCAGCTGCCATCCATCGGCCTCGATCAGCCTGATTGCATTTCTAACTCTCACGCATCCCTCGGAAAATAATTACAACCGGCCACGCCAGTTGCCTTGATCCTTTCTTCCATTACTTCCAGGCAGCCTTCGATAGCTTCTTTGATATTGTCAAGAGCTTCTTTTAGATTCCGTCCCTGGGAGATACAGCCGGGAATGGACGGACATTGCACAACAATCCACCCATCTTCTCCTTCGCTGGTCAGAACCTTCAGATTCATCTGCGATCCTCAATCAACAGTTGATTCATAACTTATTAAGACTTCTGCAATTCATGCTTTAGGCGTCCCGTAGAAGGTGCGGGCGAAGTTCGTCGCCAGGTCGTCTGCAATCGATGCCGCCCAGCCCACTGCCAGAGCCACCTCTGCCCCCACCAGGCCCTGACAGATCCCGGCCAGAGCCTCCCGCGGGGCTTTGCCCGACTGGCAGCCGCTCACAAAGACGCATTGCACTCCCGAGCCAGCCAGAAAGCGGCGCAGCTCTGCCGAGGAGACGAGATCCGCAGTGCCGTCTTCCTTCTCGAAGGCAAAGCGGCCCACGCCCTCGAAAACGGCGCCGTGGCCGGTCAGGTGGACGATGTGGGGCTGAAACTCGCTCACCTTCTCCTTCAGCTCCTCAAAGCTGCCCAGGTCGCATGAGTCGAAGGCCACGTCCTGGCCGTAGATGGCCCGGAACAGCGCGTCCTCCTCTTTTTCGTAATCCAGAGTGGGCAGATCCGTGGGAGAGCAGGCCATGAAGAGCAGGCGCAGAGGTCCAGGGCGCAGCTCGCCTGTAAACGAGGCCATCTGTCTGGAGGAAGAAGGAAAGCGGCGGATGCGGAAGAGCGGATCGATGCCGAGAAAGTCGCCATCCGGAGGAAGCAATATCTCCCAGGGGAGGTTGAGGATCTCAGGAACCTCAGAGGCGATGACCAGGAAGCGCAGAGAGCCCACGGGAACCGCCGCCCGGATCTTCCCCCAGGACGATGCCAGCCAGAGGTCGAAGAGCTGCCTGCCAAGAGCCCGCTGGACCTCGGCGTCTTTTTCCGGCCTGCAACCGCCCTCGAAAAGAGCGGCAGAGCTGCGGGAGAGTTCACGCACCGCCTGGCTATCCGAAAGGGAGAGGCTCTGGTTGCTGGTGATGGGACTGCCATTAAGGAGAATATGATAGTGATAGGTGCTGGCGGGATGCTCTCCGGACTCTTTTATGGATAAAGTGATGGCTGGCTCGTGGCCCATATGATGCTTCCTCGGTTTAGTTTTTGCTGGCATTTATTCAGGATGAGTAGATAAGGCATGCGACTGGAAAAAGTTAATAGTCGAAGTGAGAAGCCCCACATAGGTTGCTATGCGAAATCCTCCCGGAAAAAGAAAGCTCTCCGAAATCCTGGACGAGATCGGCAGAGATGACGAGCTGGCAGACAGAATCGAAACCGCCTCTCAAGAGATGCGCATGTCAAAGATATGTGAGCATGAGGCAGCGCAGGATTAAATACATCCGAGGATCTGTATTACTTGGATGAGAACGCTTCGTTATAAAATTTGGATCAGGCCGGAAACGGACGGAACGTACACAGTGATCGTCCCCTCCCTTCCCGGATGCTTGACCTTTGGAGAAACCGTCGAGGAGGCCTTGGAGATGGCAAAAGAGGCCATCGATGTGTATATAGAAAGCCTCATCGCCAGAGGCAAAGAGATTCCAATAGAAGAAGATCAAATCGAAGCAACTATCACGGTTGAAGCAAATGCCTAAATTGCCGATCCTGTCGCCCGAGAAACTTGCCAGAGTACTCGAAAAGAAGGGCTTCGTCTTGGACCGGATTAAGGGCAGCCATCATGCCTATTGTCATCCGGATCTCGATGTCACGGTTACAATTCCTTTCCACAAAAGAGAGGTAGGCAAGGGCTTGCTTATTGAAATCATGAAACAGGCCGATATAACCCGAGAGGAGTTATCGGAACTGTTATAATGGCACATCGACGCAGGATATTCGATTTCTTCTTAAACCAAATCGCCACCACAGATTGGGCATTGATAAAAAAGCCATGAAGGAAATCTAATATACAAGTAAATACACGTACATTTACTTATGTCCACCAAGACCATCACCATAACCGAAGAAGCATATGAGCGCCTGAAAAGCCGCAAGGGCGAAAATCAGAGCTTCTCGGAGGTCATTCTCCATAATTTTCCTGCCAAAAGAAAGCTCTCCGAGATCCTGGACGAAATCGGCAGAGATGACGAGCTGGCAGACAGAATTGAGGCCGCTTCAAAGAAGATGCGTCAGGCCAAGCTGCGCAGTGCTGATGTGCAATGATAGTAATAGATACATCCGTTCTTATCGATGCACTTCACAGAAAAGAAGCAGCTCTAAGAAAGATCCGGGAGCTAGAGATGAAGGGCGAGACGCTATGCACCACGCAGATCAATGTGCTGGAGCTGTACAAAGGCGCTTACAGCCCCAGCAAATCGGAGGCGGCTTTGGAAAAAGTGAAGAAGCTGCTAAAGGCTTTTGTCGTCCTCACCATAGATGAAGACGCCTGCGATATATTCGGAGAGCTGTCTCCCGAACTGAGACGGCGGGGCGAGGCAATAGGCGACTTCGATGAACTCATTGCATCTATTGCTCTGGCCAATGAGGCAGCAATTCTCTCCGGTGACAGCCATTTCCGGCGCGTTCCTGGACTAAAGGCCGTCTTGCTATGAGTTATCGGCAAGAAAAGAGCAGTTATTGATCAAATCCCGTGTTCATCAATACGGATCATCATGAATCGGAACAGAAAACTTCCAGGCAGCCTTCTATGGCCTCTCTGATATTTTCAAGAGCTTCTTCTCAGATTCCTTCCCTGAGAGATGCAGCAGGGAATGGAGGGATATTGCACAACAAGCCACCCGTCTTCTCCTTCGCGGATCAGAACCTTCAGATTCATCTATGACCCCCTGCTGCATTCTTGCCGTAAGAGCACACAGTGGTATTATTAAACTACGATTTGCCGGCCCAAATTGTGCCGGATTGCACTGCACAGGTGCGGGCGAAGCTAGTGGCCAGATCGTCGGCGATGGATGCCGCCCAGCCCACTGCCAGAGCCACCTCTGCCCCCACCAGGCCCTGACAGATCCCGGCCAGAGCCTCCCGAGGGGCTTTACCTGACTTGCAGCCGCTCACGAAGACGCACTGCACTCCCGAGCCGGCCAGAAAGCGGCGCCGCTCGGTCGAGGAGACGAAATCTGTCGTGCCGTCCTCTTTCTCGAAGGCGAAGCGGCCCTCGCCCTCCAGGACTGCGCCGTGGCCGGTCAGGTGGACGATGTGAGGCTGAAACTCGCTCACCTTCTCCTTCTTTTATTTTAATCCAAATCTGCTTGCTCAATTGATCGCGGATTTTTTAGATCAGGATATAAAGTTTGTCTAGAGATAGACCTGCATCCCTGGCTCAACGTTTATCGTCTTTATCTCACCGCTTTGAAAGAAGATCGATTTCGGATAATTGAACTGGCCGTCATATATCCGAATTGAATGCATCTGATTGCCCGAAACACTGAATGTGAACCTTCCATCAGGGGCATCCCAAAGCTCTCCTTCGGTGCCTATATAAATGTCATCCAGAAATACCTGATATCCCCTCATTTCCTGAGAGACTATTGTGGCAATGGAATCAGACGCGCTCGAATCAGGTGGCCCGGCATAAAAAGCCGGATAAGCGATTGTTTCATTCACGGAAGCTGCCATAGAGGAATACCCTTTTGAAGCGGCCAATGAATCGCCAATCGTGACATTCTGCATAACAGATTCCTCTGTATAGGCCATCGTCTCATTTCTATAGACTACTGAAGCGCTAATTGAGGTATTAACCAGATTATATTCTGCAGGATAAGCGATCGTTGCATTCGTCATTGTAGCATTTGTTGTGCAATTCTCCATAGCGGATTCGACATATCCTATTGGAGAATCCTGAGTTACTATGAATCCAATTACGCTGTCTGATCTGTCTCCCTGCATACTGTGCTTTCCATCCCTGACTTTTGCGGTGATGACATGCTCTCCTACCTGATCTCTGGTCGCAGTCCAGCTCCAGACCGAACTGTCTGACCAGTCCTGCATCACCTGTCCGTCCAGGATGAACTGGAACTGCAGAGGATCTCCATCAGAATCCATGGAAACCACTGTCCAGGTGATAGTTGAACCGGTCTGCTGGGGGCTGAGCTTATCAGACTCGAAACTGGTAATAACTGGCTTATCGTTGGGCGGCAGCACCAGGAAATTAACGCTCTTCTGATCATCAAATCCATCCTGGTCGGCGTGTTTGCCGTCTCTGATCTGAACACCTATCAGGGCCTCGCCTTCGCTCATTGTCCAGGCCCATTGATTGCCAGGCTGCCAGTCTGTGGCGACTAATCCGTTCAAGAAGAACCTGTATAGAATCGGATCATTTTCCGGGTCACTGGCCTGAGCTGTCCAGGTGATAATGCTGCCCGTCTCCTGGGGAGGCACCTTATCCGGAGAGAGGCTGGTGATCAGCGGGGCGTTGTTTGGAGGTGGAAGGACAATAATTTCAAAGATCTCAAAGCTGGCGCTCTTTGAACTGTCCCCCTGCATGCTATGCTTTCCGTCTCTTGCCTGAGCTTCAATGGTATGCACACCAGCCTGATCGGCAGTCCAAACCCAGGTAGAGCGATCCGACCAATCCTGCACGACCTGCCCGTCCAGGATAAATTGGAATTGAAGCGGATCGCTCTCCTTATCAGATGCCTCTGTAGTCCATGTGATAATTGAGCCGTTCTCCTTGGGGCTTTGCGCATCGGGCCGCAAATTTTCTACATTAGGCAGATTGTTGTTCTCTCTTACCTCAACCATCTGACTGATTGAGGCGGTTGCACCATTATTGTCGACAATAGTTAAAGTAACATTATACATCATTGGTCTATTGTAAGTATGCTCTGCAAATTCCGAATAATAAACCTCCGGCTCGGCTCTCCCCACACCGAAATCCCACAAAAATTTCTTGATGTCTCCATCGAAGTCATCGCTCTCTGAAGCATCGAAGCTGACTAGCTCCCCTTTTTCTGGCTCAACAGGATCAATAGAGAACATCGCTACCGGTGGTTTATTTATAAAAATCTCCTGCAGGACATCGGCTGTTGCACCGTCATTGTCCACTACCGATAGTCTTACCAGCATCTTTCCGCCATCCCGGTAGCTGTGCAAAACCGTCTCATTGTGGTCAACTGTGCGATTATCCCCAAAATCCCATGTGTATCCAATGATTTTTCCATCTGGATCCTCGCTGAGCGCAGCGGTAAAGTTGACCATCATCCCCTGGCTTAAGTTGGCACTGTCAAAAGCGATGCGGGCAACGGGAGGCTGGTTAATCTTTAATAGATAATTCTTATGTCCCGCGGCTCCGTTCGTATCTGAGACG
>MVRL01000189.1 GCA_002067705.1 Methanosaeta sp. PtaU1.Bin112
GATGATATCGAAAAAATGGCCATTTTCGAGAGGTTCTTTAACTCCCGCAGAGTTTTTGATAAAGTGCGTCCGTCTTCGCAGGAGTTTTCGCTGTTAAGAGGCGCTTCGAGCGCTCCCCGGCCCTCCCGGAACCACATAACCTCTCGCAACGACCTCACACTATTATTATCTTTCGCCCTATAATGCGCGAAATGAAGTCGCTATTTGCGCGATAAACGAGATCAACGCCTCTTTGATCAGACCATCTATCATCCGTTTTGTCTTAGAGAAACTGTTTAGCTTATCATCGGTTCAGCACTTCTCTGAGCGTTCGAAGATCATCCTTCGCATCTTCTGCAGTATAGTCCAGCGGCACACCCCTTTCGCTAAGAATCATGAGCATCTCCCACTTGCTCTTTGCCCCGGCAAGCTCCGCAGCCTTGCCCAATGAGAGCTTGCCTTCCCGGTATAGCTCCACTGCCAGAGAACGCTTTATAAATGGACCGAGCTGGTCTCGATCCACTTTGATCAGGTCCAGGATAGAGCCAGGCATCTCAATTTCTGCTAGTACCATCTCGATTGTCTCTTGCGATTATGATATTAAAGAATTGGCATAACCGGCTTGCAGGCAGCCTCCTGCGCGCGCACGCGAGCGAGCCCGGAGGCGCGGGCGGGGGAGCGCAGGCGGGGAAGATGGCCGGCAAGGCGAAAGGGCCGCAGAGGCCGCCGGGGGGAGGGAGGGGACGGCGGACACGGGTCAGGGCGAATCCGGTATGAATAGGCCCAAACCGAAATGGGCACCGTAGCCGAGAGCAATTGGGCCTTGCACCTTCTCGGGAAATTTTATCCTGAATCCGTACCCATATCCGCTTGCCTCTCTCCTGCCATTTCCATGATTGCGCTCCCGCAGAAATTTAAGCCACCTCGTTTCATGACCGGCCAGGTCTGTTGAAGGCACAGGTTCAACTGAAATAGGAGCCGGAAAATTGTTCAGCATCATTAGCCTTCGCAACTCATGCTCAGCACTGCCGATCTGCAGGCCATTGTCGTCGAGCTTTGGCACTCCAGTCTTTGTAGCCTTGGGATGCCGTGTCGATATAAAAGGCGTTCTGGAAATCCACCTGTTGGATTTAGCCAGCATGGGCGACTCACCTTTGCTCTCGTCAAACCCAGCAAAGTCCTCCGGCTGGCCCACTCCAAGGAGAATGAGCTGGATGTCGTGACCCCCATGACCCCAGACCGCAGTCAAGCTATCAAGTGCTCGCCGTTCTCTCAGTTCAAAGCCCATTGGTGCGTGGACGACGACATGAGTGATCTCGCCTCTATGGCCTTTGCCTAGACCTAAGTTGGACTCACAGAGAATGGATGCGTGCCGATGTCCATCGAGAGGTTTACCCGATTCATCACAGCCTGTAAACACCGATGAACCATTAGAACGACTCACCAGAGCCAAATGGATTCGCTCGGAAAAGCTCAAGGCATCAGTAAGCCTGGGTGGAACCTGGCTGGCTACGGCAAAGCGAGCCACTGTCGGATTATTTCTGGTAAGATTTCTTTCTGCTGCACGAGGGATGACCTCAAATGAACTTCTTGGCCTGGCATAAAACACCCAGACACTTCCGGGCGGCTGGCTCCATCCAGCCTTCTTGAGGTTTCCAGTGTCAGCATGAAGCGCACTGAAAAGATTTGCCGGAAGGCCTTCCTCGATTTTGTCCAGATCCTTCTTCTTCAGTTTAGATGCATTGCCCAATTCCGCAAGCCTTCGAGATACTCTCGCCTCGACCTCTTTTTCTCTCCAGACTAAATATTCTTGAGAGGGCATTGCCGCTAGAGTCTGAATGCCTTCAAATCCACCCTGAAGAGATGAATCATCTTTTAAAGGAATACAATTTGCCTGGACCTGGGGACCTTCTGCCAGCCGGGCTTCAATCCACGATTCTGCCCGGCCCAGATATCCGATTCGATCCAGTAGCTTCGACAAAGCAGAAATTTCCTCGATGCTCAGATCCACCTGCGGCCATTCAATGATGAGTCGGCTTTCATGTTCAATCGCAGCGAAAGTATCGATAACCATAGTAGTAGCTTGCCGGTAGAGCGGCATGTAATGTCTGGTATGCCCCAGGGAGGCTTCGGGAAGGAAATATTGTGGAAGAGCGCCAAGCTTCTCTATTATTTTCCGGATTGTCTCCTCATCGATCTCCGCTTGCAGCTTATGATACCAGGTTGAGATCAGCGCTCTGAGGATTCGCCAGGGTGATGGCGGCCACTCAACAGCCCCCTCATTCACCTGGCGATTCCAGGGTGTGGCATGATATTTTCCAGCAGGAAACCTTATTTCAATGGCCAGCATACCGTCACTCTTTGAAATTCACAGTAGTAATAACAGGCTCCGCAAAATAGGATTTGCAGCGCGAGATCAATCCCGGCAAAACCTCTTCAGCCTCTTTCAGGGACGGAAAGATAAAGCCTTTAGGTTTATTGACCCGAATATCTCCATCAACCTCAAGATCACAAGCAGTCCTGAAACGAAGCCCTTCACTGAGAACTTTCCTCATTTTGTAAATAGCCAGGACGGTCAGCAGATCTTCTACATCTCTTCCCAGACGATAACCACGTATCTGAGCCAGATCAAGGTTAAAGAAGGCGGTTATGCGTCCTGTATATTCATCCCGATGGAATGGCACATGGCCGAATCCTTTTTTGGTCTCTCCTTTTGGATTTACCTCATCCTTCTTCACGCCGCCACTGGCAGCCACATTTGCATCTCTTGCCTCGACAAAGCCGGAAAGGGCTCTGGGAAGCCGGAGACGCCCGCCAGCAAGCTCTTTCTTAGCCAGAAACACACCATGCAACAAGGAATTGACATCGTATTTTAAAAGTGTCTTGGCAAGAAGTTGAAGGTCCACTCTCCCCTTTTCCATGACACCTAACTCATTTCTAAGCTTTTTAAAGAAAGCATCATCCTTTGATTCCAGGATATAGGGACTGTTTATCCGATGAGATTCAAGTACGGAATTTGTCAAAGGCATGCCGTCCTTGTCAATCACTTGTATAAAAGGCAATCCCTTCAAAGCTTGGCTCCAATCATTATTGCCTTCATCCCAACAGACTGCTTCCATTCGGTTGGCCATGCTCTGTGCAGATTCAACAAGGAGCATTGAGGTCGAATCGGCTGCCTGATAAGTTGCTGCCCCTAGATCGGGAAATCCCGTAGGCTGAAACCTGGTTCCCTGTAGCGGCTTCAAATTGACTTCAACAAGCAAGCGCGGTTCATTT
>MVRL01000190.1 GCA_002067705.1 Methanosaeta sp. PtaU1.Bin112
GACTGCCACTCCATTCTCCGTGACAGGTGCCAGCCAGTCGATGACCCTCTCTGGATCTGTGGCCTGAATCTGGATATGCAATGAACCCAGGGACTCCTCTTGAGGGGGAAAGCTCACCATTCCCATATAGGCTGCCTGCTTGCTGAGCTGAAAATGGATTATATTGCAGCTTCGGCCTCGCTCTAAAACAGACCTGGCAGCATCCAGAATCTCCTGGCTTCTCAGGAGGCGATGCAATCTTCTCAAGGATTGAGGGCCATCATAAGCGTCGATACGATCGGTGCGAATGTCCATTATCAGACCGGGAAAGATGTTCTCAATCGCCAAGACTACCCTATCGACCCTTTCCGTAAGCTGAACGGCTGAATAGACTGTGACCTCGATCGTTCTCATCGCCCCTAGATGTGGCTGGTCTTGTATCTGAGGATAGCAGCTATGCCGCCAAAGGCCCGGAAGAGCTGTGCTCCTTCCTCAAATTCCGTAGAGATGATCTTGACCTCTGCCCCGCTCATCTCTGCCAGCTTGGACAGGTCGGAGACTATATCCACCTCTTCCTCAATGGTCAGCGGGCTGGAGCATTTCAAGCAAGTTCCGACCGGCTCGGATGATCCGCTCCTGGTCTGGCTGTCGGTATAGTCGCAGCTGCGATTGGTGCAAACGATCTTGGCCCTGGTCTTCCTGAGGTCCTCAGAGAGAATAAGAACATCCACTGCCCCAAGCACCAGGTTGTGCCGGACCTCCTTTTCCCCGTATGCCGCGAGGCCTTTGTCTGATACCAGCTCCTTCATGAACCGGCGCATGATCTCTTTATCCTGGGTAACCTCCAGGTCTGCGAGCTGCTCTTGAGCAGCATCCACCAGCTCATACAGACCTGATTCATCGGTGTAGGAGACATCCAACGCCGCAAGGACCTTTCTCTGCAGCTCATGATGCAGAAAGCCTCCCTCCACAAACTCCTCTTTGGTGGGAGAAGGTCCACCGACCAGAATTCCTTCAAGATCCTTGGGATCAATGGGCAGAAATGCGTCGTTGGCCGAATCGCCTATCCTCTTGTAGAAATCGTGAATGGCGATCAGACGAAGCTGCTGGAAGCGGTGGCTGGACTGGCCGCCCTTCCTCTGTTTGCCCGGGACGGTCGAGGTCAGAGTCTTTAGGGCCTCGATATATTTCCCTTTCAGTAGACCAATTGCAGCCTCGCGCCTGTCCAGGACGATGAGACCAAATGTCCTCTTGTCTGCCAGCATCTCCTCCAAAGGCTCTAGATAAAAGGAGGAGTCGCAGTGATATCTGTAGGTGACTATGGGGTCAGGCGGCTCTAAAGCTGCGCTGAAGAGCTCTGTGCGATTGGCCCCTATGTCCACGCTACCGATAAATAGGACGACGCCATTCTCCGGAGGTTTTGGTATGAGCTTGAGCCTGGACATGGCTGACTCGAGGGAGCCCTGGACGCTGAGCCTTGTCACTCTCGACTTTATATTGGATGCTTGCCCGTATTCCTCCCGCAACTGGCTGGTAACATCAGATATCTGCTTATCAGGAGGGATATACAGGGAAATGAGCTCTGTGCCCCTGCCCTTCTTGCTCCGGAGGCCGTCAAGAAGACGCTTAAATTCATACCTTTCCTGCGCTGTAAACTCCATTCTAGCCGATCTCCAAAATTGCTCCTGGATCAATGTATAAAAGGCTTCTTCAAAAGGATTTCGGATGATGATCCTTGATTTTGAGGAAAATTTTTTTCAATTCTTGATTATCAAAGGGAGGTAGCATTTATTACTATCTTAATAATACTAGTCAGATTTGGCTGAAATAATTGATCAATTTATCAAATTTTCCTAAATAATCAGGAGTCTTAAAATCAGTCAATAGAAATGGCAGAATTTGATCTATTCAAAAACTATATAAAGATATAAGTTATCTTATAATCCATGGATCAATTAGTCGTTCTCCAGGAGATCTATGAATCGTTTTCCAAGGGAGGGGATGGCCTGCAAAAGATCGGCAACAAGGCTATCGAGGGGAGCTGTCCGGAGCTGACCGCCAAGCTGCTGGAAAGCGCCAAGAATGGCGAGATCAATGAGGATATCTGTCGCCAGCTTTCCAGCTGCCTTGAGGATATCTACGAGATCAAGCGGCTGGGCGATATCTGTCGCAGCACTGGATTGTATTCCCTTGCCATAAGCGCCTATAACCGGGCCTTATCTCTCTGCAGCGATCCGGTTTTGAGGCCGGTTCTTCAAAACAATCTCGGACAAGCCTATGCCCGCCAGGGAGATTTAGCCCGAGCAGCCTTCTACTACAAAAAATCTGCTTGTTGCTTTGAAAAATCAGAGGATCTCCTAGGCCTTGCCCATGTCCTGGGAAACCTGGGAGCTGCCTACCGTCAGAACCGGGATTGGGATCGGGCCATAGAGTACTGCTACCGCAGTTTGAAGACCTTTGAGGAACAGGGTGATGATCTCGGCATTGCCCAGATGACTGGGAGCCTTGGAAGGATCTATGCGGACATGGGGGAGAGGGATCTGGCAACTCGATACTTTGAGAAAAGCCTCGAGGATTTCCAGAGACTCGGCGACAAGAAGAGCGCTGCCTGGATTATGGATAGGATGGGACGGATTGCCAGCGATAGATACGACTGGGATAGCGCTCAGAGCTACTTCAGCCAGAGCTTCGGCCTGTTCGAAGAGTATGGCCAGACCCAAAGCAAAGGGATCGTCCTCTCTAATATGGGACGGATGCAGCTGGAGAAGGGAGATGCATCTTCTGCTCGCGAATCTTTGGAAAAGGCCATTCATCTCATAAGCCGCAATGCCCAACCTGGTTATCAGAATGCTCTGTCCTCACTGGCCGCGGCTTACAGCACCCTGGCAAATGGCTCCCTGGAAGAGGCAGAGGATAATGAGGATCTGGGTCTGGGCTCAGGCCGGCTGCAAAGGCAAGAGGCATCCAAGAATTTCGGCCGAGCATCAGATCGCTTCCTAGAGCTTGCTTCCTTTCTTCCCAAGATGCATGCGGATATAAAAACAAAGTCAGAGATTGCTAAATGTCGGTCTTATCTTGCCAGGATATCCGGATACACCTCTGACCAGGAGGCAGTGGAAATTGCACAAAAGGCTCTGTCATCGCTGGATACGGCTGCAGAGAATGCAGCTGAGACTAAAAAGGCCGGAATCAGAGGTTTGGCGAAGGCCGTATCCGGGATGAGAGAGGCAAGGTCGATAGGCCTGCTGGGAGACGAGCCCTGGCGATTGGCAAAAGCAGTCAGCAGCTCAATCGAGCATCTGCTGGCAGGTGCCAGGGAATGCAATGCCACGATTATCGGCACCAGCCTCATCTCCGCTCTGGAGAACCTCAAGGCAAGCATGACTGCCGAGAGAACGACTGAAGATCCGATAGCCAGGCTCCATGCAGCTGCGGAGGACCTGCGCCACTCCGGAAAGCACCTTTCATCTCTGGAGAAGGATCCAAAAGAGAGAGATGCCCGCAGATTGATCGAGGCTGCAGCGATACTGGAAGGGCAGATGGTGGGGGATGACACTGCCAGCGAGGAGGGGCCGCGTCGCAATGAGTTGGGCTTTGGTCCGGAGAGAGATGCGTTATTGCTAGTCGCTGGGGCCATGGCCAACAGCCTGCTGGAGCTGATAGATGATACCAGGGAGATTCTTACCTGGGATGAATCGCTGAATCTGATTTCCAATGAGAAGAGGGTACAGCCAGATATCATCGATGGGATGGATGAACTGATCGAGTCCGATCTGGAAGAGGATTTCGATGGGCTGCCGGATCTGGAGATCTCAGAGGATGGGGCGCAGGCCAGGAACATGATTTTGACTGACGGCACCGTGGAGCCCTCTGAGCTTTATGTCTCAGAGATAATGCATCCGGAAGAGAGCTGGCTCGTTCCTGTCATGGCTAGTACTCCCTGCAAGAAAGAAAATCCAATTGGCTTTAATTCCTGGAGGCAGGCGCAATTTTATGGATCCAAGGGCTTTGACCACCTGGAGAAGCCAGAGGATGATATCGAAAAGATCGATGGGGTCATA
>MVRL01000191.1 GCA_002067705.1 Methanosaeta sp. PtaU1.Bin112
GCAATCCGCGGTAATTATTGCAGGAGGCATGCCTTCCGGATAGATGCATGCGTCTCCTGGTGGGTCCCCCATTTTAGTTATTAAGATATCTCCACTTTCGACAAAGTGAGCCTTGAGTTCTTCAGCCTTCTCGTCAGATACAAAACACGTGCCCTGTCCATTAAATAAACCTGAGCGAATATTCCTAACAAAAATAAGTGGAAAACCCTCCGATCTATAGTCAACGACCTTCAGATTGCTGCCGAATGGACCAATCGCCATCGAATACTTTTCACCTGAAGCCAACTGGTCAGTTGATGCCCAGATCCAAGTTTCAGGCAGATTAGGCAGCTCAAATGATTCAATTATTTCAGGAGTTCTTCGATACTCCTTGCTTATTTTATTTAGCAGCTTCTCCGCAGGCTCGACCTCCGGGTGCGCCTTCCGCCACTCCTCCGTGAGCCTGCCCTCCACCGCCGCCTTGAGCACCGCCTGCCGGTAACGCTGGAGCTGGGCTTTTGCCTTCTGGAGCGCCAGGACCCCGGCGTCCAGGTGGCTGAAAAGCTCCTCGATGCGGGCGACGATGCGGTGCTGCTCGGGGAGAGGGGCGAGAGGAACCGATATAGTTTCAACATCACCTTTTCTCAATGATGGTACTGTTGTCGCTCTGCTATAATCACCAAACTTAATAGTATTAATAAAATATGAACAAATCATTAATACTTTCTGATACGGCTTTTAATCCCATTACATTATTGTCGACTAAGGAATCTTGGGCTAGTATAGCTCTTCGATTCAGCTTTATTGCTTCGCCAATCTTTGCAAAAACAATAGTTCCTTCTTTCAATGGTTTTGCTTTAATGTCATCGCATTCTTTTAAGGAAATATAATTATTCGCATGTCTTAAATAAACACATCCATTTAAAAAAGCTTTTGAAATATCCATAACTTTAAAAAAAGGAATATCTCCATTGGATTTGCCTTGAATATGTTTGGGAAAACCAAATCCAGACGAGATATCTGCAACATCAGCTAATGTTGTCCAATTCCAACTTTCTGGCAACTTGCATAATTCTTTGTCGCAGGTCATCCCGTCAGCGCCTCATTCAGATAATTCATGATCATGCCAAGGTTCTGCCCAAATAGATTGGAGGCTCGCATAATCCCGCCCCGCTCATAGAATCGTGCAAAATTATCTGTCATCTTAATTGCAGCTCATCTAATGTTCGATTCCTTGATCGTTGCTGCTGTTCCAGATTTCCGGGCGGATAGTACAGACCCACAATCAACCAGGTGGGGAATTGAGAAAAAGTTCCCATAAAGAAATAGAGATCGTTGTCTTTCATCAACCGATAGTATTTATCATACAATTTTTCCCAGAGCAGGCTGGTATCGCCATATCTTTTCCCCCAGCTTCTGTATGACTCAAATAGTTCCCAGTCCTCGCATTGAATTTTATGCTCTGCTCCCTCTTTGCACCCATTACATCTAAACCTATAGCTGAATAGATGAGGAATTTCTTCAATTTCCGGAATGCTGGCTCCAAAGAGGGATTGCTGGAAGGATTTTGTATCCCCATAAATTTTTAGTTCATCTGTTTTATAGAAATCCAATAATTCTGCGGGTTTGATCAATCCAATTGATGTTCTATCTTCATTGAATTTATCTCGAAGCTCTTCAATGGATGGCGAAATGTGGCTCAGTATAATCTTATTGCGCTCAACCCAGTTTACTCGCCCTTTTACTTTTTTTAGGCTAAGGCTTCTATCGGTTATCTTAAGAGATCCGTCCCTGATTCGATAGCTTTCCTTTCGGCTTAATTTTTCTTCTGCTCTCTTGCAATCGACCTCAATCCAATCGTACTTCTTGAGTCCATCCCGCCCGGAAAAGACATTGAATGGTATCGGATAAAGCCTGATCCAGTCACCTTCATCGGTCAGACCGATGGTGCAGGCAACTTCGCCGTATTTCTTGCTTTTTTCAGGATAGGCTTTTACAGTTACCAATACTCGCTTCTTTTCCCAGGTCATAAATCGGTAACCTCGATCCCATCCGCTCTCAGTCTCTTTGCTATTATTCCCCTATGACAGAATTTTATATCCTTTTCAAAACACATCAATGCTATTTTTTTGTTTTTTCCCATAGATTTTATCTCATCCAGATAGTCTTTTTTCGTCTCAAGCTCGTCCTCGTAATGGGCAAATAATGCTTGATAATCCTCATATGTCTTCAAATTCTCTCTCTTGTCGGACGATATTCCCAGCTCAGGAATGTGGATATAGTCTATATCAATTTTTTCCAGGTAATTTTTTAATTTGGAGCGCTGAAATCCAAATTTTATGCTGTAGGCATTTCTTCTAACATCCGCAACCAAATTTATTTTGTTTAATATTAATTCATTCAGGAATTTGTCGATGCTCTTTCCTTCATAGCCTATTGTGGCAATTCCTGCAGAATTCCTCTCATATTCCATAGTTCGCCGGTAAAGACTGAATATCGTATATTCTGGATGCTTTTCATAAATGTAATCAAGCAGCATCCCATCATCCAGGGCGGCAAATCTCTGGGAATTCATTCGGATGATGTTTTTTATCTTCGAGTCGATCTTTGGCAAATCTCCTTTCGCCAGGAACACGGAACTGTCGTCGGTTGAGACCCATTCATCCTTCTCAAGCCTCGATAAGTCGTGATAGAGCTGAAAAGAGAACGGCCCGTACTTATACGGCATAAAATCATATAGCGCAATCCGCATCGAAATGAGAAACAAAAGCTTGACTAAACGTAGCTTTGAGATCTGACCGTTATTGCACTCAAGGAGAAATAAAATGCCCTTTTCTCCTTTGGTTAGCATTGCATCGTCCTCTGATTCGTCCTCTGATTTATACTAATATGAATATATGTATTTTTTACGCATGCAGGGAGAAAGTAATCTTGTCTCATCCCGCAAGCGCCTCATTCAGCTCATTCATGATCCTGCCCAGGTCCTGCCCGAATAGATTATGGGCTCGCATAATCCCGCCCCGCTCATGAAATGGCGCATAGTCGAAGTCATCCATCCCCATCGCCAGGCTCGTGGCAATGTGCTCCTTGATCATTCTGAGCCATTCAATCTGCTCATGGCTGAAGATCCTTCCGCTTGCCTCCTGCTGGGATAGCCAGGAATCAAACCTCTCCTCAACGGTCTCCGGAAACGGGCTCAAAACCTGGCTCTCGCCCAGGGCAAACCTCACCAGAGAGACGATGTTGGTCAAGAGCTTCTGCGGCCCTGCCCCTTTAACCCTGGATCGGTCGAGCTGCTCGTAAGCCTGCCATACTTGATTCTGGCTGATGGCATAGGGCGGCCGCTCAATTGCCTCTGCCAGTTGCTTGATCTGCTCATAGGTCAGATGCCTCTTGCCATAGGGCTTGCTGTAGATGATCTGTAGCGCCGTGATCTCATCGCGGTTCTCATCCAGAAACCTCTTGAAGCTCTCCACCGTCCCTCTGGCCCTTTCCAGCGCCTGCGAATCGTACCCGGCAAAGATAACCTGATCCTTTGAGTCATTATCGATTATCTGCTCGCTCTTTCTCTTGATTTCAATCAGGGCAGCTCGAAACTTCGGCTGGTCAAATGGAAGGCATGCTTGCCTGGCTATCTCTTCTGTCGCTTTCTTTATCTGCTCTTCCGAGGGATCTTCTACCTTGAAGAGCTCTCTGGCCTTCTCTTCCTGCCTGTCCGGATCGATGGCATCTACCAGATCGTTTATGACCTGTCTGAGCGGCCTGCCCCCCGCTGCGGCGCTCAGCTCCGCTCTGTCTTTGTCCTCAATCTTCCTGTCCAGCTTTGCCAGCCTTCCCGCCAGCGTGGAGAGGGTATCCTCATCCCGAATTCCTTTGGCCACGGACAGGAGTATGGATTCAAACGACTCCGATCTCTTGCGCTCGAGCGGCGGCCCATCGCTCTTGCAGCTCTCAGTGACCCCCACCGCATCCACCAGAACGAAATGCGTCTTAGTAAGAGCATCCGGCGTCACTCCCTGAAAGTCAGTAGACGAAATCACCCTCGTTCCCCTGCCCTTCATCTGCTCGAAGTAGCCCAGGGACTTCACATCCCTCATGAAGAGCAGGCATTCCAGCGGCTTTACATCCGTCCCGGTGGAGATCATGTCCACAGTGACTGCAATCCTGGGAAAGTGGTCGTTTCTGAAGCTCGCCAGAATCCTGTCCGGCCGGTCGTCATTGGCCCTGTATGTGATCTTCCTGCAAAACTCGTTTCCTTTCTCAAACTCCTCCCGAATTATATTCACAATGTCTTCTGCATGGGAATCCGTCTTGGCAAAGACGAGCGTCTTGGGAACAACCTTCCTGCCCGGGAAGATATCCGTAAAGAGCCGCTCCTTGAAGGTCTTGATTATCGTCCTTATCTGATCCGGGGCAACAACATCACGATCCAACTGATTCTTTGTGTACTGAAGAACCTCATCCAGCCTCTCCCACCGTCTCTTCCTGGTCAGGCGGTCTCTCCTCTCGACCGGAAATCCAGCCTCTATGATGCTTCCACTATCTGTTATCTGCGTTCTGATCCTGAAAATATCGCCATCCACGTTAACCCCGTCAGCCACTGCTCTTTCGTGGGTGTACTCCATCACCAGGTTCTGATTGAAGAATCCCAGGGTCTGCTTCAGGGGAGTCGCAGTCATGCCTATCAGGAAGGCATCGAAGTACTCCAGAACCTGCCTCCAGAGCTTGTAGATGGACCTGTGGCACTCATCGATTATTATGAAGTCGAAGGATTCAATGGGAATATCCGGATTGTACTCAATCTCCAGGGGCTCGGCATCCACCGGCTCATACTCGAAGCTGGATTGATCGTCCAGCTCTTCATCGATCTCCTCGCCTTTAAGCATGGAATACATCCTCTGGATGGTGCTGATGCAGACCATGCAGGACCTGTCCAGGGTGTTTGATGTCATGTGCTGGACGTTGTAAAGCTCAGTGAACTTCCGGCCATCATCAGGCGTGGAAAACTGCCGGAACTCGTTCAGGGCCTGCTCACCCAGGGTCTTCCTGTCCACCAGAAACAATATTCTCCGGGCTTTGGCGTGTTTGATGAGCCGGTAGACGAAATTCACCGCGGCAAAGGTCTTGCCGCTGCCCGTGGCCATCTGGATAAGGGCTCTTGGCCTGTTCTCAGCAAATGATCTCTCCAGGTTGGATATTGCTTCGAACTGGCAGTCTCTGAGGCTGGACTTTGCTAGAAGGGGCATCTTCCGGAGCCTGTCCCGGAGGGTGTCGTTTTCGGCAATCCAATCGTGGAGTGTCTCCGGCCTGAAGAAGGAAAAGATCCTCCGGGAACGCCAGTCTGGGTCTCTCAGGTCTGCGAAATGAGTCTCCTTGCCTGTGCTCTCGAATTCAAATGGCAGGGGATCATCCACATGAGGAATGTTTTCTGGAAATCCTCTCAGATACTTCTCAGTCTGTCCTTCCACATCGGTTAAAACAGTGCCTACGGGCTTTGCTTCTATGGCTCCGACTGCTATCCTGTTCACGAAAAGAAGATAATCGGCCCGGCCTGAGATTAATGGAAACTCACGAACAGCGACGCCCAATCTCGCCCCAAGGTTCAGGTCTTGGTGATCTTGAATGCACCAGCCTGCA
>MVRL01000192.1 GCA_002067705.1 Methanosaeta sp. PtaU1.Bin112
TTCGCCTATTAAAGGAGATCGTGAGCTGGGTTTAGACCGTCGTGAGACAGGTCGGTTACTATCTGTTAGGGGTGTGTTGCGGTCTGAGGGGAAGTTAGCTTTAGTACGAGAGGAACAAGCGAACGGCACCTCTGGTCTATCGGCTGTCTGGCAAGGCATGCCGAGCAGCTACGTGCTTCAGGATAAGGGCTGAAAGCATCTAAGCCCGAAACCTTTCCCGAAAAGAGACCGCTTAGAGTACTCGTAAAAGACGAGTTTGATAGAGCTGGTGTGTAAGCACCAAGGCAACGAGGTGTTCAGCTCGCAGCTACTAATAACTCCGCAGCGCTCCGCTAAACTCGGGCGAAATCTGGTTCGCAAAGCTAAAAACATGTGCACTTTAACCAAAGAAATGCCTTCAATTTAAAATGGGAAGGCATCCTACCGGTTCGAATCCGGGCTTTGGATTCGAGCATGGCGGCCAGAGCGACGGGGAGACTCCTGAACCCTTTCCGAACTCAGAAGATAAGCCCGTCCACGTTCCATACTGTACTCAGGTGCGCGAGCCCTCGGGAAATATGGATCGCTGCCATGCTCACCTAACTAATTCTTTGTATCTTTAAATGGAGATTGGGCTCCATAATTACTATTAACTTGATCTGGCTTAGCCATGCTGCAAGGTCGATGGGGCTGCTGTGCGCCCTGGAGGGCAAAGATGCAGAGCGCGGCCATGCTCACCGCTAGCACCTTTTTACTGCACATAATAGTGCGCCCTTTTCATGGACTGATAATTATCACAGCTTTCTTTACCGAAGAACATGCTTGCATCTTAAGCATATGTGATGAATGCCCTTGCTATTTCCTCACCGCCAGCGTCAGGTTTCCATGCGGCATGGCCAGCAGGCGCGCATCCTTGCCCTGCCTGGCTCGAGCCAGCTCCAGGGCCTGCTCAAGGGTTTTAGCCGGCTGGAAGAAACACATCTCTGCCTGATCTTTGGGTAGAGCTGAAACCAAAATGAGATGATGCTGCATGGATTCTTTGGCCAAAAAGGCAGCCTTGTGCCCGCCAAACTCATACTCCCTGCCGAAACGCTCCCAGCAGTCCTCCGCAGAATTTGCCTCTCTTGCCCAGCGCTCGAAGACCGGATGGCCCAGCCCCTCGCTGCACTCCGCCACCAGGATTATGCTGCCGCCGGGGACTGCGGCATTCTTGGCGTTGTCCAGAGCCTTCTGGGCCTGGAAGAGGTTGAGGTCTTTGGGCTTGCCCCCGGCACAGGTCACAACGATCTCCGCCGGCTCGACCGAGCGGCGGTACATGCGATCGACCGTCGCAGCTCCTGTTCGGTGAGCGGAGATATAGTCGCCTGCAACCGACTGGACTACCTCCTTTCTTCCGTTCAAGACCACATTCAGAATAAAGTCCAGCCCGGCAATCCCTGCCGCATCCTCCATATCCTGACGAACCGGACTATCGACCCTGCCGGTTATTGAATTGGGATCTCTCATAAGTTCATGGTTCTTGACCACGGAGCGCTCCGAGCTGATCCCAGGCAGGACCGCCTTGGCTCCGCCGCTGTATCCGGCATAGTAGTGATACTCGATATTTCCTGTGGCAATAATCAGATCTGAGGATAGGGCCGTCTCCAGGACCTCCACAGGAGTTCCTCGACCAGTTTCCCCCAAATATACGCAATTGCTGGGATCATGTTGCATTCGGGGCAGAGCGGTGCAATCCCTCAGAAGAAGATGCTCTTCGTCTGGCGTCATCCTGCGATGCGTTCCCAGGCCAAAGATGATCTTCAGATCTCTGACGCCCAGATCCTCAAGCCGATTGATGAGAGGAGGAAGCATGAGATGGCTGGGAGCGGGGCGGGTGATGTCGCTTGCCAGAATGCTGGCAGAGCTGCAGCCGGCAAAATCGTCTAGGCTCTTTCCCTGGGAATGATCAAGAGACCTCTCAATCTCACCATCCGGCGCAGCTGCCAGCTCCTCAGCCAGCATCACCTCTGCCCCTTCCGCCAGCATCAGATCGAGGCACCCCTGGCCAAAGCCAAGCTGAACGTGATTATTCGATTTCATAATTTCATTTACCATGAACTTCTTTGCGTCTCAACTGCTTTCATGTTTCTGGTGTGAATCGCAGATTCATGAATGGTTTTTTATCATTCGTCTCTTTTCATATTTTCATTATCTTTCGCTATCATGTCTTTCGGATCACAGTGCGACTGAGCATCTCTGAAAATGCCTCGAAAATGGGCCGGTCCGTTCTCACAAGGAAATAATCCGCCCCCACCTGGCCGCATGCTGCTCTGATGCGATCATTATGCTCAGCGATGCGTTTTAAATACTCCTGCCTCTCCTGCTCGGTAACGCGAGTGATGAGGTGAAGGCCGCTCTCCATGTCCACGAACTTGATATCGCCTCTATAAGACATCTCAGTCTCCTGCGGTGCAAGCAGCTGAATTACCACAAGCTCATGCCCTGATAGTCGGTAGATGCTGGAGAGAACATCATCCGTATCGCCCAAAAGATCGGATATCAGTACCACCAGGCTGGTGGTCTTGAGGAGCGATTCCACCTGGTCGGCGATGGCAAGCAATCCCGTGCCACCCCGGGGGGTGGTCCTGTCCAGGGCCTCAATAGTCTGAAAGAGATTTCTCCGTCCTCGCTTTGGCTCGCCCGGATAAAGCTTCCTGCAGAAGAGGGAAATGGCATACTTTTCATTCTCCGAGGTAGCGAGATAGGCAAAGCCTGCTGCCAGGCGGCATGCATAGCCGAACTTTCCCTCGTAGCCCATGCTGGCGCTCCCGTCCAGGAGGATATGCACCACCAAGCTTCTCTCCTCCTCGTGCTCCCGGATGTACAGCTTCTCGGTTCGGCCGTAGACCTTCCAGTCCACCAGCTTGAAGTCGTCTCCTTTGCGGTATTCTCGATAGCCGACCGGGCTGATGCCGTGTCCGAAGCGCAATGATTTTCTGCCTCCGCTGTAGGCGGTCGATACCCGCTTCCTGACGAGCAGCGAGAACCTGTCCAGCTCCTTAAAGAACTCTGTATCCATATTCAGTCCTTGAGGATCAATGATTCATGGCATGCTTTCCAATAAAGGCCATTCAAAGAGACAGGCTCTTCAAAATGTCCGTTACCACCTGATCGCGGGTGAGACCCCTTCGCTCCGCCTCGAATCCCAGGATGATTCTGTGCCTCAAGACCGGATAGGCCATGACGTGCAGATCATCTTTAGAGACGTAGTTTCTGCCTTGCAGGAATGCCCTGGCTTTGGCTGCGAGGATCAGACCGATGGTAGCCCTGGGGCTGGCTCCGTAGGCGACCCCATCCCATTTGCGCGTAGCGAGCACGAGATTGACCGTTGCTGCCTTCAGGTCATCAGAGATCGGTATGTCCCTGCACAGCTGCTGCAATGCAATTACCTCCTCCTTGCTTACCACCGGTTTCACAACCGGCTCGCTGCGAATTGTGTACCTTTCCAAAATCTCCATCTCCTCCTCCTTGGCAGGGTAATCCATGAAGATCTTGAGCAAAAAGCGGTCCAGTTGAGCTTCTGGGAGGGGGAAAGTGCCTTCCATCTCGATTGGGTTTTGCGTAGCCAGGATGAAGAAGGGCTTATCTAGGAGATAAGTCTTGTTTCCTACCGTTACCTGCTTTTCCTGCATCGCCTCCAGCAGGGCGCTCTGCGTCTTGGGTGAAGCCCGGTTTATCTCGTCTGCCAGGACGATATTGGCAAAGACCGGTCCCGCCTCGAAGCGGAACTTTTTGCTCTTGTCAATCTCATCGATGATGGTCGTGCCGGTGATGTCCGCAGGCATAAGGTCCGGAGTGCATTGAATCCTGCTGTAATCCAGGCCAAGACAGGAGGCCGTGGTCTTGACCAGCAGTGTCTTGGCAAGACCCGGATTGCTCTCCAGGAGGGCATGGCCTCCGGCAAAAATGGCCACCTGGAGCTGCTCGATGGCAGTATTCTGGCCGACAATTACCTTATCGATCTCGCGCCGGAGCCTCTTGAAGATCTCCGGTGCCCGGCTGTAGACTGCTTTCTGATCCTCCGACATTATTCTCTCCTTTGCTCATTTTCAGGAGGGGGTTTTCGGGTAATTATAGGTTTTCCCTATTGGTTTTCTTGATCCGCTTGATTTACCGATATTAGTCTGCTTCTCCGGATATCTGCAACACAACGAAATCACACCGTTCTAATCAATAAAAATGGATATGATCCCGGCGAGATCATCCTGCCGTGATCTCAAAGGTCATATCCTGCAGGCTGGCTTTGGTTCCGGCAATGATGCCAATCTGAATCACCCCTTTCTCAGGAAGGACCTTGCTGCTCTCCTTGTCCGAAATATCGATATCCTTCAGCCGGAAGGTGACCTTGCCTTCATCCCATGTAGGCTCCACAGAGAACTTGATCTTTTTGCCGCCAATAGTCAAAAAACAGGTGCTGGGATCGTCTCCAAAGTTTGTGCCGGTGATGGTGATAGGATCTTCATCATCCCGTTTCCCCTGGCTCTTGCTGATGAAATTCAATCTCGGCGCGTTCTGATCGTCTTTAGTGAGGATCTTCTTGCCGACGTAAGAGCCCTGGCCGATTCCCATCAGCGCCAGAAGAGTTCCATCGATATCTGGTAGCTGCGTCGATGCTCCCGTAGACCCTACGATATCATTCATGGTCTTCAGGAGGAAGATGCCGATGCCGACAAAGGTCCAGGCCATGAGCTGAATCTTTGCCAGGTCAGGATAGCCGTCGTCATCAAAGAAGAGGCCCCCCTTGCTCGTATCGGACTTATCGATCAGATCAGTATCTGCGTAATTGGAGGCGATCCCTTTTGCGGCGAGCATAGTCGCTGCACTCAGCCCCATAGCCAGAATGAGATTCTGGGGGATAGAGAGGCCAGTGGTGACGATGCCGTGATTGAAGTAGGCATCAGTTGCGATCATAATATAGGCATACAATACCGCCATTGTCCAGAGGAAGAACTGCAGCTTTGATGTGCTTGTCGCTCCGTCATACCCCTTCCATATCGCAGAGAGGGATCTCTTTCTCAATCCCCGGTTGTATATGATATACAGGAGCAATAAGAACAGAAGGGGAACTAGCAGCAGAATTGTCACCCATTTCCTGACACCTACCTCCACTATCAATTCCTTGGGTAGGCTGCCCAGGTCATCGCCCCTCAACTCTCTTACCGAGCCGGTGCTGTCCACTAGCTTGATGCAATCCAATTGCCAGAAACCCTCTTCGATATCGCTCTTGAGCAGCAGTGATCCCTTGTAGGACCCGTTCTTTTCATCGCCCAGGATTGGCGGAGGAAGGAAAGTCACTGTGATTTGATCTCTCTGGAAGGGATGCGAGACGGAATGCGGCCCAAGAAAGGTCGCAGAAGTTGCAAAGTCTGTCAATTTTTTCCCCATGAGTCCATTCTCGGCGTAGATCGTAGCCAGGAAGGTCACAGTTTCTCCTGGGCCATCCATTTTAACTTCTTTAGGCTCGAAATCAAAGCTTTTCAGATTGAGCTGCTTATCGAGACTCAGATCCTCAGAGATGCGGTCTGAGGCCACTGCATTCATGGGCATGAAAGTCAGCATAAATGCAAGGAGCATGCGGAGCATGTATGCAGGAATCGGGCAGAAATGCTTCATAGAGTACCCTCCCATATGAGCCATATGAGATATATAGCAAGAAGATCCTGAATGAATTTAGAGTTTGCTATTGCAAAATGGCCACTGGAAAAATCTCATTCACTGCAAACAGAGGTTTGCAGGTGACGGAGAAAAATAATAGGGAGACTGTTGGGGTCCTACTATTTTTCAATTGAGCAGCCCATTTTGAATGTGATGTTTGGCGGGAAGATTGATGTGTTCTTCCCTGTCTCCGAGTCTAGGGGACCATTCCTCTGATAGAACTTTGCCTTCATGCTCTTATTGGTGAGGTCGATAGGGACATGATAGATGTTATTGATGGGAAGCGGCCTCATGGCGCCTTCGGCGGCGATCATCATCGAGAGAGACCGCACTAAGGGCATCAGCAGCCTGCGCTTCAGTTCGGCAGTTCTCAAGGATGAGCCGCGCTATCTGCAGGTTATTGACTCTGCTGTCTCTTGCACCTGCAGGAAGAGTTTGATCTGGGACTATTGATCTGGAACTATAGATATGTCCTCAAGCATCGATATGCCCAAACCTTCGGAGTTAAGGCCGTCCGTGACGGATTTCAGATCGTTCATGCTGATGCCCATTGTAGAATATCCCTGATCCGGATATATCTCCATTAAAAAGTCACGAGAGGCGGCCGCATTAGCGGAAGAATTGTCAGACCGGTTGACATAGACATCAACAGGAACCAGGTGCCATTAGGTATTCCGGGAAACCAGAGCGTTCCCGCTTATCACAGTCTCCGCAGGAAAGTAGATCATGGAGCAAGCCAGAGACCCGGCATCATAGTGCAGGGTTGTGGTATCAAATATATCGTTGTCCTCAGAGGAGCCGTAAGCCTTGGCAATGCCTGCCATTCTTTCGCTAATAGGTGGGCAATTTTTCTCCTTATACCCTCCTCTGGCCTTGCCATAAATTGGGTCCGCATATCTCGGCAGCGATTTGACGCCGTAATCTCTCTGTACGATCTGGCCTAAGGCCAGGCCTATCTCGGTGTTGTTCCCTTTCAGGACTATGTGCCGCCACTGTACCTTAGACCAGTTCTTCTGCGTCCTGTTCCCCTTGGCAATGATGATTTCATCTTTTATAATGGCCGGATTTTCCAGTGGCGATACTGTCAATTCGCTGCCTTTAGTCTGGTGAAGATCTCTTGCATCGGATATAATAAATTTAACTTTTTAGATATATTTAGACGTAGTGCGATATAGGGCCGTGATATTCTTAAAATGCAGGATATTCAGGATTTGCGTAAGCCTTGGTATCAGGCAGAGGTATACTATGTCTGTAGAAAAATTTAAATATTATTGCATTTGCTCTATCTCATGTGTCCTGCAAGAGATTTGGTTATAAAATAAGCATTTTTATCCTTCTTGCATTGATCTCGTCATACTTAGTTTTTTATCAAGGATCAGCTTCCCGAGAGGATCCCTCCAGAGAGGACGCATCCCGGGAAGGTGCCAGCTATGCCCTTGGCATATCAGCCATTGATGCCGCCAATTTGCTGCAATGGACCGCAGTCAATGGCACTATGCCGCTCTTGCCCTCCCTGGTCTTCGCTGAGATTCGCAACAATCCACCAGAGATGCCAAGCGCACCATCCGGCCTGATCTCAGGAATTCCGGGGGACTCCTGCAATTATACCGCATCCTCCACCGATCCGGATGGGGATCGTATGAGGTACACCTTCGACTGGGGCGATGGAACGGAATCGACCACCGACTTTCTCGCCACTGGAGAGAATGCCGTTGCTAATCATTCTTGGAATAGGGCCGGAACCTACTGGATCAAAGCTCTTGCAGTTGACGAGAAAGGAGCATCATCTGCCTGGTCGCCAACGCAGGATGTTGTCATAAACACCCCTCCCTACAGGCCGTCTATCCCGTCCGGACCCGGATCTGTCTATTCCTGGGTCGAATATGCATATAACTCAGTTGCAGCCGACCCTGATGGAGATCTTGTGGAGTATGCCTTCGACTGGGGAGACGGAAATATCTCCTGCACTAACCGGACCGGTTCCGCAAATAATGCCAGCGCCATGCACAGCTGGAGCACTGAAGGAGACTACCGGATCAGAGTCGTTGCCAGGGATCCTCTGGGTGCGGCATCAAGCTGGTCGGAAAATTTGACCGTTAGCATCATTGCCAACAACAGACCCAATAGACCGAAGGAACTATTCGGTCCGTCCTTCAGCTACAAGGGAATCTCTTGCAGCTACTTTACAATGGCCAAAGATATCGATGATGACAGAGTAGCGTACTGCTTTGATTGGGGAGACGGTGCGACCTCCACGACGGATCTGGTCGGCTCGGGCTCAATAGAAATTGCATCTCATATCTGGGTCAATGCAGGAAACTATCAGATCAGAGCCAAAGCCACTGATATGAAGGGCGCCTCATCAGGCTGGATGGAGCTCTTGAATGTGACGATAGCCGATAATGATCCTCCCGACTCGCCTGCTCTTCCATCCGGCCCGACAAGCGGCAGAAGCATGGCAACCTACAGGTATGCCACATCCGCAAACGATCCGGACGGCGACCCGGTCAAGTATGTCTTCGACTGGGGAGACAAAACAACTTCCTGGACAGGTCTGGAGTATATCGATTCAGGCAAGAATGAGAGCGTTCCTCACAAGTGGAGCCGGCCTGGAACCTTCCAGGTCAAAGCTATGGCCCTGGATGATAAGGGAGCCTCTTCCGGATGGTCCGGTTCCCTGATAATCAATATATCAACAGACTGAGAGAAAACCGTGAAATAGATTCAATAAATGACATTCATGGCCCCCCTAAAAAATATCGGGATTAGCGAGGGGCACGGAATTACTTTGCCGGATGACAGCGGAGCCGGACAATCCCATTCTTAAATGATCTCGTTTGCATAAGCAGGAGGTTTTTCATTTCAGCACCAGAAAAGATTCAGTCAAAGGTCACATTACCAAGCGCTATTATCCGGCTCATAAATTATTCCCAGAATTGCCTGCTTCCATCCTCTCCCTCATCGCTACCATGCTGCTGGCCAGCATCACCGGCCCGTCGAATCCGTCTCTGGCCCGGCTGGAGTCCACGAAGACCCGGTCCATCAAAACCGGAGCGCCGTAGGACGATGCCCCGCACAGCAGCAGCAGCGTCCGAAAGATGAGGTTGCCGGACACTCCTTCCGGGGCAATGACGATATCGTCTCCTCGGCAGCTTTCAATGAGTATCCCTTTGTGCTCAGCCAGAAGTCCTGTCTCCCGCGCCTGGGCGGCGATAATCTCGCCTTCCAGGAGGCTCCTGTCCACGCGCTCGCACCGGCCTCTGTCCTCCATTCTGCCGCCGGAGAGAACAGCCCCCCTGGGCTCCAGGCCCAGGCCGCGCAGAAATCCCGTTCCGCCCAAGAGAAGCTGCAACCGGTCGGCAGCCGTCTCACCCTCATCGATTCCCACCGGTCCGAGGAGAAAAGACCATCCCGAGACCTCCAGCAGAGCCAGGCGCCGCACACGGACAGAAAACTGATCCGCGAGGGAGCGCATGGTCCTTCCTGCAGGAAGGTTTCCCCTCACAGCGCCATCGATCTTGCCCCGGGCCAAAAGCCGCACAAGCTCCGTCCAGGGCTCCTGGCTGAAGATGCATTCCAGAGGGCAGTTTTCGCCGGGATCGCCCACAACCACCAGGTCGGCATACTCCCTGGCAGACTGAAGAGATGCAACCAGTTCCGGGTCCGCCTTCCAGATCCCTATGCCGATCCGAGCCCTTCTCGATTTCGCTGCCCTCTTAAGCGAGTCTATGAAATTGCCGTCCATAACAATTGCAGCCCAGTTCAGTGGATTCCGGTTACGCACTCCTTTTCCAGGTCAAAGAGAACGCACTCTTCCTCGTCCTGGCGGATGATGAGCTTTCTTTGCTCGGTGACCCGCCCGATAACCCTTGCCGTGAGGCCCCGCCTTTCGAATACCTCCAGGACCGCCTGCGAGTCTTCCGGTTTAGCGGTGACGACAAAACCCATTCCCGGATACATCTTCAGCCAGCTTGCCAGATCAAGGCCTGTGGGAACGGCAATCTTGTCCACATCTACCACTGCTCCTACCCGGCTGGTCTCTAGCAGCATTCCGAGGGTCCCCAACAGTCCTGGATTGCTGATATCCTTGCCCGCCCTGACCAGACCCCTCTCTCCCAGCTCCTGCATGCATCCCAACTGAGTGAGCAGGGTCTTGCTGTCTTTGAAGCTGGTGGAGTCGAAGTTTATGGAGAATTTGGCATGCGGACTGCCATCCAGGTCGGCAGCCGCGATAACGGCCTCACCGGCTTTGGCAGTGCTGCTCAGGATGACGCCGCTCTTCTTCGCCTTGCCCAGAATGGAGACGTCCAGAGCACTGTAGGGCGTGTCCGGATGCAGGTGCCCGCCGATGATCGGAACGTGAAATTTCTCTATGGCCTTTTTCATGCCTCGAAGGACCCTCTCTGCGATCTCCTGGTCGCTTACAGAGAGGACATCGACCATTGCCACCGGCCAGCCGCCCATAGCGGCGATATCATGTACATTTACCAGGACGGAACAGTAGCCGGACCATTCAGGATCGACATCCATGAGCTTGGACCAGATGCCGTCCGCTGCCAGGAGCATAACCTCCTCCCCGTCGTCAATCACCGCAGCGTCTTCTCCAAAGGAGGCAATTATGCGCTCGGACTGTACAGGAAAAAACTGCAGTAGGCTGCCTATCTGCTTTTTGCGAGTGATGCCTACAAATCCTCGCAGCTGGGATGCCAGAGACTCCAGATTCATCGCGGATCATTGCATCTCACATCAAAAATAGCTGACGCTTTGATATAATTCCGGGTCGGATTTAATGAGACTTAAGGCGAGGCATTTGCTGAGAGGAGGCGCAAAGTTCTTAACCTCTCTGCCTACTGTATGAAATCTCGCGTTGAGACTATTGCAGGCCGCCTTGCCAGGCAGGATTTTTCAGGCAGGGTTCCACAGGAAAAATGGTCTAAAAAATTTTTTATAGTTTTCGCAGCTTTCGAATCTGTATGGTTTAATAAAAAATAATAATAAGTAAATATGATGTTGCAGCCCCTAAACGAGATAAGTCCTGACATAGCCCCATGCGAAGCTGGGGGGTTGACGGGCAATTTGTTTTATGAAGTTTGCCTGAAAAGATATCTGTGGGCCAGTTTTGGTCAATGAGGTCCCGTTTTAATATTATCTATAAAAGCGGAGAAAAGCAGTTCTCACTTTCCAAGATGCAGAGATAATTGATTATACTCTACTCCCTAACGGTTTTCCAGATCTTTCAGGAATAATCTGCCATAATTTGCCTGCGAAAGCATTATGATCTCTGGCATCGTTGGCTCTTATGGGATCATTGATGCTCATCAGGAATTTCAGACAGGGGCGCATCATCTTTGCCAGGCTTGATCACGGAGAAGATATCATCCGCCAGTTCACCATTCTGGCAGAGGAGAATGGGATTGAGACCGGCGCTCTATGTGCCGTAGGTGCTCTCTCCCGTGCAATTCTCGCCTGCTATGATCAGAAATCTCATGAGTACGGCAAGATCACCTTGAATGAGCCGGTGGAGCTGGCATCCTGCTCCGGCAACATATCTCTGAAGGACGGCCGGCCCTTTGTGCATGCTCACGCCGTTTTGTCGGACCGGATGGGAAGAACCTGGGGGGGCCACCTGATCTCCGGCAACATCTTTGCCGCGGAAGTATATCTGCAGGAGCTTTCTGGTGGCCTGCCCCTGAAGAGGGTTCCTGATTCCGTCACGGGCCTCTATCTGTGGGGAAATGAGTGATGAAAAATTCCGAATACTTCGAGCTTCTACAGCAGGGCCTCAAAGACGCCATGCAGATAGCCCAGACGGCAAGAAGCAGGGGCCTGGACCCCACCACCTATGTGGAGGTGCCGCTGGCGGTAGACCTGGCGGAAAGAGTGGAGAAGCTGATCGGTATTCCCGGCATTGCGGTTCGCATTCGAGAGCTTGAGGAAAAGGGCCTGAGCCGGGAGGAAGCGGCTTTGGCCATTGGTGTGGATTTTGCAGAAGGCCGTCTGGGAAAAGGAGCTAGCAAAGTTCAGTCTGTGGAAAACGCCATCAGAACCTCAGTGGCACTGCTGACCGAAGGAGTAGTGGCCGCACCCATTGAAGGAATAGCTCGCGTGGACATAGGCAAAAATGATGATGCAACTGAGTATCTCAAGGTCTATTATGCCGGTCCCATCCGTTCCGCAGGCGGAACCGCTCAGGCGCTCTCCGTTCTCGTGGCCGATTATGTGAGAAGGGCCATGGGCATCGCTCCCTGGAAGCCGAGGCCGGAAGAGGTGGAGCGTTATGTGGAGGAGATCGGCCTATACAAACGGGTAGCTGGGCTGCAGTATTCTCCCTCGGACGATGAGATTCGAACCATTGTGCGCAACTGCCCCATATGCATTGAGGGCGAGCCCACCGAGGAAGAAGAGGTATCGGGATATCGCGACCTTCCCAGGATCGAGACCAACCGGGTGAGGGGCGGCATCGCTTTGGTCTCGGCTGAGGGAATAGCCCTGAAGAGGCCCAAGCTCAAGAAGCATGTCACTAAACTTGCCATCACCGGCTGGGAGTGGCTCGACAGCCTCAGCAGCGGCAAGAAAGATGGCGGAGATTCAACTCCCAAATTCCTCCGAGACCTGATTGCAGGGCGCCCCGTTTTTTCTCACCCCTCTCGGGCAGGCGGTTTCCGGCTGAGATATGGGAGGGCAAGAAATACCGGCCTTGCAGCCGCCGGGATCAATCCTGCCACCATGATGCTCCTCGGGCAGTTCATGGCCGCCGGAACCCAGATCAAGGTTGAGCAGCCTGGAAAGGCGGCAGCGGTCGCTCCCGTGAGCTCCATCGAAGGTCCGACGGTGAGGCTCCTGAATGGAGACGTGGTCCGCCTCGATTCCGAAGAAGATATTCTGCAATGGATGCCCAGAAGCTGCAAAGATCCGAGGAGCATTCAAATCGCTCTCAAGGCTCACATTTCCAGCATACTTGATATCGGCGAGATCCTGATCAGCTATGGCGAGTTTTTGGAGAACAACCGGCCTCTGGCTATTGCCTCCTATGTCTTTGAGTGGTGGGCGGAGGAATTGCTCAGGGCGGGGGGAGACCCCGCCGGAAAAGAGAATATCGACGGAGAAGAGGCTATCGCTCTCTCTCGAAGATATGGCGTTCCTCTCCATCCGGCTCATACCTATCTCTGGCATGACCTCTCCCAGCAGGACTACGAGAAGCTCGCCTCTCTGGCACTCTCGGAAGGAGCACTCGAATCTGGAACATCCGGCGCACTTCTGCTTCCTATGGAAGCCAAAGAGTCGCTGGAGACGCTCCTGGTCCTGCACAAAGTGAGCGGCGGAAAGATCATCATTCAGGATCCTCTGCCCTTCCTGCTCTGCCTGGGATTGGAGCCGGATGGCTCCCGCCTGAAGAGACGCAGCACAGAGGGAGCGGATGGCGCAGATGATGCAGATGGCGCAAAAGGAGCGGAGGAGAGGGCCGGAGAAGAAAATTCTGAAGGTGCAAATCAAGATAAATATGGCTCGGCTCTGGAGCTGGCAAACAGGCTCTCCGGCCTGGTGGTTCGCGCTCGGGCACCCACGCGCATCGGCGCTCGCATGGGCCGGCCCGAGAAGTCGGACAAGAGACTAATGCGCCCGCCGCCTCATGTTCTCTTTCCCACTGGCGAAGAGGGCGGCAAATCACGATCCATCCAGGAAGCTGCCAAGCACTCTACAAGCCATGCCACCGGAGTCATCAATGTCGAGATCGAGCAGAGGGTATGCAAAGCATGCGGCAAGGTGGGCTTTGCATTCCGATGCGAATGCGGTGGCCACACAGAAAAGAAGAGAGTCTGCCCACAGTGCAACATTGTCGCCCCTGAGAAGTGCCCCAAATGCGATAAAGAGACGACGGCAGTGGCCAGGATGCAGATTGATGTCAAGAAGCTGTACCATCAGGCGCTCGAGAACCTGGGGGAGAGGGAACCGGAGTCTCTCAAGGGCGTCCTGGGTCTATCCTCCCGTGACAAGACTCCGGAGCCCCTGGAGAAGGGGATACTGCGAGCCAAACACGGGGTGAACATCTTCAAGGATGGAACGGTGCGATATGATCTAACCGATCTGCCTCTAACCCATTTCCGCCCGGATGAGATCGGCACTAGCCCTGAGGTATTGTGCAGCCTGGGATACACCCATGATATGCACGGCCAGCCCCTGACTTCGCCTGACCAGGTCTGCGAGCTTCGCGTCCAGGACATAATCCTGGCGGTGGACGCAGGAGACTATCTGGTCCGAGTGGCCCAATTCGTGGATGAGCTTCTCGTCAAGTTCTATGGCCTTGAGCCATTCTATAATGCCAAAACCCCGGCGGACCTGATCGGCACCCTCATGGTGGGCCTAGCCCCTCACACCTCGGCAGGAGTGCTCTGCCGGCTAATCGGCTACAGCCCCGCGTCAGCAGGATTTGGCCATCCTTTCTTTCATGCCGCCAAGAGGCGCAACTGTGACGGCGATGAGGATTGCGTAATGCTGCTCATGGATGCGCTGGTCAACTTCTCCATGTCCTATCTTCCTGCCAAGCGGGGTGGAAAGATGGATGCCTGTCTGGTCATGACCACCATTCTCAATCCTTCCGAGGTGGACAAGGAAGCCCATAACCTCGATCTGACGCCCGTGTATCCTCTGGAGTTTTATGAGGCTACCCTGAGAACTGCCAGCCCCAAAGACCTGGAGAAGAAGTTCGATCTGGTTTCCAAGAGGCTGGGTTCCGATGCCCAGTACGAGGGCTTCAACTTCAGCCACAGCACTACGGACATCGCCGCCGGACCCAAGAACAGCGCCTACAAGACTCTGGAGACGATGATTGACAAGATGGATGCTCAGCTGGAGCTGGGGCGGATGATCCGGGCGGTGGATGAGCAGGATGTGGCGGAACGGGTCATCAACTCTCACTTTCTGCCAGATTTAATCGGAAACCTACATGCGTTCTCCAAGCAGAAGGTGAGGTGCGTGAAGTGCGGGGCCAAGTTCCGCCGCCCGCCTCTGAAAGAGACCTGCCCCAAGTGCGGCGGCAGGATAATCCTCACCGTCCATGAGGGAAGCGTCAGGAAGTATCTGGATGTTTCAATAAAGGTCGCAGAGGAGTACGGCGCGAGCAGCTACACCAAGCAGAGGCTGCAGCTTCTGAAGATCGAGATAAACTCCCTCTTTAAGAACGACAAGGCCAGACAGACGGGGCTGGCTGACTTCATGTAAAAAGGAATCTAAATCTAAAAATTTAAATATGAATCATGTAAATAGATTATGGAAACGCAGGGGATGAGTGTTCGTGATGAGGCTCATTATGAGAAGGGGGTTAGTGCTATTGCAGTCGGCGTTGATGCTGACATTGCTTCTGACAATGCTTATGGCGTCGTCTCTTTCCGGCTGCGCGCTGGGCGCGGTCGCTGGGGCTGGGGAGGCAAAGAGCGATATGACGATCATTCCTGCATCGCAGGATGTTTACATCAGCATGGGTGAGAACAAGGTTTCGGTCTTCAATCAAACTGAGACTCTTCTCTGTGCTGTTGACGTGGCGGAAGAAAAGGAGAGCGATAAGGCCAGCTATCCCGGCGCTCCGGCTATTCAGTTCGACATCTCCGGCCTTAATGTCTCAGATAACGATATTGCCGTTTTAGTGCTGAAGGCGGTGTCCATGCAAAACCAGGGAGATCCGGTACTGGTGGCCTTGATGACCATCGGCTCGGATTGGGATGAAGGCTCGGATTACACCACATTTCTGGTCAATATCCTTCCTGCCTGGAATATCATCAAAAAGAACGATGCTACAGCAATGAGCAGCAATACGGATGGCGATGGCATCTTTGCCTTTGATGTCTCCCAGAAGCTGAAGAATGCCATGAGAGAAGATAAAGAGGATGGCAAGATATCCTTCCTCCTGGAAGCCATCAGCAATAGCAGCGCGCAGGTTTCTTTCCTGCCCAGAGAGAGCGGCCAGGGGCCGTGCCTGATGATCATGCCCTATCCGGCCATCCCGGCGAATGCAGCCGCAACCAAGCAGCCCGATTTGGCGATCAAGCTGAAGACAATTCCGGCTGGTGCAGCGGCGCTCGTAGCCGGCAGAACGCTGAGCAACCTGAGCCTTGAATAGGCAATGAAAAATGATTAGAGATCCTTGCCGTTCTTTTTTTGAGCTAATAAGTGGCAGGCACAAATTGCCTGGCTGGAAGGGTAAAATGATCCTAAGCATCGAGGAATAGCCGAATGGATATCTTTACCCATGCGCTGATACCCTATCTGCTGGGCAGCTTCTTTTGCCTGGACAGAAGGCTCCTTGCCCCCCTGGTGCTGGGCGGGATAGCGCCGGACCTGGATGTGCCCATTGCCTGGATTGGCTCCCTCTACCCAAGCGACCTCCTGCTGGTGCACAGAGGAATAACCCACACCCTTTTCTTCGGCTTCTTCTTTGCTCTGCTCGTCTTCGGTCTCGCCTCCTGCCAGCCGGTTAAAGCATTTCTGGGCCGGTTCATCAGTTACGATCTCTTTTTCTCTCCCGCAAGCCTTCTCTTTCTTTATGCCGGAGTTCTTCTGCATCTCTTTGTTGACTGCACGACCACGAGAGGCGTTCCCCTCTTCTATCCCTGGCAGGCGGCCAGGTATTCGGCGGACATCTTCTCCCAAATAGAGCCTGTGGCACTCATCGCCAGCCTTCTGGTTCTGGCGGAGCTGATCCGAGAGGGGCCGAGAACGCAGTTTAATAAAAATGTTTTAATACTATTTGTGGCCTTCTTCCTGATCTTGGGAGGGATACGAATTGAGGGAAAGGCATCTGCAGAGAGCTTTTTTAGCGGGCAGAATGCAGAGATGCATCCGGATTCCAATCCTTTTTCATGGATCGCCCTGGAAAACGAAAGCAACGAATTCCTGGTCTACAAGTATGACTCGCTCGCAGAAGAGATCACCAGCCGCTCGGCCTTTGCCAAGCTGACCGTTGCATCCGATGCCGCCAAGGCGAAGCAGGCAATCAGCGCAGCCGAAAAACTGCCCCAGATCAGGCTCTTTCGCTGGCGGGCCTATGCTGTGGCCATTAATGCCACCTCAGAGCAGGACGGCTCCTGGGCGATCGAGTACTACGATCCTCTGGTCAGAGGGCAGATGCAAAGCTCCTGGCCAGCCTTCAGGCCGGCGCTGAGGGCATACGGATCGGTAAGGGTGAGGGTGGAGAACGGGGAGGCGAGGATCGTGGAACAAGGGAAATCAATTTAATGGTTTCAGAATATCTTTCACAACCCAAACCTTTTATATCCGAGCAAAATAGGCTTCTAGAGGCATTTTTCTCCTAAGACCGACTCCTGCCAGTATTCTATGTATTTCTTAATGATCCGTGAGACTCTGCACTGAGACACCTTGAGATCCCCGCAATCTCTTCTGTGCTCACGTTCTTCCGGTGCAGAGGGAAGCAAATCTATTTTCGCTTTTTTTTCGCTTAAGGAACCTAAACAACTCTTTTGCCTTGTCGGAGTAGTTCCAAGCCGGGCATGATCGAGAATAATGGATTTTAGAAAAAGTACCGGCCCAAATCAAGGACGATTCCCAACGCAGCTATTAATATCGAGCAGCGGCCAAGATATCCTTCCATGCAATTGGATGCCGGGATTCGTGCGATCGCTGAGGATTTGGGCGCAGACTTCTAAGGCATGGCCGATCTTGCAGTGGCTCGTGATTTCATCTTATGGCAGTGCGAAGAGCACCTGGCCCTGTATCCCAGGGCGATATCCATAGGAATTGCTCTACTCCGCTCCATCGCGGGGGCTTCCTGAAAGAAGCGACAGGGCAGTGGCGATGGAATACAGGCATCATGCTTACGATGTGGCAAACGACCTGCTGGACAGAATCTCCCTGCATCTGGCAAATCGCTTGCAGCGCCAGGGCTACCGGAAGCTGCCGATTCCTGCCTCAAAGCGCGCCGTGGTCGACAGTCGTTTCGTAGCAGTGTTCTCTCACAAGCTGGTGGCGCACCTGGCCGGCCCGGAATGGATCGGCAAGAGCTGCCTGCTGATCACCCCGGAAGCGGGGCCGCGGGTGCGCTGAACCACGGTGCTCACCGATGCTCCTCTGGAAGCGACCGTCCAGGAGATGAAAGAGCGCTGCAGAGATTGTTGCAAGTGCGTGGATATCTGCCCGCAGGCTGGACCTTTCGTCTGGGATGCTCAATCGGGCTGCGGATGCTGCAAGGTCCGCCGGCGTAAGTGCGGACTGGATTCGCTCGGATGCGGATTTAGCCGAAGGCAGATTTGATCCTCTGGCTCTGGCCACAACATCACAATGTCCTCCCAGAGAGGATCTTGCGCCCATTGCGGTTCGGGAGAGAGGCTTCATGCCCACGGAACTCGTCCTCCTCTTACGCCTCGCCGGCCTCACAGCGCTCAACATATGGGGCGGTACCGCCGGCAACTGGGGAAGAATAGCGCTCGATCTGGACGAGATCGAGATCATGATAGTAGGATGCAAGACTGCAGAATACACTGCTGCGAGTTGTGTATCAACTTAAAAATAATCAATTAAAAATAATTTAAAATCCAGGACCATCGGAAATTCCGTCGCCTGAGTTAGGTGCAGGACCAGGGGAATTGGAATCTGGATTCCCGTTAGAAGGGTCAGCCATTCCTGAGCCATCCGAGATTCCATCACCGGAGTTGGGTGCCGGCCCTTCATGTTCACTTGATGCTGCAAATCCACAGAACATGGTCACTGCAAGCACGGAAACTAATGCAAGGACTATGGTTAGATTTCTAATTTCCATCACCAATGATTGTTTACGGCGTTTGTCTCGTATATAGCTTTCTTATGAACGTCGAGTGCTAGCAACCGTTATTTCCGCTTGGGGCATAGATTAAATCGAAGAAGGAAATTAGCATCTCGCAAGGTCTTTCACTATGTCTCTCTTTCACATAACCCGTCAATCGCAAATTCCCCTGGTGGGGTGCATCTACTTCGGCGTGGTCGACCGGGGCAGCAGCCTGCTGCAGATAAGGCCGAGCTGCGGCTGCAATCTCAGCTGCCCATTCTGCTCGGTGGATGCCGGGCCGCACTCTCGCTCTCGGGTCACAGACTACCAGGTGGAGCTGGACTATCTGATGGAGGCAACAGAAGAGATCGCACCCTTCAAGGGGCCGGGGGTGGAGTGTCACATCGATTCTCCAGGCGAGCCAATGCTCTATCCGGATATCGTGCCTCTGGTGCGGCGTCTTAAGGCCATAAAAGAGGTTAGCGTCGTCTCCATGCAGAGCAATGGCACTCTGCTATCGGATGAGAAGATAGCCGCCCTTGCTGGAGCAGGCCTTGACAGAATCAACCTCTCCATTCATTCTCTGCAGCCGGAAAAGGCAGCCTTCCTGGCGGGTCTTCCCGGCTTTGATATCGAAAGAATCAAGCAGGCGGCAAGAAGCATCGCCCAGAGCAAGATCGACCTTTTGATTGCCCCCGTTCTGGTTCCGGGCATCAATGACGAGGACATGCCGGATCTTATCCGCTTCGCCCAGGAGATCGGCGCGGGAAAGAGGTGGCCGGCGCTTGGCATTCAGAAATTTGAGCACTACCGGCTGGGCCGGTCGCCGGGAAAGGTAAAGGCCCAGAACTGGTGGCAGTTTTACAACCGCAGCATTGCCGGGTGGGAGAAGCAGTTTTCCATGCCCCTGCGCCTGCGGCCCCAGGACTTCGGCATAGAGAAGCGGCCCGCCATCCCTACGGTCTTTGAGAAGAAGGAGAAGGCGTGGGTAGAGATCAAGGCTCCCGGCTGGGTAAAAGGAGAGATGCTTGGCATGGCCAAAAACCGGGTGGTTTCGGTCATGGACTGCCAGGTCGAGCAGGGGAGCGTGCGGGTGCAGATCGTGAGCAATAAGCACAATATCTATGTGGCTGTGCCTTGCTGAGGATGGAACACACTTTTAATTTTCCAGTTGATCTCTTCATGCATCAGCCAATTCGAATTTGATCCCTCACGCCCCTCGAAGTGGTAATGTGCTTTTTTAATGCAAATTTTCGCAGGAATATTATCTTGTAGAAATTATCTTGCCGAACTGAAAGAAGGAATGAGACGTTTAGCTGCCAGCATGCCAAAGGAATTGAAAAGCACCTCGCAATGGGGCGAAACCGCGAATCCTCAAGACCATTTGCAAAGACCTCGAACTTAAGAGCCGCAAATCCGAGAATTCCCATAGATCTTGATCCGCATATCTCCGATCCTGGAGAGATGCGCCTCGTGCAGCACCTTCCGTAAACTCTGCGAAAGCTAGCGAGATCATCCAGATTGATGGGAAATTGCCGATGTCTTGACATCTGGACATCTCGACATCTCTTCGAGACTATCGCTGACCTGCGGTCAAAGCAATCCGCCCTTGGCGATCCTGCAAGTTACAGCGCAAGGAATTAATAAGTTGATCATAATGGCCTACCAAATCAAATTTAGTAAACGCAAGCGTTTATGGAAATGGAAAGGACGCACAACATGACATCGTGCGGAGGGAAATGGCAATGATTTATAATAAAGCAGCTTATCTAATGTTACTTTCACTTCTCTTTGCCCTTCTTTTTGTATCATCAGCAGGCCTGGCCGAGGAGAAGCAAGAACTGACCGTCTTCTCTGCAGCCGGGCTCACGGGTGCAATGAGCGAGATTACCGGGATATACGAGAACAGCAGCAACGTAAGCGTCAAGTTCAACTTCGACGGCGTGCCGGCATTGCGTGCCCAAATTGAGCAGGGTGCCTATGCCGACGTTCTGATATCTGGAAACCTCAAGCATATGAACGCATTGAAATCCGAAGGGTTCATGGATAACAAAAGCGTTGTGATCTTTGTCAGGAATAAGGTGGCCATAATCGTACCCAACAGCAATCCTGCCAACATCGTCGGCCTCAAGGATCTCGCCGTGCCTGGTGTCAAGATTATCATGGGTACAAAAGATCTTCCTGCGGGTGATTATGCCCTCCAGGTTCTGGATAAGCTCGCTGCTGATCCGGAATACGGCCCGTCCTTCAAAGAGTCGGTTCTGGCCAATGTAGTCTCATTGGAGACCACTGTCAACCGGGTAGTCTCCAAGGTAGCTCTGGGTGAAGCTGATTGCGGATTTGCCTTCATATCTGATGTCAGCCCGCAGATGGTAGGCAAGGTCACTAAGATCTTCATTCCAGACGAATATAATGTGATTGGGGATTTCCCGGTGGGGGTGCTCGACCAATCTAAATACAAAGAGGAGGCACAGGCATTCATCGATACGATTATGTCCGATGAGGGTCAAGTCATATTCGAGAAGTATGGATTTGTTGCCGTGAAAAAAGAATAAATGGTTGATGGAAAATGGAGAAACGAGATCTGCTATTGGTGGCAAAAGGCCGCTTCATAAAGATGCTTTCGTCACAGAGAGATGTCTGCTCACCTGTAGATCTGCGAGATGAGCTGGTGATAAGCCGTCCGCTCAGCGTCTCCGAGGCCATCGGAGATACGGGAAGGGACGACTTTCCTCTCATCCGGGGAAAAGAGGTGCTCATGCAGGCCGCCTATAGAGGCGCTCTTGGCCAGGCATTCACCGCTGCAAAGGGCGGCTTTCGCGGCTCCCTGGGCGAGGTGCTGGAGATGCCGCTACAAGGACCCTTCGAGCGGGCGGTTCTGATTGCAGCCATGAATGCCACTCTCAGATACCTGGGCAAGGTCGAGGGCACGGTTCACTGCCGAGACGATGGGCCAAGAAGATGCAAAGCATCGATTGCGGAATGGATAGCTGATCAGGGTGCAAGCAGGGTGGGGCTGGTGGGTTTGCAGCCTGCGCTCCTGGAGGCCCTGGTCCAGACCCTCGGGCCGGAGAGGGTGATGGTCTCGGATCTGGCGGAGGCCGGGACAGTTCGCTGCCAGGTGAAGGTTCTGGATGGAATGCAGGCCGGGCAGATGTTTGAGAGCTGCCCGCTCATCCTGATGACCGGATCGACATTTGCCAACGGGACCATTGACGATCTGATGCAGCAGGCGAACAGCCACTGCTGCAGGACGGTATTTTTCGGGAGCACGGCATCGGGCGTGGCATATCTGCTCGGCCTGGAGAGATGGTGTCCCAGCTCGAGCTGAGCTGGATATAGATCTTTTTGGGGGAGCACCGCGCGCGAAAAAACGCGCCGCGGGGCGCAAGCCCACCTTCAACGCCGAGCAGGCTTGGATACTTGGCGTTTTATGGTCAATCGGCCTATGCCGCCCTGATTTTTGTTTTGATGGAATTTTGCCGTTTGGCGACGTTCCTTAGCCGGATCTCTATTTCGCCGCCTCTCTGCCTTCTACGATTGCGATCTCCTCTTCC
This sequence comes from Methanosaeta sp. PtaU1.Bin112, assembly GCA_002067705.1. GTDB lineage: Archaea > Halobacteriota > Methanosarcinia > Methanotrichales > Methanotrichaceae > Methanothrix. The sequence continues at coordinate 21,982 of MVRL01000192.1, forward strand.
GTCAGCCCGTACCGCCCTGGCCCCGATCGATCAGTTCGTCCGTCTGCCTGATCCTCTCCCGCAATGGCCCCTGTTTGCCCATCGACCCCTCGAATTCCGCGCGGAGCGCATCCGCTGGCTCCCGTCTGGCCGGGTCGATCTGCAGCATCTTTATGTTCTTCTTGAGCACCGCTAAAAAGCTCTCGTAATCGTGCTCGTAGTAGCTCTGCTTCTCCGCCAGGAAGGCTAGCAGATCGTGCACCGCATCCGATTTTTCCCGGTCGGCGGCGAAATTGCCAGTTTCGTCTTTGGGCAGGCAGGCCTCTGCCCGGGCGAGGATCTCAGCGTTCTTGCCATCGGCGTAGAGATGCTCCAACTCCGCACCCAGGCGGGAGGCGCGCTCGGACCCTGATTAATGATTGCCTGAATTTTCCCTCCAAAGTTATGAAAAAACATCATCCGCGTTTTTAGGGTGAATCACCAATAATTGGAATAGCCTAGATGAACCAAATCCGTTGGGCTCAACCTGCTGTCACGAACGGATTCATCCATATACAAATTATAACAGGCTACTGCCACTGCCTTGTTCGGGCGAAGCACTACCATATTTAGTCCTTGCCAAAACTCTATGAGCCTATATAGGTCCTCAATCGTGAATTTGTTTTCTTGTTCGCTGCCTTGCTCTTCAGGAAGGCATAAGCTGACGATTTCCGCAAATATCGACACAGGAATACAGAGCTCTACGCGAGGGTGACCGCTCACGCGGCTCAAAAATTTTTTATTTCTCTTGGAAAAATTTCTTTCTTTTTTAACTCATCTCGATTGTGATCGATAACTGCATACAAGAAAATATCTGAATCTACAGCGATGCGCATTGTTTTAGCCACCGAAAGCGCTCTGGATTTTTCTTACCATAGCTTCCTCTTCTTCTTCGGTTAAGGCCCAGACTACTCTTCCATATAAATCCGTGGCTCCCCCGTGAGGCAGAGGATCTTTCTCAGAGTCAAATAGGCGATCAATTGAAACTCGTGGCATTATTGAGCACATCCGCGTAGTTACTATCTGCGTTCTAGTTCAATTTGAATCATTCTCATTTTTATACCTTTGGGCAATCGCCGGATGCAATTTCGGATCAGTTCAAAATAGTGTGGATATTCATCGAAGCGAACTGCCGCGTCCTGAAGTATATCCGCCAATTCGAATTTGACCCCCCACGCCAATCCGATTTTGATCCACCCTTAAGCGGCTAATATGTCTCATCATGTATAAAGCTCACGTTTTGCTACCTTTGTCTGAAGCTCTTCCCGTTCATATTCAATATCAAGAGCAGATCGTGCACCACATCCGATTTTTCCCTGTCGGCGACGAAGTTGCCCTGTGCGTCTTTGGGCAGGCAGGCCTCCACGGCAGCAAGGATCTCAGCGAGCTTGCCACCGGCGTAGAGCTGCTCCAGCTCCGCATCCAGGCGGGCGCGCTCGGGCACAGATGGATCGCTTTAAGATATTTATCTTGAATGAAGGATTTTTAGATTATTGCATCGAGCAGTGATTCCCTGTAAAAATTGTGATAGATATTTTTATTAGCCAAGAACTACAACTAAGAGCGTGATGGATGTCGTCGAAGCTATTTATGAAGAGGGAAATCTCCGAATTCTGGACCCGTCAAAGATAGATTCAGAATTAATTACTGTGAAAATACTGAATATCGAGGAAGTTCTTAGTGATGATGAGGAGAATTTGCTCAAAGAAGCACTACGCGATAGAGAAAAAGGAAAGTATCATACTTTTGACGAAGTGTTTGGATGAGCTTTAATGCATTCTTTTCTCCCAAGAGTCTCAAGACAATAAAATCCTTTGATTCGGAGTTAAAAGAGCGAATCAAGAAAGGCATTCTGGAGATAATCAATGATCCCTGGGAGAAAGGTACGATAAAGGTGAAAGGCTATAGCGACGTTCGGAGGAAACGGATAGGTGACTACAGGATTATATATCGAGTGGATGAGCAACGCCAGGAAATTCTTGTAGCTATGGTTGCCAGAAGGGATGAAGAAACATACAAGCTATGAAATCTATTCTCAGGCATCTCCCGCACTCGGTGAAACGTGCATGTGCAGTCCTTGACCCCAGCGTCCTGCAATCTTGGCGTTTTATAGTTGATCGGCCTATGCCGCCTCGATTTCAATTTGATGGAAATTTGCCGCTTGGCGAAAATCCCTTAGCAGGGATCTCTATTTCCCTGCCTCTCTGCCTTCTACGATTGCGATCTCCTCTTCCGTCAGCCCGTACAGCCCTGGCCCCCCATCAATCAGCTCGTCCGTCTGCCTGATCCTCTCTCTCAGTGGCCCCAGTTTGCCCATTGACCCCTCAAGCTCAGCCTTGAGCGCCTCCGCTGGCTCCCGTCTGGCCGGGTCGATCTGTAGCTTCTTCTTGTTCTTCTTGAGTACCGCTAAAAAGCTCTCATAATCGTGCTCGTAGTAGCTCTGCGAGCTACCGTCTTCGGCGTGAGGTCCTCTACCTTTGCCCCCACGTAGCCTTCCAGCCATCCAAGAAAGCCCCGGATCTCCTGCTGCTTCTGTTTGTTCTTCTTCTGCATTCTCTCAGCCAAAAAAGCGAGGAGATCGTGCACCACATCCGATTTTTCCCTGTCGGCGACGAAGTTGCCCTGTGCGTCTTTGGGCAGGCAGGCCTCCACGGCAGCAAGGATCTCAGCGAGCTTGCCACCGGCGTAGAGCTGCTCCAGCTCCGCACCCAGGCGGGCGCGCTCGGGCGCGGGGGTGCTGTAATCGACCATTGAGTGCCTATCAAAGGCCGTTCTTATGACAACTGGCAAGTCTTAAATATAAATGCTAAAGAACATGAATAGGCATTGATATGATCGAAACAGAAGAAATGAGCATTATCAATTCTATTATGGAAGACCTAAGGTTTCTCAAGGATAAGGTAGGAGAGATGGAAGAGCAAATTCAGGCCTTAACAGATATGCATAGTGATTCCGAATTAGATGTTCGAGAAGAATATCTGGCCCATCTTGACGAGCTTGAGAGAAAAGGCAATTTTGAAGAGTTCTCAGATCTCGATTCTTTGCGGAAAAGGATTGAAAAAGAGGAGAATTGAATGTGTCATCTTACAATTACCTCTTGGAGGAAGGGCTGATCTCTTTCTTGGAAAAGGCTTATAAAAAAGATAAAAAGCTCTACGAAGCGGCCTTCAAGAAGATGGAAGATATCGCAAAAAATCCACATCATTATAAGCCTCTGAGATATGATTTAAAGGGACGACGAAGAGTTCATATTGAGAAGTCTTTTGTTTTGACCTTTAGAATCAATGACTTGGAGAAAAAAGTGACTTTTATCGATCTATGCCATCATGATAAAGTCTATATGAGGAAATAAATGATTTTCAAGAGGCAGCCTTTATCATCGCTTCCGTTCTCTTTTTCATAAGACTGTATTGCCTTGGACCGCATCGGTCAGTCTATCCGTCTGCTAGATCCATTGCCGCAAAGATCGTCAGCCTTGACTGTCTCTTGTCACTGCTTTGGGTGGGGGAGCACCGCCGCGGTTTTGCGCCTGCGTGCCGTTCGTGCGCCTTGGCGTATGCAAGCTTGGGGGTTTGCGGTTGATCGGTTAATGCAATTTGATCGTCAGCTTGGACTGTTTCATGAGACTGTTTTGGTGGAGCACCGCGCGCGGTTTTGCGCCTGCGTGCCGTTCGTGCGCCTTTACGTCCTGCGATCTTGGCGGTTTGCGGTTGATCGGCGTGTGCAATTTTATCGTCAGTTTTGACAGTTTCACGAGACTGCTTTTTGGGGGGACACCGCGCGCGGTGAAATGCGCCGCGGGGCGCAAGCCCGCCCTCAGCGCCGGGCAGGCTTGGATACTTGGCATTTTATAGTTGATCGGCCTATGCCGCCCAGATTTCAATTTGATGGAAATTTGCCGCGACAATCCCTTAGCCGGGATCTCTATTTCGCCACCTCTCTGCCTTCTACGATTGCGATCTCCTCTTCAGTGAGCCCGTATAGCCTGTAGACCACAGCATCAATCAGCTCGTCCGTCTGCCTGATCCTCTCTCGCAGTGGTCTCAGTTTGCCCATCGACCCCTCGAACTCCGCTTTGAGCGCCTCCGCTGGCTCCCTTCTGGCCGGGTCGACCTGTAGCTTCTTCCTGTTCTTTTTGAGAACCGCTAAAAAGCTCTCGTAATCGTGCTCGTAGTAGCTCTGCAGCTTTGTTTTCGGCGTGAGGTTCTCGACCTTTGCTCCCACGTAGCCCTCCAGCCAGCCCAGAAAGCCCTTGATCTCCTGCTGCTTCTGTTTGTTCATCTCCAGCATTCTCTCTGCCAGGAAGGCCAGCAGATCGTGCACTACGTCTGATTTTTCCTGATCGGCGGCGAAATTGCCAGCTTCATCTTTGGGCAGGCAGGCCTCCACGGCAGCGAGGATCTCAGCGTGCTTTCCGTCGGCGTAGAGCTGCTCCAGCTCTGCACCCAGGCGGGCGCGCTCGGGGGCAGGGGTGGAAAAGGAGATGCGGCGGATAGGAAAATCTCGCACCTGTTTTGGATATGTATGGGAATACGATCCCTGCAAGGTGCCTGTCGCAAACACTTCTCTAAAATACCAAGCAATAAGTTTACTTGCGACTATTGCAAGTGTATAAAGCAAATCGGGCGCGTCATCCTTGATTCTTGGATAGCCTTCAAAATCTGTTTGAGCGCCAGTTTCCTCTACGTTTTCATAGGGCGTTACGCAAGTGACAAGATGATCGCAATACAAATTATTGTCATCATAGGAAACAACAAGTTTTTCGTCCTTTGCGGTTACATCGCGAACTACTATCTTTGGATTCTCAAAAAGCTCTGGAACTCGTGGCCCGTACATTTCCTCGCGCCTATAGTCTAAATATCGACCATCAAGTTGTATTTCATATCTTTGAAGGGTCTTCCCATCGAAAAATTGTTTTGCGTTTCCAATTGGCATTTTTGTTATTACGTCTGCTTTCTTGAATGATTTACCGTCTTTGCTATGAACGGTTGCACCAACCATTACATAACAAAATTGTCCCAACCGAATTGATAACTTATTGATGATGGTAATAATCTCAGATATATTCGATATCGATGCCTTAGGTCGAAACTGGCTAGTTGGCCCAACAAGCCATCCTGCTAAGGGTACTCTGCAAAGGAGCTGAGATGCGCTATCAAAAGCAGGAGGTTTTTCATACATCACTTCCCAATTCGACAATGGTTCTTCATTTTGAATTACATAGATTGCGCAATGCCTTGAGACATCATTAAATACATTTTCTCCTTCAAAATGCGTCCATCGAATCAGAGTCACATCATTAACCAAGGCGATCCTTAATTGCAGAGCATATTTTTCGCGAGCAACTGCATCCGGAAGGATGAATGAATGATAACCACCCTGACGAAGAATCCTTAACGAAAGCGCAACAAACGGAATGTAGAGGTCCCAGTGCCCTGACATCATCTCTTTTTGCTCACAGCATGATACTATCGCATTACGAGCCAAATCATCAAGATCAGTCATCGCCCATGCATTCGAATAAGGCGGATTGCCCACCACCACGTCGAATCCGCGCTCCTCACCCTGAAACGCCTCCGGAAACTCCAGCTCCCAGTGGAAGAACCGCTTCTCGCCCGCCAGCTTCTGCGCCCGCAAAAACCACTCCTGCTCCCGTTGGCCGGCCCAGTCCGGAAACTTCTCCGGGCTGATGTGGTTTTGCAGCTCGTAGTAGTCGTCGTCCTTCACCCTGTTTCCAAAGTATGTGGACAGCCACACATTTGCCAGCTCTGCCAGCCTCCGGGACAGCTCTCCCTCCTTGATCTGGCGGAACTGCTCCTCCTTCCACTTGACCATCTGCAGGTTGTCGTCCGGCAGCGCCGCCATGAGGCTGTACTTCTTGAGAAGACCATCGGTGTGGCTCTTCAGGCCAAAGCTCCAGAGGGGCGCAGGTTCTGCCGCAGCGCCTGGCAGGACGGTGAGCCGGTCCAGCTCCGCCCCGATGAGGCTGTTTCCGCAGCGCAGGTGGTGGTCCAAAAAGCTCAGGGGCTTGTTTGAGGCGACGGTCGTCAGCCACAGCGAGAGCTTGGCCAGCTCTACCGCCATGGGGTTTAAGTCCACTCCGTAGATGCAGTTTCGCACCACCTCCCGGCGCGCCCAGTGGATGTCCTGCTCTGCGATCTCCTTTGAGTCTGCTTCTTCAGGCCGGGCGGTGGCCCAGGCGGATACCAGCCAGCGGGCGAGCTGATCCGTCGCCTCCACCAGGAAGTGGCCGCTTCCCATCGCCGGGTCGAGGACCTTGATGGTGAGCACGTAATCGGCAAACGGCCTGCTGGTTCCCAGCCACTCCTGCTTCTTCTTCTCCACCACCGGCTCAATGGTGTTCTTGACGATGTACTTGACAATGTAGTCCGGGGTGTAATAGGAGCCGGTGGCCTTCCGTTCCCCTTTGTCTGTGACCAGATAGATCTCTCCCGCAGCCGCACGGTCCAGCACCTTTCTCTTTCCCGCTTCGCCCTCCGGCAGCCACAGCTCCTTTCCCTTCTCCCTGACCGCCACCATGCTCTGCCCGGCAAGGCGCAGCCGGTATTCCAGCAGTCCCTCGTAAATCGACCCCAGATGGCGGATCTCCAGAGAGGAGTAGTCCACAAATCCCTTCTGCTTCAGAACTCCCTGGCCTCGGCCCTTGTTTTGCTCCTGCTTTTTTCCTTGTGCTTGCCTTTGTCCTTGCCCTTGATCCTGATCACTGCCTTGGGACCGGGCAAGAAGGTCGATGGCTCTGGCCAGAAATGAGTCTCCGATGCGTGAGCTCTCCAGGAAACGGTTCTCATCTTTCCTGGGATCGAAGAGCCCGCCGTTGTAGGCCGGTATGTAAAACTCCTCTTTCGGAATGCGGCGGGACTCGCTTCCGTCGTTGATCAGGGAGAAGAGGTTCTTGAGGCTCTCCCAGTAGGAATAGCGCACGGAGAGCAGCGGCTCATCCCTGTCCAGCCTTTCAGCCACGTCCGCCTTCAGCTTCTGCAGGGACAGCTCGTAGTAATAGCGGTTATTCACATCCAGCAGGCCGCGGCTTTCTGCGTAGAAGATAAATAGGAGCCTGTAGAGCAGCCGCATGCTGTTCTCCTGCACGCGGGCCACCGCCTGAAGGCCTGGCGCAACCTCGCCGGTTGCGGCTGCGGTCGCAGTTGCGGTTGAGGCTACGGCTGATTCGGTGGCCGCAGCATCCGATTCCGCCAGAAATCCCTGCGCCAGGATCTTCATCGCCCGGTAAACATTCTCCTTCAGATCCTCGCCGATCTCCTGGGCATAGGCGACGCTCCCCTCCCGCACCCGGTCCAGGAAGCTCTCCCCGTCTACCTGCCTGGGCAGCGCCTCCCGCCGGAAGAAGAGATAGAAATACTTGAACTTCTCCAGATCGCCAGCGGCAAGCAGAGCCGGCAGGTCCACCTCATAGTAGTAGTCCAGCTTGTAGCTTGTGCTCTCATGATAGAGCCGCCAGAAGCGTCCGGATGTCAGTATCGCCCATTTTGGGGCAGTGTCCCGCAGGTAGACATCGATCTGGTAGCTGGGGTTCTGCATCTCGAATATCCCCAGGCCCTTGCGGCTCTTGTCCAGAGGGATCTTCCAGGACTTGGCGTCGCCCACCGCCACCGC
>MVRL01000193.1 GCA_002067705.1 Methanosaeta sp. PtaU1.Bin112
TCCTGGAGAGCGGCAAGGATGGATCCGGCACAAAGCTCTCTGGAAACGGCAGCGGCTCTGCGGACAATCTGCAGCAGATCGATATGGATGAGCAATATGCAGGCGAGTTTAAGATCAACCGCAAGACTGCGCTCACTGGAGTTTCCAGGTACGACGTGCCTCATATCACCGTATGGAAGGATGGCCGCCTGACATATGGATTGGTCAAGACGGAGAATGCCACCATAGCCGAGTACACCATAACCATGATCAATGACGGCAGCCGATCTCTGGGACCAATTAATGTCCGCGATACCTTCCCGGCGGGAACGCAGTATATCGACTCATCCCTGCGGCCGGCGGAGCTTACGGCAGAATATGCCAACTGGACAATTGTCTCCCTGGGCATAGGAAGCACCAACACCATCCGTCTCCGGCTGAATGTCACAGAGGAGGCAGGAGATCTGGTGAATGTGGTGGAGACCACGGGATGGCACAGCAGCGGCCTCACAGTGGGCAGGAACATCTCTGCCATGGAGAGGGCATGGCTGCCATGCTGCCAGCCGCAGCTTCTGGCAGAGAAGACTGCTGCCCTGGACCCAGCAGATCCCACTCTGATCCACTACAAGATCAGCCTCAAGAATGCAGGGAGCGGTCCGATGGCCGTGCAGGTCATCGATTACATGCCTCCGGACCTGTCTATCGTCAACTCCTCCCAGACACCATCTGATTACAGTGCTGACCAGACAACCTGGACCCTGACGGCTGTCCAGCCGGGCGAGGTCAAGGAGATATCCTACGGCGCTCGGGCAAAGAGAAATGGAGCCTATACCAATCAGGCTCATCTGCAGGCCTACAGCCTGGACGGATCCGGATCGGCCAGTGCCGATGTCAGCGCCTCGGTGGTGATTGGCGGTTTGGATCAGCCGGCGAAGACGCAGAGATATGGAGGAGACTGGCAGCCGCCGGCGGACGAATTCGGCTTGACGACCACCGATGAGGGGCTGGGGACCCTGGAAAACTTCTGAGATCGTCTGCGGGCTCTATCCGCCTGCATTTGCACTTTTTTCTCTTCTTTTACTTTCGCTCCGCAGGGGAATTGCTTTTAAATATCGGGCCAGATAAAATAACCTCGCTTTGACCCAGATATTCACAGTCACCGAGCTGAATCAGAGGATCGCAGACCGACTGGAGAACGATCCCCGCCTGCATGACCTCTGGGCGCGGGGCGAGGTCTCCAACTACATACATCACCGCTCGGGACACAGGTATTTTACCATCAAAGATCAGGGCTCATCCATCTCCTGCGTTCTCTTCAGGGGCAGTGGACTCTCCCTGAATTTTGAGCTGAAGGACGGCAAGAATGTGATGGTCTTCGGAGATGTTGCCGTCTACAGGCCCCAGGGCAGGGTGCAGCTCGTGGCCCGCGCTCTCCGGCAGGATGAGGGACTGGGATTTCGGCATCTACAATTGGAGGCGCTCAAGAAGAAGCTGGCAGCGGAGGGGTTATTCTCCCAGGAGCGAAAGAGGCCGCTGCCCCTTTACCCGGAGAGGATCGGCATTGTCACCTCTCCTCAGGGGGCAGCGCTGCGGGATGTGCTGCGCACTCTGGGCACCTATCCTGCAGGAGTCATCCTCTCCCCTGCCCAGGTGCAGGGAGAAGGAGCCGAGGAGAGCGTTGCCGCGGCGATAGCGGCCTTGCGAGGCCGAGCGGACGTAATCGTAGTTTGCCGGGGAGGGGGATCGACTGAGGATCTGTGGTGCTTCAACTCCGAGATTGTGGCTCGCGCCATCTTCGCCTGCGATGTGCCGGTCATCTCTGCGGTGGGGCATGAAACGGATGTGACCATTGCCGATTTTGTGGCAGACGTGCGGGCGGCAACGCCTACGGCTGCCGCGAAGTTGGCTGTTCCGGATGTAGAGCAGATCAAAGAGGATCTGCGCTCTGCCCAGGTGAGGATCGTGCGCGCCCTCTGGACGGCGCTGGAGCGAAAAGAGGAGCGTCTGGAGTACCTCCAGCAGAATATTTCCGCGAAAAGGATGTATTCTCTGGCGCGGGACGCCCGTCAGAGGCTGGACTATCTCAGCCAGAGCCTGGACGCCGCCCAGGGCAGGAAAATGAGCGACCTTAAGGGCCGTCTGGAGGTGGCAGAGGGACGGCTGCTGGCCGTAGGCCCGCTGGCCACCCTGAAGCGGGGCTATGCCATCGCCCGCACCGGGAAGGGCCTGATCTTGCAGTCTCATGATGCGCAGCCTGGCGAGGAGATTGAGCTGATTGTCTGGAAGGGAAAGCTGCGCTGCCGGGTGCTGGAATGCAGTGATGATGGAGAGTAAGCAACATGAAGAAGGACGGGATGGGCCTGGAAGAGGCTCTGGACAGCCTGGAGGAGATTGTGCAGCTGCTGGAAGAGGGGAAGATGACCCTGGAGGAGAGCCTGGACCTTTATGAGAAGGGCATGACGCTGGTCAAGCTATGCAATGCCAGATTGGAGAGCGCACAGAAAAGGATAGAGTGCCTGACCGGAGAGCTGCCGCCCGATCTGAGCTGAGGCCGCGGGCGCCGCTGCGATAAAGTTTAAATACAATCATAAATGTACCTTTTCATACATCATAGTATCACTTAGTACATTCAAAGTACATACAGCCGGTGATCCTTTGCAAACTCAAACATCCGATACATTCGCAGTCAAATTCGGCAGGTACGGAGGCCTCTTTGTCCCGGAGACGCTGGTGACGCCCCTTGTGCAGCTGGCCGATGCCTACCAGCGCCTGATGAAGAGCGACGATTTCAAAGAGGAGCTAAAGCAGGCCATGAAAAACTTTGCAGGCAGGCCGACGCCCCTCTACCACGCCAAGAACCTCAGCCGCAAGCTTGGTCGCAGGGTCTACCTGAAGAGAGAGGACCTGATGCACGGGGGGGCGCATAAGCTCAATAATACTCTGGGCCAGGCTCTCATAGCCAAGAGGATGGGCAAGACCAGGCTGATAGCCGAGACGGGCGCAGGCCAGCACGGCGTGGCCACGGCTATCGTTGGAGCCAATCTGGGCTTTGAGACCCAGATCTACATGGGCGAGGTGGACATCGAAAGGCAGAAGATGAATGTCTACCGCATGCAGCTTATGGGCGCGCAGGTCATACCGGTGAGATCCGGCTCCCGGACTCTTAAAGATGCTATCAACGAGGCGATGCGAGATTGGGCATCCAGCTTCGATCACACTCATTATCTCCTGGGCACAGCTGCAGGCGCTCATCCTTTTCCCAGCATGGTGCGGGACTTTCAGAGCGTCATAGGCAGAGAAGCCCGCCGGCAGATAATGCAGGCGGAAGGCCGTCTGCCGGACAGCATCACCGCCTGCGTGGGTGGTGGAAGCAATGCCATGGGAATATTCGCTCCATTCCTGGAGGACAGAGAGGTGCGCCTTCTGGCGGTGGAAGCCGGCGGCAGAGGCACCGGCAAAACAGACAAGATCGCCGATCATGGAGCGAGCCTTGGCCTGGGCACGGACGGCATTTTGCATGGCGCTCTCACCAAGATTCTGCAGGATCCCTATGGCCAGATTCTGGAGTCCTATTCGGTTGCGGCAGGCCTGGACTATCCGGGCGTGGGCCCGGAGCTCGCGTACCTCGCTGAGAAGGGACGGGTCCTGACCAAGATCGCTGACGACAAGACGGCAATGAATGGTTTTCATGCCCTGTCAAAACTGGAGGGGATAATTCCCGCGCTCGAGTCGGCTCATGCGGTGGGCTATGCTCTGGAGGAGCCGCAGGCACTGGGCGATCTGGCGGTCATCAACATCTCGGGAAGGGGCGACAAAGATCTGGCAACGGTGATGGATTATGAAAATATCTGAAGCATTCGAAAAAGCGCCCCTGCTCATCGTTTACATCTGCGCAGGAGACCCGACGCCCGCAGCCACGCCGCAGCTGGTGCGGCGGCTTGCAGCCGCCGGAGCGGACATCATAGAGCTGGGGCTGCCCCATTCCGACCCCATTGCGGACGGGCCCACCATCCAGGCGGCTGCACAAAGGGCTATAGCCGCCGGGATGAACACCGATGTCTACTTCCAGGCAGCTGCTCAGGCAGACGTTCCCGTTCCCAAGGTCTTCATGGGCTACTACAATATGGTCTATGCCCGCGGCCTGGACAGGTTCGCCCAGGATTGCGCCCGCGCCGGCATTACGGGAATGATAGTGCCCGACCTGCCGCCGGAGGAAGCCGGACCGCTCCACAAGGCATGCGTGAGCTCAGGCGTGGACCTGATCTTCCTGGCGGCTCCCAATACTCCGGCAGAGCGCCTGAAGATGATCGAAGAGAGCACATCCGGATTTCTCTATCTGGTGGCCCGCACGGGTGTCACCGGCGCGAGAAGCGATCTTCTGCAGAGCACGCACGAGCTCATCGCTCGCGTGCCTGGGAATAAGCCCAAAGCAGTGGGATTTGGCATCTCCACACCCGCCCAGGCGGCGGAGGTCATCGCCGCAGGAGCAGACGGCGTCATTGTCGGTTCGGTCTGCGTGGACCTGATCGCCCGGGGAGAGATTGAGAGGCTGGAGCAATTGATCAGAGAGATGAAGGGGGCGATTAAGGCTGTCAGGGGCAAAGGTACAATAGCCAGCTGAACAAGGGCATCATCTATGGATGAAGGGCAGAGAAAATTCTTAGAAAAGACCAGGGCGAGCCTGGAGGGCGGCTGCAATGTGACCATCGTCGCCTTTGGCGACTCCATCACTGCCGGCTACTGTGTGCGGCGCGGCTTCCCCTCCTTTTGGAAGGAATTTCTCGGGGAAAAGTATCCTGAGGCAGTGGTGGAGATGATCAACTCCGGAACCTCCGGGGACACGAGCATGGACGGCCTGGCCAGATTGGACTGGTCGGTCCTCTCCTACGAGCCAGACCTCGTCACCATCAACTTCGGCATCAATGATTGCGTCCTGGGCCTGGGGCTGGAGGAGTTTGAGATGAACTTCGTGGAGATGGTGCGAAGAATCCGCTCCGGACCGGATTCGGAGATCCTCCTGCTCTCCTCCCAGCCACTGGAGACGCCGCCCTACGACCGAATGGTTCTGGACTACTATCAAGCGGTGCACAGAGTGGCCAAGGAGATGGATGTGGGATTCGTCAATGTCTATGGGGCCTGGATGCGCGCCGTTAACGCGGGAACACCCCTGGGAAGATTGATCCTCTCGGGGCTGGATCATCCCAATGAGGCGGGCTATAAGATCATAGCGGAAGAGTTGATGAGGCTGTTTTGATTAACTGATATTTTTAATACTAATTAAAATAATCAATGCATTCAAATCTCGAAATTTTTAGATTTTAATGTTTTAAAGTTTTAAAAATATAAAAATAGAGCTTATCTCACGCTGGGCTTGCGGTTCTTGGCATCGGCAAACGGGTTGGAATCATTCTCAGATGCAGTTGCATTCCCAATCGTCTCATTGAGAAGAGTGCCATTTCCCAGTGTTGCATTGTTCAGCGTTGCATTCACGGTCCCATTTATCTGGGAAGCGTTGATCGAATCATTGGCTGCCGCCTGGTCTTCTGCGAAAGCGAAACCCAGGGCAGAGACGGCGAACAGCAGGATCATTGATGCTATTGTTAATATTTTCTTCATGTTTAAACCCCACCTCTTCTATGTCTGTTCCGTTTTTCCTCCCCATCCCCCGGCCATAATATAAATTTTGCGATCATTTTACGGCAAAAGATGTATAAGTCCTGAATGCAAGAAATCAACCGAAACCAGTTGGCAATTTCCAATCCGGTGTGGGCAGGACGACTATGAAGCAGCAATATCGTTCAACAATAGCAGTATTATCACTACTATCACTATGTGTGACCTTTTTTTGTGCAGCAGGAGCAGAGAACAACAGCACCCTCTCACTGGAGGGAGCGGCAATAAACGATAGCGGTTTTCGTCCTAGCGTCGACGGATTCAGCTTTCAAAACTATGGCGACGATCCGGTGACTGTCGACCTCACCTCTGCGGAGCTGCAGCGCATGTTCGGCGACAAGGTTTGCGCCAGCAATGAGAGCGGCAAGTGCATTCTCACCTATCCTGCCGAGCGATGGATGAATCAAGCCATCGCCGCCATGAAGAACGGACATTGCGAAGGCATTGCAGTCCTATCCAGCCTTATGTATTATAACGAGACGAGCCCCGGCATCTTCGGAGGCAGCAAAGTCATCGATCTATCCCTGAAAGAGGTCTTGCTGCAGCGCGAGATTGGCTACTGGTGGACCACTCAGGTCACAAGGCCCGGTGGATCCAAGAAGGTCCTCGACTCCCCCAGAGCGGTGCTGGATGCCCTGACTGCGGCCTTTGCCAATGGCTCGAGCGCCGGAGAATGGTGGGTAATGGGCATCTATCTGCCCAACGGCAGCGGAGGCCATGCCATTACGCCCTATGCAGTTGAGGACCTGGGCAATGGCACGGCCCGAATTATGGTATATGATAATAATTGGCCCAAGGACAGCAGGTTCGTGGAGGTGGACACGATCAACAATTCCTGGCGCTACCTGGCATCGGCAAATCCGGATGAGCCGGACAGCCTCTATTCCGGCAACGCCAGCACAAAGAATCTGGAGATCGTCTCCCTCTCCACCCGGTTAGGAAGGCAGGAATGCGATTTCTGCGAGGAGGAGAGCACTACGGGCGGCAGCTCCGGCCAGCAAACCGGTCCGGGCACAAAGAGCATCCAGATCTGGCAGAGCGGAAAAGCTCGTACCCTGGTCACAGATGATGATGGTAAGAGAGCTGGCATATTGGACTCGGGAGAGATGGTAAATGAGATCCCTGGAGCTGAGATTCGAAACCTTAAATTCGGACTGAATGGCATAGGCCGCTCTTATCCGCCAGTGATCTTGCTTCCCCTTACCCTGATAACCGACTCTCAAATAACCATAGATATCAACAGCACCGCCAACGGCAGCGAGAAGAACCTGGCGAATACTACCATCATCGCTCCAGGATTTGCTCTGGCCTCCTCAATTGCCAATCTGGGGCGGGGCCAGAATCAGAGCATGGAACTCTTCTCGGAGAATGTTGCCTATAATGTCAGCCTGAGCAGCAGCAGCCAGATGTCCCCGACAATATCCATTGATACCGATCTTCAGAGAATCACCCTTAGCGGCCTTGTTATCGATCCATCGGGAAGGATCAATATCTCCCTGGATCCATCTCTGGGCGCATTCAGCATGAGCACTCTGGGCAATCTCAAGCCGGGTACATTGCAGCTTCTCATGACCTCTTTGGACCCGGCGAGCGGGACGACCTCAACCTTTAAGAGCCTCGACCTGATGCTGAGAACCGACGATGCCATCTCCATGGACCTTTCCGGAGGCTTTGGCGAAACCGGGTCGCCATCTATCGCCGTATACCGCAAGAACGGAGGGATGCAGGAGATGTCGCTGCAGACCGTCTCCAGGAATGTGCCTGTGGAGATTCCCGCGGGCATTTCTTTGGATATGCCGGAGGTCGCTGACTCAGGCAATTTGACCCGCTTAAATAGCACCAATAGCTCCAGCAGTTTGACTGCAGCCTCGTCTCCGGCGTCTTCTGCATCGATCCCGTTATCAAGCCCGACATCCGGTGGCGATATGGGCGGCAGCAGCATGAGCGTTCCAAGCATTCCCAGTCCGACCGGCATGCCCAGCATGGGAACGCCGATATAACTTATAAATTATTTTTAACAAAATAGTTTCTAAAGGCCACACTTGGCTTTTATCTGTGAGATATCTGCGTCCATCCTGACCAGTCTCTCTTTCAGATCATCTTTTAAATCGGAGCGAAGCTCTTTGACTTCATTGAGGATCTCGTCTCTTGTATCGTCTATCTTCTCAGACAGAGCATTTCCGATATTATTGACCGCCTGGCAGACGTTCTGTACAGCGACATTTACACCCTTGATGTCTTCGCGTGCTCCTTTTACCTCGTCCCTGACTCCTTTGATGTCCTCACGAGCCCCTTTTACCTCGTCCCTGACTCCTTTGATGTCCTCACGAGCAGCCTTTACCTCGTCCCTGACTCCTTTGATGTCCTCGCGAGCCCCTTTTACCTCGTCCCTGACGCCCTTGATATCTTCGTGGGTGGCCTTCAGCTCCACTACAACCTCTTTGGTGACCACAATGAGATCTTTAAGCAGATCCGCAGCTCGGTCTAGGCGCTGGTCGGTTTCACCGCTCGATACCATCTTTTCAAATCCGGTGAACTCACCAGTATCGGCCGAGATTTCATTCTCGACGCTCTGCACATCGATTAGAGCATCTCTTATGGTCAGGCAATTGAGAAAACGAATCAGATCGGTTTTCTCACCTTCTGCGACTATCTTAACTTTGCCACTGGGAAGGTTCTGCACATATCCTGATAGTCCGAAGGCATTTGCCAGAATCACTACCCGTGATCTGTATCCGGTCTTCTGGACCATGCCCGAGACAAAGGCGGTCAGTCTTGGCATCAATTACAATTAATCCTCTTCAATATATCTCTTTTTTCCTCAGCGCGATTTTTCCGAGCAGGCTTTTTGTTTCTGAGCGAGCCTGACCGTTGGCGTCCAGCTGAACGGGCGAAACCAAGCTGGCCTTTCACCCTGTGGCGGTGCTGATAGGGCGGGACCGAAAGGCCGGCAGATCTGCGGCGCAAGGGGGAACGAAGGCGGTCTCTGGTCATTGCCACGAAGAGGCAAGGAAGGTGCAGAGGGGAAAGAATGAGCGGGCAGACGAGCCACGATTCATTCTTCTATGACATCAATGAGGCCGCAGCGATATTCTTCAAGAATTCCTCATATAGCAATAACTTTCTGATAGCCTGGAATTTGCCCATTCATTTACAGCTCTGAAGTAGAGGGAATTGCTATGCTATTGTAAAAAATATGTGTGAAGTTAAACAAATACGAATTTATGTGGGGACTGAAAATAGAGCAATGGCCAAGAAGGCGTTGAGATGTGAAGGGATAAAAATCACGATTTCATAAGACCAAGAGAGATTGCAAAGCAGTTCTTTTCCCTTCTGGGCAGCGATGAGCGGCAAGCAGCAGATGAGATTGTGCGGCAGTTCGGCAAATTCAATACCACCGATCTCTCATTGATCGCAAACTCCCTGAGGCAGTCCACAACGCCAAGAAAAATACAGCCCTGAATATATCGAGAAAAAATTGAGATCCGGCGGAATCCTGCAGAATCCGCAGCTATCAAGTTAAATGGCGGGCGCGCCGCCGGTTGCCGCCGAGGCTGCATGCCAGTTAATCCCTTCGCCTTCTCCTCCCCATATACCTGTAAGCGATAGTTACCCGCGGTGGGTCTGCTCCCTTCCGGGCCTGAACCGGTTCCCGCAATTATGGTACACAGACTTTCCATCAGGAAGGTCCGTGGACCGGTGCCATCCCTGCAGGACGGAGAATCATTGTCGACGACTGGACTGAGCACACAGCGCCCAGCGTCTTCCGTCAGCTTCGCCCCCCGCTTATCGACGATTTCGGGTTACAGGTGACGCCGAACCACCCGGACTGCCCGCCACTTTTAACATTGAGGTGAACAGCTAATAAAGCTAACGCCGAAAAGAGGTAACAAAATATGCCAGAAGACTTAGCCGGTAATATGGGATTTGTCATGGGAAACAAGCATCGCGAGAGGATCGTCCAGGTCCTGGGTTCCAAGGGCAAGCTTTCCACTGAGAAGATTGGCAAGTTTGAGCGCATTCCTGCGCTATCCGTCAAGAAGATCCTGGGCGAACTCGCAGAGCGAAGCCTGGTCTTCGAGAATGACGGTATCTGGTGCCTCACCGAGGCCGGTCAGGAGATAGAGAGAGAGATGAAGAAGAGGGCCTGATCGTCTATGGATCTGATGCAGGCCATCCGTGCCCGGCGGAGCATAAGAGCCTTTCAGGAAAGGCCCGTGGAGGAGGACAAGCTCCTCGCCGTCCTGGATGCGGGCAGGCTCGCGCCCTCCGCCCGGAATATGCAGGACTGGAGGTTCATAGTAGTAAGGGATGCAGCTATGCGCCGCTGTCTGGCTGCAGCCGCCAGGGACCAGCAATTTGTTGGCCAGGCGCCGGTGGTCATAGTCGCCTGCGGGACATCGGACCTGGTCATGACGGGCGGCCAGCCGGCCTATGCCATCGATGTGGCCATTGCGCTCGATCACATGACCCTCGCCGCCCCAGCTCTTCAGCTGGGCACCTGCTGGATAGGCGCCTTCTACGAGGACAAGGTCAAGGAGATCTTGGGCATTCCCCCGGAGATAAGGGTCGTGGCCCTGCTGCCCCTTGGCTATCCGGCCCAGCAGCCCGAGCCCAGGCCCCGCAAAAAAATGGACGAAATTGTCGCCTGGGAGCACTGGTAGGCCCTCCTCTCGGCAGGGGGCTGAGCCACCCTCGCCGGAGTGGCGCCCGTTTCCGCAGTGCGTTCCAATGGCAGAGGGGCAGGTGGAAGGAAAAAGAAGGGAAAAATAGGATAATCCGGCCTTCTTTGGCCGTATCGGCATCTATTTGCCGTTTCTCTGGAGATAATCAAGCTTCTCCAGGCAGCTCCAGGTCAGGATCAGCTGAGAGAGGCCGATGGCATTGACATACTGCTCCTGCCGGTCGCTGATGACTGCATAGGTTCCCAGGGAGTCGCACAGCTTCTTCTCCAGATCGGCAATCATGGACTGATGGATCTCACCATCTATGGTCATGATGCCCACTTTCTTGCCGTAATAGTCATCTCGCTGAAACTCGATGGAGAAATTATGCTCCGAGCTTCTCAGAATCTTGCTCAAATCGATGGTCAAATCGACGTGGGAGACGGGCTGCTCCATCATCTGCTGAATCAGCCTCACTGAGTACCAGTCCGGCGTCGCTCCCGTTTCTAAAAGCGAGGGATGAAACCTCGTATCCTGAATCTTGACCACGATCTCGGCATAGATCTTCTGGATGTCCACATAGAGCTTGTAGTCCGGCTCACGCTGCAGGATCTCAGCCATGACCTGATCGGGCTGATAGCCTCGTTCCCCCACATCCCGCCGCACCTTCCAGAGCCTTTTAACCGATCGCGATGGGTCCACAAAGATCTTGAAATCGATGAGGCTGCGTAGCCTCGGAGTGAAAAAGGGATGCAAGCCCTCTACAATGACCACTGGGGCCGGTCCGAAGGGAACCGTGCCGCTGATCTCGCCAATGCTGTGATCGTAGACCGGCTTGTCTATGGCCTGACCGCGGCGAAGCATCTCCAGGTGATCGGCCAGCATTTCCAGGTGGTTGGCCTCAGGATGCAGGGGCGTGATATTTCGTTCCTTTCTCGCTTTGCGGTCCAGGCTGTGGTAGTCATCCATGGAGAAGGAGCAGACCATCTCCTCGCCCAGTATTCTCTTTATGCCGCGCGAAATAGTGGTCTTGCCGGAGCCGCTGTCCCCGGCAATCCCAAAAACGAAAACTCTGCCCGATTTCTTGATTCTGTCCATTATCGATTTCATGCCGTCTCAATCTACGTGCCTGAAGCCGGATGAATATGCCGGCCAGTATCCGCGAATGGCTATTCCCATGTGGATCTGTTTTACTGTATCCGTCTCGTCCAGGCCGCGCACATTGTGCCAGCGGGCCTCAAACTCTTCCCGGGACATGGTGCCCCGGTCTCCCAGGATGTAAGGGTCCTCTAGGGTCACATTCCTCTCATCGATGCCGATTACTACCATCCAATGCCCATTGTGCCAGGTATCCGCCCAGGATTCGTTGCACTGCGAGACGCTCCTCCAGGCCTGGCAGTCCACTATCACAGGTATTCCCTGAGCCACATAGCCTGTCAGATCTGCGAGGGTCATGTTCTCATTATAATCGGCCTCTAGACCAAGAGCCTTAGCCACCCGGATAATGTCATCGGGATAGGTTCCAGACTCCTCATTGGTGTTAAGCATCTCTCTGATGTCCTCTTCACCGATGTCTCTTCCCCAGTATCCCAGGACCGCCTGCAAAGAGGCAGCGCCGCAGGAGTATTCTGTGCTCTGCCTGGTGTCAGGCATGCTGAAGAGGGCTAGGTTTGAAACCCCCAGAGAAGTGCTGGCATTAATGCTGGTGTTAATTCCTTCATCATTCGAACTGTTCGTGGGATTTGCCTGTTCAGCTGCTCCTCCCCAGGATACAGCAACCAAAAAAAAGCAGGTTACTAGCATTAATAAGTATGGTCTCATGCCAGTAATCTGGGTTTTGTCTATATGATTTTTGTGATAGTTATCTTTATAGTCTCATTTATTCTGCTTTTCAGCCACCAGATCTTCGAATTCGCGAGTGCGGTCGATGCTCTCCAGCTCTCGCTTCTCGATGAGAGCGGTATCTTCGATGCACTCCAGCTTGGTTTCGCCGTCTACAATTACCACTGACTTGGTCCTGGCAACGGAAGATAGGCTGCTCATCAGCCGGGCCTTCTTAAGCATGCTCTGAGAAAATTTGCTGACGCTGGTCAGCACCACCAGCTCCTCTGTGCTGGTAATGGCATTGAAAGGAGCCTGGGCGGTGGGAACTACCTCAAAGCCGATCTCCAGGAGCAGGCGAAGGATGTTGTCCGTCACCGGCCCTTTTTCAATCGCATCGTTTCCAGGAAGGAAGGGGTTCACGGGCTGGATCAGCTCCTGCTCGAAGATCTCTTCCAGCTTGATTGCCACATCCACCGTCGTGTCCATGTCCTCAACCTCATACTTGCTTATGGTGCGACGAGAGACGCCAAGCTCAGCAGCCAACGCTCCAAGCGAGATGCCGCGCCCTAGCCTCAACTCCCTCATCCTGGTGCCGTCGATGCGCACATAGAGGCCGCCATGCGCGGCGTAGACCAGGGGAAGAGCATCATTCAAGAGGCAGTCAGCCAGTGTGTTGAGGCTGAGCGTAGGAATACCGTAGCGATAATATACCGCGCCCCTTTCTAAGTACTGATCTCGGGTCTTCTCGCCTACTAGTATGGGGCTGGCAAAGAGGTGCTTGGCCAGAAGGCGCACCTCCATGGCCGTCTGCTCATTCAGGCCATCGATGTTTGAGAGGATCTTGAGGAGCAGGAAGAGATTTCCTTTTCGGGCGGCAAGATCGAAGCTCCTGGGACGGAGATAGCAGCGATCCGATGTGTTGAATCCGCCCTGCCTCAGAACCTCCTCCACGCGCTCGGCGAGAAGTTCTTTATCCATCATTATATATCTCGGATTGACGGCTATTTAAGGCTGACTATGTTCATTGGAATAGATGATACCGATTCTGAAAGGGGGCTATGTACCACCTACCTGGCAGCAGTGCTTATGGAGAGGCTCTTGCCACTGGGACAGTTGGTTGGCCTGCCCAAACTCATCCGCCTCAATCCCTGCGCCAGATATAAAACGCGCGGCAATGCGGCCATAGCTATCGAGCTGGAAAGCGACCGCATTGAGGCTGTCAGGGATGTGGCCTTGCAGACCGTGCTGGATCTGTCGGATTTTTCCGGGATGAACACCAACCCCGGCCTGGTGATCGCGCCGCAGCAAACGCCGCAGATGACTGCCTTCTACCAGCGTGCGGTGACACAGATCCTGGAGATAAAAGATGCCAAAAAACTGCTGGATGAGCAAGGAATTTGGCACCGGGGCTTTAAGAAGGGGCGCGGCCTGATCGGAGCCCTGGCAGCCATTGGTGCTGTGTTTCCTGATTACACCTATGAGCTAATCACTTACCGGGAGCGTGCGCGCTGGGGCACGCCGCGCCTCATAGATGCAGCATCCGTCTGGGAAGCTGATGCTCTGACCTATCCACGCACCTGGGATACGGTGGATCATCATAATAATCGGATCGTCTTTTCTCCCCATTCGGCAGACCCGGTATTATTCGGGATAAGAGGCTCTGATCCCCAGGCGATCCGGGATGCATTGGATACTATAAAATCCGAGCCCATCGAGAGAAGCGTTCTCTATCAGACCAACCAGGGCACAGATGCGCATATCCGTAGGGGCTTTGCTGCGCATGTGCGGGCCTGTGAGAGCTACAGGCTGCGCGGCATTGTAGCCGGACCGCCGCAGGCCATCGCCGGAGGTCACCTTTTCTTTCCGCTGCAAGATGTGTCCGGCCGGATTATCTGCGCCGCCTTCGAGCCCACCAAGAACTTTCGCGCTATAATCAAGCAGCTTATTGTGGGCGATGAGCTTGAGGTCTACGGCTCAGTGCAGGATAGAACCCTGAACCTGGAAAAGATCAATGTTCTCCATCTGGCGGACAAAGCTGAGACATCTGCACCCGTCTGCCCGCAATGCAATAAACGGATGAAGTCCGCAGGCAAGGGACAAGGCTACCGCTGCCGCAGCTGCAAGACTCATGCCGAGGGACAAGTGAGCCGGCTTCTTGCCCGAAACCTGCAGACGGGCTACTATGAGGTGCCCCCCTGTGCCCGCAGACATCTATCCAAGCCGCTGGTACGAATGATCGGAGAGAAGGCTCATTGCAGCAGATGAAATCCCAAGGAAAAGACATGAAAGGCGGCCGTCGGGCCGCCAGTTCTCTTTGTGCTTATTTCTTAAATGCGCCTTCCAGGGGCGGTACAACCTGTTTTTTGCGAGAGAGGCACTTTTCCTTGTAGATGGAGTTATTGGCGAGCTTTCCGCCAAAAGCCTTCTCAAATCCTGCGGCAGCAGCATCATTTCCTACGAAGAGCAGATCGCTGGCTTCCTTCATGACATCGGTGAGCATGAGAACGACCATATCCAGCTTCTCGGCCTCTTTCATTTTGTTCATCTCCTCAAGAATGGCAGCTCTCTTGGGCGCGAGGTCCGCCAGGTCCATGACCTCAACCTGGCCCACGCCGGACTTGGTGCCTGAGAAGTCGAACTTCTTGAAGTCGCCCATGAGGATCTCCTTTGCGGATTTAGCTGACATGTTGCTCTTGGCCTTTAAAAGCTCCATGCCGAATGCCATCGGGTCGACGCCCGCGATCTTGGCCAGCTTCTCAACGGCAGTGCGGTCGCGAGGAGTGCAGGTCGGGGACTTAAAGAGCACGGTATCGGAGAGAATGGCAGCCATCATCAGGCCGGCCATCTCTTTGCTGATAGCGACATTGCTCTTCTCATAGAGGTTCGCGATGATGCCGCCGGTTGCGCCCACCGGTTCATTGAGGAAGAAGATGGGTTTGCCGGTAGCAAGGCCGCCGATCTTGTGGTGGTCTACGACCTCCACGATATTTTCCATATTCAGCTTGTCCACGGCCTGAGCCATCTCATTGTGATCTACCAGGATGACCTTCTTATCGGTAGCATCGGTGAGCTTCTCTGGATAGGCAACTTTGAAGTAATCCAGCAGGAACTTGGTCTCGCCGTTCAGGTCTCCTGCGGCAGCAGGGACGGCTTCCTTCATTCCCAGGGCGTTCTTCAGATTAGCATAAGCTATTGCGGATGTTACAGAATCGGTATCTGGACTCTTGTGCCCAACTACGTAGATCTTGTCGGTCAAATCAAGCACCTCAGGATTGATAGTGTACAACTCCAACTTAAAGCTTACTGGGCAGAGGTTGTATTCTCAGGGAATTGTCAACTTGATAAGGGATAACTTTATGAATTCCGGCCACATTCTATCAATGTCCCTTTAGAGGGCTGACACAAGCTGAGAATATATTCTGCTGTGAATGTTGGTGCAAGAAAGGGACTACAGGCCGCGTTGATAGGTCCTTATGGTAGGATACTGACGATCTGTCTACCTGTGACCATGAGACAACCCAAATGCGGTACAGACGCCCGCTACGAGGGTTACTGGGCTGACTGCGGATACCCATCGGATGATGCGCCAGAGTTAGTATCGGGCGATAATTTAATCACTTTTCAGCTTAAAATCATGCTTGTGAAGGGATTGCTTGTCACCTTGGAGGGCATAGATGGCTCGGGAAAGGGCACCGTCGCGAAATATATTGCCGCAAAGTTTAAAGAGACGATGCCTGAGAGGAGGCTGGTTCTCACTGCCGAGCCTACCACCGGGCAGGCAGGCCGGATACTGAGGGCAGAATTGGCAAAATCCTGCGAGGAGGGGGGCGAGCCCTCAGTCGCAAGGCGCATGCAGGAGCTTTTTCTATTTATGGCCGATCACGCAAGCCATCTGGCTGAGACCGTTCTTCCCGCTCTGGAATCGGGCGCAATTGTCCTGTCTGATAGATATGCGGATTCCACCGCAGCTTATCAGGGAGTAACATTGAAAGGAATCGTTCCCGACCCGGTCAGCTGGATTCAGAGCATCAGCCATCCCTGGAATGTGCACCCTGAAATGACATTGCTCCTTCTCTTAGACCCGCAGGTCGCCCTGCAGAGAATAGAGGCCCGTACAGGAAGAGAGAAGTTCGAGAGGCTCGAGTTTCTGCGAATGGTTGACGGGAACTTCCGGCGCATGGCTGCCATCGAACCTGACCGATTCGTGCAGATAGACGCCGAACAGGATGCGGAGGTTGTGGGCAAAGCGGCAATGAACGCGATACTGAAGCTAATGAGCAATCGCTAGCCTGGCAAAGAATGCCGGGATTCTCAGGCGAAGGCCAATTCTATCAGCTTCTGCGCCCACTCCAGTTTTCTCTTCTTGCGCGGTGTGACGCTCTCATCCTCGAAGTCAAAGCCCACCAGCTCTATACTCGCTGCGCCCAATTCTCTGGCCAGGAATACAGATCTGTCTCCATCTGTAAACCCTCCGAAGTTGTGCAGGCCTGGAAGGGGACGGCATTGCACTGTGCCTATCACTCTCTGCAGCTCAGGAACATACCTCATTAAGGCATCCAGATTGTCGCCGTGGGCATGTACTACCACGATCGAGCCCATCCTGTTGGCCTTTAAAATGGCTGGGAAAGGCCCATCCAGGTCGGTGACCACAATATCCGGCACGATATCGTGCTCCAAAAGAACTGCCGTGGCTCCATCCGCAGCTAGAAAGACGACATCTCTATCCTGGAGCTCTTCGAGGTCCTCGTTGAGTTTTGGAGCATTGCCGCATACAACTGATTTGCGCCCGGCGACAATTGCCTTTGCGGCTGGCAGCATTGGCTCTCTTTCGCGAAGCAATCCTGCCAAGAGCTCTGCCGCTTCTTCGTCTCTTTCTAATGAAAAACCGAAGTCCTGCAATATGGATTGGTAAATTGGCTCCCAGGCTGCAAATTGCATGTTCGAGAAAAATGAAAAGAGAAAGGAAAATCCTTCCTCTTAGTTACTCATAGGTTCTTGGGAACTCTGCGACGGTAGGTGCCTTGAAGCAGGTGCAGTCAAAGACGCCCTTTGCGCCCTTGAGCCCGAGGTCTCCCCTGTAGGTTGTCGGCAGAGTGAGGTATCCACCGAAGCAGCAGGGCAGCCAGTCCTCCTTCTTCTGAATCAGATGGTAGGGTACTTCGAGAGTCATGTTCTTCTCGATGTGGTAGGTTCCCCAGTAATCCTCATCGATCTCGATGGAGGGCTTCTTCCAGGCGCTCTTGATATCCATGCCCAACTGGCTCAGTGTGTCCGGATTGGTTAAATCAGGCTGGGCGATGTTGGAATTATCCAGGTAATTCTCGTTTGCCTGCAGTACACCGATATGGGCTTTGCCGTCTGTTACATCCTCAACGATCTTCATCTGAGTGTAGCCAACGGATTCAAGCTCTGGGTCCCAGGTTATATTCCTCTTATCCTTGGCAACGATCTCCAACTCCTTATCCAGGGCATGAGCGTACTCTACCTCATGGTGCATGCTGGTACCGGCCAGATAGTTCTTTACCCAGGTCTTCTCCTTGAGCAGAGAGCTGTAGTCCAGTGGATTTGCTGCATAGTATCCATTGCCGACAGCGATCCTCATCGGCGCATAGACCATAGCTACATCCTCTTTGAACTGGATGCAATCCTGTGCGAAGTCGTTGTAATCGGAATATGCATAATGCGTCGAACGATCCAGGTTCTGGTAGGTGAGTGTGGACTCAGCGTTCAATGAGCCGGAGCCGTGAGCATAATTCTTGACCGCGACGTTGCCAGCCTTGGCATACAGGTAGGTCATGAAGTAACCATTACCCTGTACACTCTGCTCAAAATCGAATGTCCTGTTGCTTTCCGCATATCCATTCGGGTATGTCATGGTTGCAGGCCAAGTTGTAACTTGCTCAGGCCAAGCAGTTGAACATCCTATAAGAGCTACTAAAACCAATACTGTTAGTATAGCCTTCTTCAGATCAATCCCTCCATCTAAAGCGAATGACACTATTCTTTAAATTATCCTGCTTTCCGTAAGTCAACGCACCTATTTTAATCTGTTGATTGCCTTTTTAAAAAAGCCGGCATAACATTCTCCTATTGGCAATCAGAATGCCTCAGAATCTCATAACCAAAAGGTTAATACGTGAGCGTTACTCGATAGGGAGTGGTATGCTCGTTCCTATTGATCCTATGATCAGGTCATCTTTTGATCAAAATCATTTACAAGAGAGCCATGCCATCAGGCAGAGAATCAAATGGGATTAACTATTATATATCTTGATTGATCTCGATCATATAATCCAAAAAACGAGCATGCAAGAGCCCCATAACGTATAGTGCAGTAAGAGAAGACCCTTGCCGCTCAGGCAAGGGGTTTCCGGGTTTATTGGCCCCGATGAGGAAAGCCAAATCCCAGCCGCAGGCTGGAACAGGAGGACAAACGGGGGATGCTGGCAGAACTAGAAGATAAGAGAGGCAAACTCAGACAGGAGTCCCTTGCCTTCAAGGATCGAAGAAGCCAACTGAATGCTGAAGCAAGCAAATGGGCTGCTAAGCGAAATGAGCTGAACAAAGCCACCAAAGAGCTAATAGACAAGGCCCAGGAACTTAAGAAGCTTCGAGATGAGAATAATAAGAATGTGGCTGATTCCAAGAAGGATCGGGATGAGTACAACGAGAAGACCAATCAGCTCTATGCAAGGATAGACGAGATCCGCAAGAAGTACAACCTCACTGGAGAGCGCTCCATAAGGGATCTGCGCCGCGAGATCGATCACCTGGAGTTCCGGCAGCAGACTGAGGTCTTAAGTCCAGACAAGGAGAAGCAGCTGGTCGACAAGATCGCTGCCTTGCATTCTGAGTTTAAAGGACGAAAAGAGCAGCTTGAGAAGAATGAGGAGCTTAGGAAGCTTCTCGATGAGGCCCAAGCCATGAGGGATCAGGCTTCTGAGCACCACGATAAGGTCACAAAGTTCGCGGAGATGGCCCAGGAGTATCACGATCAGATGATTGCTACCTTCAAGGAAGCCGATCAGACTCGTGCTGAAGCCGATGCTGCTCACAAGGAGTTCGTGAAGGCCCAGGAGGCCGCAGATGAGCAACATAAGGAGTTCATCCGCACTCAGAGAGAGGTTCGCGACTTCGAAAAGGTCATTGTGGGCATGAAGAAGAAGAACCGGGACATCAAGGAAGATCGCGCCAAAGAGGTTGCCAAGCGCGAGGCCGAGGATATCCTTACTCACTTCAGGCAGGGCGAGAAGCTGAGCACAGTCGACCTGCTAAGGTTGCAGCGTGCTGGCCTGGTTTGATTTGCGTTAAACTCAATATTTATGGGCAGAGGATCTGCCCCTCTTAGATTTTATAAGATACAGATTTTGCAGCCTATTTAGATGCTTCTGTAGGCCGATTATCTGCTTTACATGCAAGACCGCAACCTTTTAAGCCTTCTCATCAGATCGGAATTGATGAATGAGATTTCTCTGCTCTTCGGAAGGCCGGCGACAAGAGACAAAAGTCTCCTCATTTCAGCTATAAAGGATCTACAGTCCCGTCATGGCTGCATAGCGCAGGCCCTGGACGCAGATATGATCGCAAGTGAGCGGCACATTTGCTTTGCTGTCCAGAAGGCTTTAGCAGCTTTTTCCGAGCAGAGAAATATTGCAAAAGATGCAGGGATGGAGATCATGCGTTACGCCTCTGGAGAGAGGCAGATTGAAAGGTGCCTATTCATGCGAGTATCCGAACGCACGGAGAGAATAGCTCTGGTCCTCGTTGGCTGCCGCCCCCTGCCGGATGACCGGGAGCTATCCATGATCATAGATCTGGATGGGAAAGGTTGTCTGCTCTGTGCCAAGGCCTTAATAGAGGCTTTTAATATCTCTTCAGAGGAGCTATCTGCCGTAGGGGAGGATAGGATCGAGGATCTGGTCATCGAAAGGGTGGCCCTGGTGGACACATACCGCTAAAACTGAATAACTGAGGATGAGTTGTAAAATGAAGGAAGAATTCTACACCGAGAAGCGATGGCTCAACTGGATGAATAAGGTTAAGGACAGCAACTTCAAGCTCACTGAGGCGGATGATAAGAACTCGGGTGCCGTCTTCATCTACATCATGGATGATGTGGTGCTGGCCTGCCTGAAGGTGATAGCCCGATGCGAGCGCACGATCATATCGCCTGAAGAGGCTCTGGCCGAGATTGCCGCCATCAGATCGATTGTATTTTCCAAGGCCGAATCCATGGGAGAGGATGCCGATTTGATGCTTGAGTCTCTCAAGACCTCCCTTGCCGCTGTATTCGTCTCCAGCCAGCGCTATATCATTGGAGACTTCGATCGCGAAACACCCCTGGAAGAGATCGTGGCGAAGGCAGTTGCTGCTGAAAAAGAGGAGAACCTCGATGGCGCATTTGATCTGCTCAGTCAGGTAGGGGCAAGGGTGATAGGCGGAGAGAGCCTTCCTGAGATTGGCGAGATTCCCTATTGCATGACGGCAGAGCTTATGGATGGAATTGATGCCATATCTGCGGCAATGCTGGGCGATGATAGCTACAAAGATGATGATGGATCGGAAGATGTGGGTGGGATTGACTAGATAGATCTGGTTATTACCTCGCATCCTTTATCGGAAACGATAACCGTGTGCTCGGCCTGGGAGACCAGGGCTCCTTCCACCTCCCAAAGTACCGGATATTTGTGCACGCTTCCACTACGCAGCAGCTGCATGAGCGCATATTCTGCTCTCTCGGCTTGCAGCCAGCGCCTGGCAAAGGGAAGTGTCTTGTATTCTTCTGAGATCTCTTTTAGAAGCGTTCTCGCTGCAGGGAGGCGAACTGGTCGCATGGCAGAAAGACCATAGATCTCGCAATTCTGGGCCTCGCTGATCCTGCCTGAGCCGTTGGTGGCAAAGGGCTCAATGGCGATGACATCTCCTTCTTTCAAGACCGTTCCCTTCTCCATAGCTCTGTTGGGCACAGCAGGCTCGTCGTGGGCCAGATATCTGGATAGACCGTGGCCCGTCAAATTGTAAACCGGCTTGTAGCCGTAACCTGTTATGGCCTCTTCTATGACCTTTCCGATTTGGGCAGTGTCTGTTCCAGGACCGATTATCTCCAAAGCCGCTTGCAGAGCGGAACGGGAGGCTTCGACCAGCTTATCATGGCCGCTCAGGTCAACGGTTATGGCGGAATCCGCGATATAGCCGTCCACATGAACACCTACATCAAGCTTGACCATGTTTTCTCCAAAGCGGGCGGTATCATTGGGCGAAGGCGTGTAATGAGCTGCGTTTCTGTCCAGAGATATATTGCAGGGAAAAGCAGGCTTTGCGCCTTTTGATCTGATTGAACCTTCAACGAAGTTTGCCACATCGAGCAGAGACGCGCCCAGCTCAACTCGCGGACCCGCCTCAGCCAGCACCTCAGCCAGGATCCTGCCTGCCGTCCTGTACTTCTCCCGTATCTCCGTCTCCATTGATAACACCTAAATGACAAGCTTTTTTTCAAATAACGTGAGGTTCTTACAGCCGTCTTTCTTTACGACGACCATATCCTCCATGCGCACGCCGCCGATATCGGGATAGTAAAGTCCGGGTTCTACGGTTACTACGCAGTTTTCCGGCAGAATCTCGCCCGCATCGCTCAGCGAGGGTTTCTCGTGCACATCCAGGCCCACGCCATGTCCGGTTGAATGGGTGAAACCCCGGCCCTCAGTCTCAGGAAATCCCTGATCACGAAAGACCTCTGATACCCGAGAGTGGACCTCCTTGCCCGAAACCCCGGCTCGGATCGCTCGCAGGCCCTCGGCCTGTGCCAGGCATACCGCCTCGTAGATCTCTTGGACATCGAGCGGTGCCTCTCCTTTGAGAACCGTGCGGGTCATATCGGCAAAGTAGCGGCTGCTCTTGTTGCGCGGAAAGATATCTATTACTATGGGTGAATTGGCGGCCAACGGTCCGTTTCCTCGCGCATGAGGATCTGCTGCCTGTGGGCCCCCGGCAACAATGGTGTCCAAGCTCTCGCAGCCATCCTCAAGCAAGGATATCTCAATGGCACTGCGAACTTTTTCCGAGGTGAGTGGCTGGCTATCGCTGTAGAGCCAATCCCTCTGGATCTTGCAGCTGTCGATCAGGCAAATTGCCTGAGCCATAGCTCTCTCGCAGGCCCTCTGTGCTTTCTCGATGGCTAAGAGCTCTTCCTGTGTCTTTGCTACTCGAGCAAGTGAGGCTGGGCTCTCCATTACAGTGACCGCGAAATCCTTGATCAGATGCTGGTATAGGCCGGCTGGAAACCGATACGGCACTCCCAGATGCTTTATGCCGCAATCCCGCAAAAGATCTGTCAGAACCCGGCCATAGGCCTCTTCTGAATTCTCGCAAATCTTCAGCTTTTCTTTAATACGGTACTGTGATGTGCTCAAAATTCTGTCTGCAATGGACTCTTTGTCCGCTCTTCCTATTTCCATAGAAGAGACGAGCAGCGTGCTCTTCTCCTGAGCAAGAAAGGCAAATCGATCGCCTGCCAGGAAATGAGAGAGATAAAATATATCGGCATCGCAGATACTGTCGCCGACAAAGAGAAAGCCGTCCAGATTATGCCGGTCTAGAAATGTCTGGATAGGAGAAGGCACAAATAGCTACCTTCGAATGGATTTTGTCAGCCCGGATACGAATGAGGCTACGTCCTGGCTCTTCTCTACCCCGGTTCCCGTGACGATCAGGTCGGCTCCGGCTGCGACCATCTCTGCTGCTGTCTCTCCGGAACGAATTCCTCCGCCGACAATGAGCATAACATCTCCCAGGAGCTTCTTGACCATGGCGACCATGCCGACCGGAACAGGAGAGTCTGCGCCTGACCCGGCTTCCAGGTATACGAGCCTCATGCCCATGTATTTGGCGGACAGGGCATAAGCGGCAGCCAGTTCCGGCTTCCTTCGCGGTATCAGGCGGGCATCGCCCACAAAGCCCACTGTTCCCCCCGGCTCAATTATGATGTATGCCATGGGTATGGGCTCAAGGCCGTAACGGAAGACAAGAGGAGCACCAAGCGCCTGGTTTTCCACGATGTAAGCAGGGGTGCGGGAGTTCAGCAGGCTCATAAAGAAGACTGCATCCGCATTTTCGCATAAGCCGGCCACGCTGCTGGGAAACAGAATTACAGGAAGATCTGTCTTCTCTTTGATCTCCCTCACAGTCTCGTGAAGCAGAAGGCCAGCCGCACCCACCGAGCCGCCTACCATGATGGCATCCGTGCCGCCGCGGGCAGCGGCCTGGGCCATGGACCCTGCCTGGGCCGGGCTCTGAGAATCCGGATCGATCAGCGTCAGATGTCCGGCTCCTCTGTCGGCGACCGCTCCGGCAAGCAGCAGCTCGACCTTTCCCCTCTTAAGAGTCATCAAGCGGTCTTATTTTCCTTGGATTTCATCCTCAGTCCTTTGTAGCCGCACTTGCGGCAGCGAGTTGCCCTTACTGGATTTCGTGCGTTGCAGTTCATGCATATCTTGAGATTCAATATTCGCTTTTCAGCTTCTGGAAATCTAGCCATAACCTTATCGCCTTTTTCTGTTTGGATATGAAGCTTTCTATAATTATTAGCGCCGGGGTTGGGATTTTCATGAGCAAGCTATTGCGCTTGCCGCATTTTGAACCCAAGCGTCCCAGGAAGGGACAACAGGTCTCGAGCCTGCCGCGTATGAACTCCTGTGGCCTTGCCGCCTGCAGAAATTGTCCGCTCTGCCACCCCGGCCCTTGTAAATCTCCGTCTGACCCATGCTTTATATCTGTTGCTCCTCTCTATTAGCGGCAGGACCCTAAAACAGGAGTTGTTATGTCTCTTAGAGATGATGCTTTAGCATTTCATAAAGAAGCCAGGGGCAAGATTGCCATCCACAGCAAGGTGCCCTGCACAACGGTGCGTGACCTTTCATTGGCTTATACTCCCGGGGTGGCAGAACCCTGTCGCGAGATCGAACGCAATCCGGACGATGTTTATGAATATACCTCAAAGGGCAATATCGTCGCCGTGGTAACTGATGGAACCGCTGTTCTGGGTTTGGGTGATATCGGGTCGCTGGCATCCATACCGGTGATGGAAGGAAAGGCCATTTTATTCAAGAATTTCGCGGGCATAGATGCTTTTCCCATTGCGGTGGGCAGCAAGGACCCATCGGTCATCGTGGAGACTGTGGCCAGGATTGAGGGGGTCTTCGGCGGGATCAACCTGGAGGACATCAGTGCCCCTCGATGCTTCGAGGTGGAGGGGCGCCTCAAGAAGCTCCTCTCGATACCCGTGTTTCACGATGATCAGCATGGCACCGCCGTGGTCGCCCTGGCGGCACTCATCAATGCCCTGAAGGTTGTCGGCAAGAGCTTCGACCAGGTGAAGGTCGCCGTGAGCGGCGCTGGCGCAGCTGGAATCGCAGTCACCAAATTCCTCTACAGCTTCGGGGTAAAGGATGCCATACTCTGCGATAGCCGGGGCGTTATCCACCAGGGCAGGTCCGACCTGAATCCTGCCAAGCAGGAGATTGCCCGCATGACCAATCCGAGAAATGTCACGGGCAGTCTGGCCGATGCCATAAAGGGGGCTGACGTCTTCTTGGGCCTTTCAGTGGCAGGCATTGTGACGCCTGATATGGTCGAGAGCATGGCTGAGGATGCCATAGTCTTTGCCATGGCCAATCCAGTGCCAGAGATCATGCCGGAAAATGCCTTGCAGGCGGGAGCGCGAGTGGTTGCCACCGGCAGGTCTGATTTCCCCAATCAGGTCAACAATGTCCTGGGCTTTCCAGGGATCTTTCGCGGTGCTCTGGATGTGAGGGCATCGGACATCAATGAGGCTATGAAGGTCGCAGCCTCGCGAGCTATCGCCGGACTGGTGGAGAGCGTCTCCGAAAGGTGCATCATTCCCTCGCCACTGGATCGAAGGGTAGTCCCGGCGGTGGCTGCAGCCGTTGCTCGCGCGGCCATAGAGACGGGCGTGGCCCGCGCCCCTATGGACCCCTCCGAGGTGGCAAAAAAGGCAGAGGCGATGGTGGCCTGCCTGGAAAAGAGCCCTTGCCATTCATGACTTCTTAGAGCAGGGACAGACTCCTTTGTCCTGCCCCTGTCCTGCCTTTTTCGTTTCTGGCCCGGCAGCAGTCCGGATCTTGGTGCGAGCGGTTGCAGCATAGATCTTCACCGCTTTGCCATCGGACCAGGGAGATTCTGCACCATTTTTGTCCCTGGCCATGACCCTAATATGGTAGGTTCCGGCCTGGCTCCAGGTATGCGGCATCTGCACTACCGTTCCAGAACCTAAGAGTTCGCTCTGCGAGGTGCTGCCGTCTCCCCAATCGAAGATGATCTGGAGGTCATCGCCATCCGGATCGATCGCCGAGGCGGCATAATTATAGGATTTCTCCGATGTGCCGGACCTGCTGCCCTGGGGCTTTTCAGGCTTTTCGGGCTGCTGATTGGCCCCGGCAATGGCGACCGCAAGAGCTTGAGACGGTTCGGAGGATGCTCCTTTGTCATCTATGGCCCTGACAGTTATCTGATAGCTTCCTGCCTCTTTCCAGGCATGCGAGGCTTCAGCCTGGCCGGAGCTGGTTGTCTCCGTCTCGGTGGTGGTGCCGTCACCCCAGTCGAAGGAAAAGCGCACAGGATCACTTTCCGGATCGCTGGCTACAGCTGTGTAACTGAGCGAATTCGAAGCGGTACCCTGTGCAGGTCCTTGGGGCGGAGTGGGCGTTTGGGGGGCAAGGTTCTCTTTTTCCGGGTAGCTCATGTCCAAAGTCATCCAGTAGAAGGCATATCCGAGATCCGTGTAGCTGCAATCGTAGTTCATGTCCATGCTCATGCGGAAGAGGCCTGACGGTCGCCCGGCGGTCTCGCCCCAGCTATTGAGCATGATCCAGTAGCGGTTATTGGGATCGCTCTCGTCGTATCCCACACAGAGGACAGCATGACCGCCTCCGTTATTGTAATCAAAGGTCCTGCCGCTGGCCCCGTCCGGCTGCCAGACGGCGCTCTCCTGAGCAGAGCCCCAGAAGGCAAAGAAGTCATCCCAGGCGCTCTTGTCAGGCAAGAAGTAGCCAAACCAGATGCCTTTGCCCTGGAGCAGGACGTTTTTGATGTTGGAGATGGCCTGTTCTTTGGGAATATTGTTAGTGGGAATGGTATTGACGGAGATGGCGGAAAGGTCGTAATGCGGCTGGGCAGATATGAATGAAGCGGGAATTGATGTACACGGGCCGCAATCACCTTTTCCATCTCGATAGAGGGCATTGCTGTTCGACCATGGGACCATCATTTTTTTGTCCTGGTAGAAGCCGGCCAGGTCTGAGAGCCAGCCGCCGCAGCAAGCCCCGGAGTCGCCGCATCCGCCGTTGTAGTTGGAGACCAGGTACTGCACGGATAGGCGATCGGAGATGCCTTTCTGGCGAGCATAATCCAGCTCCATCACTCCCGTTCCTGCCCAGGCCCAGCAATTGCCGCAGGTGCCCTGGTTGCGCTCTTTGGAAGAGTACTTTAGCCGATCGAGCAGATTAAAGGCGGTCACGGGTGCGGAAGCCATTTTGCCCTCGATATCAGGGCTGAGGTAGGCTCTGGCGGAAGCGTTGTACTGTCCTGCCCAGAGGCTTGCCTCTTCCTGCGTGGGGTGCATGATCGGATATGTGCGCGGCGCCAGAGAGGCAGAGGCATTTCCTGGCAGGAAAAAGCCCCAGTCCAGGCCGGAGGCGCTCATGTCGGAGAGAGTCACCTCATAGCGGCCAGATCCCGGCGCGGTCAGGCTCTCGCCGGAAATGGGCTGCACCGTCAGTTCATAGCGGCCTGAAGATAGTTTATCGAAAGAGTACTGTCCTGATTCGTTTGTGGTCGCTGAGGTTATGGCATTTCCTTCCTGAGAAAGTTCGATGTGCACATTTGCCACAGTTTGCTCGTCCGGCGAGTAGAAGCCGTCGCCATTGGCATCCTGGAAGGCGGTGCCGCTCAGGGAGAGGGCTGCGCAGGCAGGTAGCGAGAATGATAATAGGAATAATAGCATGGTCATGCAGAAGAGATGTTTATGGGATTGGGACATCAT
Organism: Methanosaeta sp. PtaU1.Bin112; assembly: GCA_002067705.1. Lineage (GTDB taxonomy): Archaea > Halobacteriota > Methanosarcinia > Methanotrichales > Methanotrichaceae > Methanothrix. The sequence goes on from MVRL01000193.1 coordinate 27,196, forward strand.
ATTAACACACCATATATATTTAGACTGAATTAAGATATAAAGTTTTGCTGGAGGTTAAGCCAGCCCGTTAGGTATATGGCTTCAGCAAGAGAAAATAATAGGTGATTTTATGAAGAAGATAAAAGCGAGTCAGAAAATGAGAGAGGAGGCGATAAGACAGAGGCTGAAGAAGAGCCTGCCGTGGAGCCTGTCTCGGTGGTTGGCGAGGGTGCTGCGAGGAAATACAAAATAATTATATCTCAATTTCCGTCCAATCGAGCCACAACCGCCTCAATCACCTCTGCTATCCCACAGCTCCCCCCAGGTCGGGCGCCCCACCACCTGCTGGCCGGCGCCTTCTGCACCGCCGCCTAGATCCTGCCTACCTTATCGCGCTCGCTTGGCCACTCTCTGATTAATTTAACCGTTTCAGATGATGCTCCCAGCTTTCTCATTTAGGATGAAAGATATATAACTCAAGCAGTGTCAAATAAATGCTATGTTCGCGGAATACATAGCTGCAGCGCTCCGGCGGGCAGAATACAAGATCATCGAAAGTGATGAACCCGTTTTCGTATCTGTTCCAGGATTAAATGGTGCATGGGCGACAGGCAAAACCATTGAAGAGGCCAGGGCCGAGCTAATCGAAGTTATTGAAGAATGGTTGGTCCTCGGCATCAAGTTGGGACACACTATCCCTGCTATTGATGGCGCTATGATCAACGTGCCTGCAATTAATGAGGAGCCGGTTTCCGTTGTCGAATAGGCTCGTTCCTGTTTCCCGCAAAGAACTGATAAAGAGGCTACGAAAATTGGGATTTAGTGGACCATTCAAAGGAAAGAAGCACCAGTTCATGTTCCGGGGAGACATCAAGCTCAGATTGCCCAATCCACATAATCAAGATATAGATTCCAATTTGCTTGCCCAGATATTGCAGCAAGCCCAAATCACACACAAGGAGTGGCTGGAATAGGAGCCACATAACTCACTTATTTGCCTTCCACCTCATTGAGGTATACAACCACCGCCTGCGTCACCTCCGCCGTCCCACAGCTCCCGCCCAGGTCCGGCGTCTTCGCCCCGCTGGCCAGCGCCTTCTGCACCGCCGCCTCGATTCGGTCTGCTTTCTCTGGCTCGCCCAGCCAGCGCATCATCATCGCTGCACTCCGGATGGATGGATTCGAAGAGCGCGTGGTCGGTGCCGATGTTGGCGCTGGCGCACAGGCCCAGGCTGCCGATCACTCCTGCCGCCTCATCGCTCAGGATGTCGCCGAAGAGGTTGGTTGTGACCAGCACATCAAACCTGCCGGGATTGGTCACAAGATTGTAGGCGGCGACCAGCATCTCATCGCAGGGCACGGCCCGCCTTGCCGCTACCTCCTGGCAGGTCTTCAGAAAGATCCAGTCGCCCTTCAGCACATTGGACATGTGGGCGATGATCAGCGTTCTTCGGCCTGCTGCCAGATCGCAGGCCATCTCTGCAATCCTCTCGCTGCCCAGGCGAGTCATGACTCGCATGGTATGTGCCTGCTCCGCATCCATCACATCTTGGCCTGAGTGGAGACCTTCCGTGTTCTCCCGCGCAACGACAAAATCGAGGCTTTGAGACTGAAAAGGCCAGTCCTCTTCCATCGGACCAGGCCAATTTCCACAAACAAGGGCTCAAAAACCCCATGCCCAGGGAACTGGCTGAGGTGATATAAGGGCTGATATATGCATGCCGTTTGCCCCACTCCGGGAGACTGTCTGCCATCAGGGCAAAAAGTAAATACTCTTGCCACCCATTAAAAATGAGGAATTTTATGAAGCTATCTGTAGCTATTCTAGTGCTGTTGTTATGCGCACCGGCCCTGGCTCTCTCCGATGAAGTGAAAGGGGTCGAGGCCACCACCGCTATCACCCTGCCGGTAGACTCCGTAACCATCTATCCGGACGGGCTGATGACAGTGAAACGCACCGGAAACCTTGATGTGACCGACGGCGTGCATAAATTTGTGATCAATGTTCCAGAAATGGCAGATCAGAGCTCAGTGCTCCTAACTGTAAGCAATGCCACCCAGGAGCGAGTGGTCTACGATGCCAATCCGGTCTACACCCTGAACATCTCCACGCCGGGATCGCAGAGCTTTGACCTCTCTTATCTCATGTACGATGCAGCCACCTGGAAGCCGGTCTACGACCTGCACCTTCTTCGCGACTCCGTACTGGTGAAAGCCAACGCTGTACTCCGCAATCGCGGCGGAGAAGACCTCAAGAATGTGCGCCTCAAGCTGGTAGCAGGCCTGCCGCAAGCTGTAGAGCCCTATTTGGCCAAAGCCGCTCCTCAGATCAACCAGCGGTATGCCGAGGCTCCTGCCATGACAGAGTTATTTGACTATGTAGCTGAACCTGCTCCCGCCTCTGGAGAGCTGGAGACATTCTATATCTTCGAGCTGGATGGGCGAAAGGACCTGGTCATGGACAAAGAGATCGGATTTCCCCTCTTTGAGGAAGAAGCACCCCTGGTGAGGGTCTACACCTGGGACGCCTACCGCCAGGAGGAAGGACCGGCCAAAGAGGAGATTCGGGCCAACAATACCCTCACCAATCCCTGGCCGACGGGAAAGGCGCTGCTCTACAGAAATGACGAGTACGTCTCCACCATCGAGATGCCCTACACCCCTGCAGGAACCAATGCCTCTGTAGTAGTCGGCCCCTCTGCTGATCTCAAGGTGGAACGAAAGCTCTCCGACTACAATAAGACCGAGAACATTAAAGTGATCGGATCGGGTCAGGGAAATCATACCGTGAAAGAGACCATTGAGGCCTGGACCTACAATCTTAAGATCAAGAGCAACCTGGACCGGGCTGCGGCGCTGGAGGTAACGGACAGCAAACCCCAGGAGGCAGTAGTAATCGCCGTCACGCCGAGGCCAGCGGAGAGCACAGCCACCAGCCTCAAGTGGAAGCTGGCGCTTGCTCCGCGGCAGAAGATGGCCATCAATTACACCTACCAGACGACGACCACGGAGAGCCTCGATGCAAAGAATTGAATGAGAATTTTCATCATTTTTTGCATTGATTTTATGCGTTATTATTTTTATAAAGCACACCGACTATGATAATGAAATATATATCAATTAAAAAAGACAGTAGTAGGGGTGTCATGAATTGAATCTATTAAATAAGGGTACTGTGGTTTCAATTCGTGGCAACATCGTTGATGCCTGCTTTGAAGAAAGGCTTCCAGAGATTCATAATCTCATTATGGCGGGGGAAGAATGGCACATTATCATAGAGGTCCTATCTCATATCAACTTTGAAACCGTCCGGGGAATAGCCTTAACCCGAACGCAAGGGCTATCTCGCGGTTCTTTGGTCATAGACAGCGGTGAGCCCCTCAAGGTTCCAGTGGGAGAAAAGCTGCTCGGCAGAGCGGTAAATGTCTTTGGAAAGCCTATCGATGGAAGAGAAGAGGTGCCTGCCAAAGAATTTAGACAGGTGCATCAAACCACTCCGCCATTATTCGAGAGAAATACAACTTCCGAGATCTTCGAGACGGGAATAAAAGCAATAGATGTCCTTTCGCCTCTGGAGAGAGGAGGAAAAGCCGGTCTCTTTGGGGGAGCTGGAGTCGGCAAGACCGTCTTGATCATGGAGCTGATTCACAACGTTGTAGGGCGCTACCAGGGTATCAGCATATTTTGCGGCATCGGTGAGCGCTCCCGCGAGGGCGAAGAGCTCTATCGCGAGATAAGAGATGCTGATGTACTGGATAAAACCATACTGGTATTCGGTCAGATGAATGAGCCACCTGGCGTAAGATTTCGTGTCGGACATACCGCTCTGACCATGGCGGAATACTTCAGGGATGACGCCAAGACAGATGTTTTGCTTCTTATCGACAATATCTTTCGTTTTATTCAGGCAGGATCTGAAGTATCCGGGCTGATGGGTCAATTGCCTTCCAGGTTGGGGTATCAGCCGACTCTGGCAAGCGAGCTGGCGGAGCTGGAAGGTAGAATCTGCAGCACCAGGACCGCGGCTATTACCTCGGTGCAGGCTGTCTATGTCCCGGCAGATGATTTTACAGATCCGGCAGTTGCCCATGCCTTCGGCCACCTCTCTTCTTCCATTGTTCTATCCAGGAAGATGGCCAGCCAGGGACTGTATCCTGCTGTCGATCCGCTCCAGTCCCGCTCCAGGATGCTCAGTCCCCACATTGTGGGAAGCAAGCACTACCAAACTGCCCAGAAGATCAGAAAAACCCTGGCTGAATACGAAGATCTCAAGGACGTCATTGCCATGCTGGGGCTGGAAGAGATCTCTGAGGAGGATCAAAAGATTGTTAATCGAGCGCGCAGGTTGGAGCGATTCCTGACTCAGCCATTCATGACCACTGAGCATTTTACCGGCCGGGAGGGCAAATTGATCCGGCTTGATGATGCTTTAAACGGTTGTGAACGCATTTTAAATGATGAATTCGCAGACTATCCAGAGTCTTCGCTCTACATGATTGGCAATATTGAGGAAGCAAAGATATGAGGTTGAAGGTCCTTCTGCCCATGAGAATCTTTTTAGACCAAGAGGTGACAAAGGTTATTGCAGAAGCTGCAAATGGCTCGTTCTGCCTCCTTCCAAAACATATTGATTTTGTGGCGGTGCTGGTTCCGGGAATAATCTCGTTTGAGTCCGAGAGGGGAGTGGAGTACATTGCTGCTGACGAAGGAGTTCTGGTAAAACGAGCCCACGAGGTGAGGGTTTCAACAAGAAGAGCAGTCCGAAGCCGAGATCTGGGAGAATTGAAGTCCATTGTAGAGCGGGAATTCAGAACCTTAGATGAAAAAGAAAAGAAGACCCGCTCCATTTTGGCGAAACTGGAGGCTGATTTTGCCAAGAGCTTCTTTGGCAAGATATGAACCTAGAGATGATGCAATTAATGGACGAACATCATAAGAGCTTTGAAGATGAAATCGCAGCAAAAGAAGCGCGCAAGATCAAAGCCATCCGCAGGAGAGACAAAGGCATATGGTTTGGTCTGGGCATGATGGGCGTTATCGGATGGTCTGTAGCAGTACCAACTCTTGTTGGCGTCCTTTTAGGTGTTTGGATAGACCTAAATTATGATGGAATCATATCCTGGACGCTTACTTTATTATTCCTGGGTCTGGCTGTGGGCTGCGCAAATGCCTGGTATTGGGTGAAAAAAGGACAGAGAGAGATTGGAGAGGACATCATTGATGAGTAGCTTAATTTTGCCTGCGGTAAGCTTTTTCATGGGCGTCTTCCTGGGAGCTTTCTACTTTGGAGGATTGTGGCTGACAATTAAACGCCTGCCTGGCTGCCAACAGCCTACGTTATTGAGCCTAGGAAGCTTCTTTGCCAGATCCTTGGTTTGCATCCTCGGATTCTATGTAATTATCGGCAGCGGCATGCAATCGTTATTGCTCTGTCTGGCAGGCTTTGTTCTGACTAAGATCGCATTGATTCGCAGGCTATCTCTAGAGCCGAGAATGGAGGCGTGCGGAAATGGTCCAGATAAATCCTGATGAAGTTATTTATTGGAGCTTGGGAGAGACCTTCTCAATTAATGAAACGATAGTCAACACCTGGATAGTGATGGCGCTTCTGATACTTCTCACCTGGATTTCAACACGCCATCTCTCTATTGACCCGCCGCTCTCACATATGCAGGTCTTCATGGAGACCATAGTCAGTTTCATGAAAAGCGAGATTGAGGAAATTTCCCGCAAATCTCCGGAACGATACATCCACTTTTCCGGAACTCTGTTTTTATTCATCTCCGTGGCCAGTCTGCTTTCTATTGTTCCTGGATATCGTTCTCCTGCCAGCTCCCTCTCAACAACCCTGGCAATGGCGATATGCGTCTTTTTTGCCGTTCCCATCTATGGCATTGCCGAGAGAGGAGCATCTGATTATTTCGCTCGCTACGTCCAGCCGTCTATCATTATGCTTCCTTTCAATATCATCGGAGAAGTCTCTCGGACTATGGCACTAGCCCTAAGGCTTTTTGGCAATATGATGAGTCAGAATTTGCTGGTTGCAGTACTGCTTTCCATCGTGCCCCTATTCTTGCCCTCGGTCATGGACCTTTTTGGTTTGTTGATCGGACAGGTACAGGCTTACATATTTTCAGTCCTGGCCACAGTCTATATAATATCTGGGAGTTTTGCGGATGAAGACCAAAAGGAGAAATTGTCGCCAAGAGGTGTTCGAGAATGACTGCTATTGAGACGATAGGTGTTGCATCGATTATTGTCTCAGGACTTACCATTGCTATTGGTTCAATTGGGCCGGCGATAGGCGAAGCTTGGGCACTCTCCCGGGCACTAAACGCCATTGCACAGCAGCCCGATGAGGCCAATACTATCACAAGGACACTATTTGTAGGCCTCGCCATGGTGGAATCAACTGCGATTTACTGTTTTGTCATATCAATAATTCTGATATTCTCTAATCCATTCTGGAATTATGTAACTCGTTAGGAGGATGTCTTGCAGATTGATTATTTTACAACCGTCGCCCAAATCATCAATTTTGCACTGCTAGTGCTCATCCTGAAGCACTTCTTTTACAGCCCGCTGCTAAAATTGATGGATGAAAGAGAGATGAAGATAATCTCCCGCCAAAATGAGGCAGAAGATGCCAAGAGAGAAGCGATGAGGGAGGCTCAGTCATATCAAAAGAAGAGAGAAGAGCTATCATCCGAGCATGAAGAGCTTCTTGTCAAAGCAAAAGAGGATGCAAGAGAATTTAAAGAAGATATGATGAAAAAAGCAATAGAAGAGATTGAAGAGATGAAGATAGAGTGGCAAAAGGATTTGCTGCGCCAGAGATCTGATTTTGTTGCCGATTTGAAAAAATATAGTGGACTGCAGCTTTATGCCATCACCAGAAGGGCTTTGCGGGACCTCGCCAACGAAGATCTGGAGCGACAGATAATAATTACCTTTGTCAATCGACTAAAAAATTTAGAGGATTCTGAAAGAGAGTCAATTGAGAGTTTCTTTAGAGATCCCAAGCAGATAATTACAATACGCAGCGCCTTTGATATTCCCGAAGAGACTCAAAGAGAGATTAAGCGAGAACTTGCAGCTTATGCCGACGCGGATGTGAGGGTTCAATTCGTTATAGACGATGATTTGATCTCAGGAATGGTAATGAGCGCGAAGAATGCAGAAATTGGGTGGAGCGTCTCCGGATATCTTGATTCGCTTGAAGCAGATTTTTCCCACTGGCTTGAGAAGAGAGCATTGTAACAGCATAAATTGAAGCAGCATAAATTGTAACAGCATAATGATTGCAGCAGCATAAGGGCAGTGATATGATAAGAGATGAATCCGGAGTCAGAGGGGTTCTGGCCGACACTTTTGCGGCAATTGAGCAAGATCTTGCAGTCTACAGGCCAAAGCTGAAGATTGAAGAGATTGGCGTAGTCTCATTTGTAGGCAAAGGCATCGTTCGCATAAAAGGACTGCCCAATGCCAAATCAGAGGAACTGATACGATTTTCCGGAGACAATTATGGCATAGTCTTCAACCTTGATCCAGAAGAGGTTGCCGTTATAATGCTCAGTGAGAATAAAAGCATCAAAGCCAAACAGATCGCACACAGAACAGGAAGAATTATGGAAGTTCCCGTGGGCGAAGAGCTCTTGGGAAGAATCATCGACGGCATGGGTCGGCCACTGGACGATGGGGGAAGCATCCAGACCTCACAAAAAATGCCCATCGAGAAGGAGGCTCCTGCGATAATGGAGCGAGCGGCAGTTAATGCTCCGCTGCAGACAGGAATCATGGTAGTAGACAGCATGATTCCCATAGGTCGCGGACAGCGCGAGCTGATACTGGGTGACAAGCAAACCGGCAAGACGGCTTTGGCCATTGATACTATTATTAATCAAAAAGACAAGGATGTAATCTGCATCTATTGCTCTATTGGGCAGGAAAAATCAGAAGTATCCCATATCGCTGCACAGCTTCGCGATAATGATGCCTTGGAAAATTGCATAATAGTCGCAGCTACTGGAGAAGACACGCCTGCCTTAAATTTTATTGCCCCATATTCCGCGACCACTATAGGAGAATTCTTTGTCGAGAAAGGGCAGGATGTCTTGGTCGTCTACGATGATTTGACCCGGCATGCTCGAGCCTATCGTGAGCTGTCGCTGCTATTGCGCCGTCCCCCGGGAAGAGAAGCTTTTCCAGGCGACATATTCTATGTTCATTCCAGGCTATTGGAAAGGGCAACACGTTATCGCCATGGCGGATCTCTCACTGCATTGCCCATCATTGAGACAGAAGCCCAGGACATTTCCGCTTATATACCGACCAATCTCATATCCATTACAGACGGCCAGATTTACCTCTCACCAGAGCTTTTCAGAAAAGGAATTTTGCCGGCAATTGATGTGGGCCTGTCGGTATCCCGTGTTGGTGGCAAAAGCCAGCTGCCTGCCTTCGCTGAGGTTTCCGGTGCTTTGCGCCTCACATATTCGCAATTTCAGAGTCTTGAGATCTACACCAGGTTTGGCACCAGGCTTGATCCAAAGACTCAAGAGATCCTGCAGCGCGGCCAGCGAATACGCGAGATCTTGAAACAATCGCAATTTGATCCTATGTCCGCCCCGGTGCAGGTTGCAATCCTACTGGCGGTAACGGAAGGAGTACTTGACAAGCATCATTTGAATGAGGTGGCATCTGCTAAGGTCGAGTTAGCAAAAGCGTTTTGCGAGAGATTGCCGCACTTAAATGATTTGATTGCATCAGGGCAAAAGCTGAGCCACCAGGATCGCGAATTAATATTAAAGACATTTGCAGAAGTACTTCAGAAATAGGCGGCAATATGGTTGAGCTTGAAAGAACAAGTAGACGGATTAGAAATACTATAGAACTGCAATCCGTAGTCAAGATCATGAAGGCCATTTCTTCAGCAAATATTCGAGAGTATGAAACGTCTGTACGATCCCTCGCTGAATACAATAAAACTATAGAATTCGGCCTGCAAATTATGCTGCAAAATAATAATAGACTGATGACAGCCAAGAAAGCAGAAGAAAAAGGAAGCCTGGGTGCAATAGTCTTCGGCTCGGAGCAGGGGCTATGCGGCAATTTCAATGACATAATTGCCAGATATGCATTAGAACGAATTGCAGAGATGAATCATGATGAACGGAGGATTCTGGCGGTAGGAAGTCGCGTTCTTGCCCGTCTCGAAGACGCAGGTCAGCCCGTCGAGATTTGCTTTTCTTTTTCAGGGGACTTTTTGGGCATAACTGATGTTATGGGAAAAGTGCTTGACAGAATTGATGAGTGGCGCCTGGAAAACAATGCCGCACAAATTGTCCTCTTTTACAATCGTCCCACTGCAGCCACCGCAAGAGCATTCAGTCCCAAAATGGCCCGAATATTCCCCATCGACCCTGTCTGGTTTGCGAGCCTTGGGAAAAGAGAATGGCATAGCCATTGTCTGCCAACTTATTCCATGAACAAAGAGATGCTCTTCACTGCCCTGATTCGCGAGCATCTGTTTTTCTCCCTTTATCGCGCATTCGTAGAATCGCTTGCCAGCGAGAATTCCAGCAGGCTCGTATCCATGCAGGCTGCAGAGAAAAATATAGAGGAACACCTCACTGAGCTCTTAGCCCATTACCGAAAGCAGCGTCAAGAGGCCATCTCTTCAGAACTGCTTGACATCTTGACGGGATATGAAGCGCTAGAGCGTTGGCCCCCTAGTGACTAGTCCACCTGCACCCTCTGGGCGTTTACTACCACGAGTTTGGGAAGATGAACCTCCAGTATTCCGTCCTTGAAGGTGGCCTTCACCTGCTCCGGCTTGACCTCGATGGGCAGTTTGATGTCCCGCTTGCGGCCCATTGTGCCCAGCTCCCGGCGCAGATATTTTCCCTCTCGGGGAGCAATCTTAGCATCGACATAGAGGCTATCTTCCGTCACCCGCAGATCGATCTTCTCTTTGCTCGCGCCCGGCAGAGCTACCAGAACGATCAGCTCGTCGTCCTCCTCAATGAGGTCAATGGGGGCAAGATCGCTGCTCTTGACCTCGCCAATCTCGCTGCTCACATCTCCCAGGATCTTCTTGGCCGCCTGGCTTGCTTGGCTGGACATCCTGGCAGCCTCAACCGCCGCCCTGCCGATCACGCGCTCCAGATCGCTGCTTCCAGATGAATCGGATTTCATGATCAAAATAGTTGTCTTTGCAATCATAAAACCTTTTGCTTTATCTTCGGCTTTCCCAAAAAGCGGCCATATCCCGGCTGAACGAGCAACTCTCCATCATAGACCACATTGCCCCGCACGAGCGTCATCTGAGGAAAGATGGCATCCCTTCCCTGAAAAGGCGTCCAGTCCGCCCGGCTGTGCAGACGATCGGAATTTATCTGCGAGATGGACCTGGTATCGACGATCACCAGATCTGCATCCTTTCCCTTCTCTATAGCGCCCTTTCCGGCCAGGCCGAAGATGCGAGCAGGCCTGGAGGCCAAGGCGTCCACCAGCCTCACCAGGCTGATAAGATTTCGTTTCACAGCGATGAGCATCAAGGGCAGCATGGTCTCCACCCCCGGCACCCCTGCGGGCGCCTCCCAGATGTCCTCCCTCTTCTCCTCGGGCAGGTGGGGGGCATGATCCGAAGCCAGGATGTCAATTTCACCCGTGCGGAGGCCCTGCCAGAGAGCATCATTGTCCTCCTGGCTTCTCAGGGGCGGATTCATCTTCAGGTATGAGCCCTGGCTTTTGTAGTCCTTTGTGTTGAGGAAGAGATGATGAGGCGCGACCTCGCTTGTCACTTTTTTTCCTTCCCTCTTTGCCCGGGCAACCTTTTCCAGCCCCTGAGCAGAGCTGAGATGGCAGATGTGCAGACGGTTGGCCCAGCCCAGGCACTTTTCTATGGCCTGCGCCTCAGCAGCCGCAGGCCGGGCCTGGGAATATACCTCTGCATCATGCCTGTGCTGCAGCAATGCAGCCAGCTCTTTGATGATAAGCCCGTCCTCGGCATGAAGGGTCGCAAGCATTCCTGCTGCCTCAGCCTGCCCAAGGATCTTTTGAAGCTGCTCATCGCTATGCTCATAGGAGAAGATCTCCCCAATGGCCGTGGCTCCGGCTGCCGCCAGCTCATCGATCTCTCCAGCCCCGCCGTTAAGGCAGAAGTCCACCAGAGAGCGATGGCTGGCTATGTCCAGCTTCTCTGCAAAAGACCTGGCGTCCAGTGTTCGGGGAGTGGTGTTGGGCTGGTCGATTACCGTGGTCACGCCGCCTGCTGCCGCTGCCGCCGATCCGCTCGCCCAGTCTTCTTTGTAATTTGGCCCAGGGTCACGAAAGTGCACATGGGCATCAATTGCACCGGGCAGAACCAGCATGCTACTGGCATCAATTGTCTCTTCGGCCCGGTGGTCCCCGCCCAGGGCTGCTATTCGCCCATCTTTGATCCAGAGGTCCAGGCTCATCAGGCCATTGGCGATAAAAACCCGGCCGTTCAAAACTCCCAGATCAAAGTTTATATCCAAACCTCCGCAGCAGCTTGCGCCGATCCTCGACCTGAGCGGGGGTCTCCGACCCTTTCGGCGAGAAGCCATCGATAACGCCCATAATGCCCCGTCCCAGTTCAGTCTCGGCTACGACCACCTGCAAGGGATTGGCTGTGGCGCAGAAGATGCCGCAGACCTCCTGCACGGCTTTGATGGCATTCAGGACGTTAATGGGAAATGCCCCTTTCATCAGCACCACAAAGGTATGCCCGCAGCCGAGTGCCAGGGAATTCTCTCTGGCAGTCTCGATGAGGCCCTCATCGTTGCCTTCAGAACGCACCAGACAGTCTCCGCTTGCCTCGGAAAAGGCGATGGCGAATTTCGCGAATGGGACGGTGCCTGCCATGACCTCATAGATGTCTTCAGCCGTCTTGATAAAGTGACTTTGCCCTAGAATCAGATTCGCTCCCTCAGGAATTTTCATCTCTACGATCTTTAGCTCCATCAACAATACCCTCGTAGTAGAAATGTGTGCGGGCTGCGGACTTATACTTTAGGGAGAAGAGGACGCATCACCTATTGCGAAGTCCCTTCTTCGGCCCAACAGATTGCTTTGCCAACTGCTGGCTCTTCTTCATAATAATCGAAGATGTTACATAATACACCGCTATAAACAAGATTGCAGAATATATCGCCATACTGATGGATTCTACGATATTGAGTCTTAATAAAAAGTAGGAATATGGGATATAAATCAGTAGTACTATCATGCCGGCAATGGCTGCCTGTTGCATCAGTGTATACCGCCGAAAGCGCAGAATAAGCTCTGCATAGCTTGGAAAATTCACCACGGATCTCTCACCTCATCAATTCTCAACAATCCTTTTCTGTTCATATATAGCCTTGTCCACCATAGATTGGATAGAGGCGCTAAGACCAGCAGGTTCACCAGGCCATTGATCGCTGAGAGCTGGGCGCCATTTGCTTCTCCTGAGGTGATTGCGCCTCCGATCATCTGCAGGCCCAAAGATAGAGCGGCCACTACCAGCCAGAGGATTGTCACATCAAACTTGTTGTACCGGAAGAAATTGAGCGATGCCAGAACGGCTTGTACAGGACCCAGCTCCTGTATCACAAGGGCATAGGGCATGGTTACCAGGACCACGGAGAGGACCAGAGCATAGAGGATGAAGAGGAGCAGGCCCACTGCTGCTAGTCCGATGGCCTGAGAATCCGACTGAAAAGAGGTCGCCCCATGAGCCAGTGCCGGCAGAATGAAGATCAGACCCGCCAGCGTCAGCAAGCCGAGCAGCAGATTTGCCAGGAACATATTAAAAAAATGCCTTTTTCCGACTGCCCACATGGCACCGGTATCTGATTTTCCTATGTCCAGAGCTTGCCTGGCCATGCCTATGGCTCCGGCTGTAAAGAATGCGTTAATCAGATAGAACACTATGATCAGAACCAGGAAGAGAGCTACCATTGGCAGGATCATGTCCTCCTCCAAGCGATCCAAAGATCCTTGCATCTGGGCGATCAGCTCCTGCATATCTTCTTCGTTTTGCAGCAGCGTGGAATTCATGCCCGTCTCGGGCATGGAGGTCACAAAGAAGGCAGCGAGTACGGGCATGGCGAGGATCATAGAAAGAATGATGCTGAGCAGGAAGGGGATACATAGATTCAGGTTGCTTCGCCAGATACCGAATCCCTTGCCGATCAGCTCCCCAATCTCTTCCATCCTTTATTCCTCCAGCTCATTCCAGATCGCATCGCCCACATGGTGCAGCGACTTGACCGCCTTTCCTTCGCCTTTCATATCCGTTCCCGCTACCAGGGCCCGGCCGATAGCCAGCGGCTTTTTATAACGCTCCTCTACGATTACCACCAGGTCGCCGACGGCTATATCCGGATCGGAGGAGACGATGCCAGGCTTCATGATATCCGCACCATTCACCACAAAACGCACGGCTCCTGAATCCACTATCACCAGCCTTTTCTTGGGGCTGAGTTCAATAGCGCCGAGAACGGTGAAGAAGGGTTGATCCTCCACAACCATCATCAAAGGCCGACCATCTACGAAGATGAGATCTACACCCTCATCGCTTATCGCCATCTCCAAGGATGAGCGACGTAGGCTAGAAGTGTCGTCCAGCAGCGGCTCAATCTTTGCAATTACCTTCCGAGCGTCGCTCCCCTTGAGGTGATGCCTGGATTTTATCTTCATGCAGAGTGAATATCCCGATAGGTTTAAATATGCAACGAGCACGTTTGGATTTTGAAGCCTTTTGCGGTTATCAATGCTGGAGAGAGTTTAATGGGTCAGAGGCCGCTTGATATTCTGAATGAATCACTGAATGGACCAGTCATAGTTAAGCTAAAGGACGGAAGGGTCTTTCGGGGAGAGCTACAGGGTTATGATATACACATGAACCTAGTGCTCGAAAAAACTGAAGAAGTAGCAGAAGGGGCGGTCGCACGCAAGATTGGAACTGTAATCGTGCGAGGAGATAACGTAGTATATATTTCACCATGAGGTGCTTTAGAGATGACAAAAGGTACTCCTTCTATGGGCAGGCGCCACAAGAGTTCGCATATCCGATGCAGGCGCTGTGGCAGCATATCATTCAATTTCAAAAGAAAAGTCTGTGTCCACTGCGGTTTTGGCAGTTCTGCCAAGCTGCGCATGAAGAGCCACAAGTGGATGAGAAAAGCGGATTACTAGAGGCGCAAAGTTGCACGATGCCTGCGGCGTTGTAGGTATTTCCTTCAATGAGACGGGCAATAATGTAGCCAAATCCATTTATTATGCCCTCTATGCTCTGCAGCACAGAGGGCAGGAGGCAGCTGGCATCTCGGTCCATGACGGCAAGGCCATACGCACCCATCGGGGCATGGGCCTTGTCTCAGAGGTATTCGATGATGCCCAGATCGCCCTATTGCGCGGCCAGGTAGGAATCGGCCATGTTCGATATCCCACATCCGGCCGGTCGTGCATAGAAAATAGCCAGCCTTTGCTGGTGAAATACAAAGATGGAGCTATTGCCATAGCTCATAATGGCAATCTAGTGAATTCCTGCCAGCTCCGGGAGCAGTTGGAGCAGGCGGGCGACATATTCTATTCTACCTCGGACACCGAGGTTATCGCTCACATTTTTGTAAAGGAGCTCCTGCGCTATGATCTGCAGGAAGCAGTGCGGGCCGTGATGCGCAAGATCGTAGGCTCCTATTCGCTGGTCTTTCTCTGGGGAGAGACCGTCCTCGCCATTCGCGACCCTCTGGGCATAAAGCCGCTCTGCATCGGTGAGGTCGATTCCGGCATAATGGTGGCATCAGAGAGCGCCGCCATCGATACACTTAATGGTAAGCTTATTCGCGATGTGTTGCCCGGTGAGCTGGTCGTCATCAAACACGGCGAAATGAAGTCTTATCAACTGGCTCGCCTTCCCCATCGGTCGCACTGCATATTCGAGTATATATACTTCGCAAGGCCGGACAGCATTATGGACGGCCGCTTAATTTACGATGTGCGGGTGAACATCGGAGCCAATTTAGCCCGTGAGCATCCCGCCAATGCGGATACCGTTACACCTATTCCCGACTCAGGAATCACTCTGGCTGTAGGCTACCATCAGAATTCCGGGATCAGCTACAGGGAGTGCTTGATGAAGAACCGCTACATAGGCAGGACATTCATTATGCCAGACCAGAGCATGCGAGAGACCGCGGTGCGTTTGAAGATGAATACCATAAGGCCCAATATTGAGGGCCATAAGCTGGTCCTCGTGGACGACTCAATAGTGCGCGGAACCACCAGCCGCAGGATCGTGGACATGGTCCGCAGGGCCGGGGCGGAAGAGGTTCACGTGCGCATCGGCAGCCCGCCCATCCTAGCGCCCTGCTACCTGGGTATTGATATGGCCAGCCGCGAAGAGCTCATTGCCGCCCACAAAACCGTGGCGGGAGTGGAAGCGGTGATCAACGCCGACTCCTTGGGCTACGTCAGCCACCAGGGCCTGGTGAATGCTGTGGGCATACCAAAGGAGAACCTGTGCATGGGCTGTTTGACTGGCCTGTATCCCGTCGAGATTCCTGGCGAAAAGTGCATAGCTGCTCAGACGAAACTATCGGAGTATCTGGATCAGACGACTTAAAAGCCTCGGCTGAGTGTGCCCTCCTTCAGCTCTCACAAAGGCCTACGAACCTTTTATATTGCAGAGCACTGCATTCTGGTCACGTCATCTAAAGCCAGCAATCCAAGGATCCTATCCGGACACTCTCTCTGCACAACCGGCAACTGGCTGATGTGGTTTACGATCATCTTATTCATGGCGTCAAAGAGAGACTCATCCGGATAGGTTACTATCAGGTTACGGCTCATGATATCCATTACCCTTGCCTGGGAATGATCATCGTGGGTGTGTCTTAAGGCGTCCTGTTTTGCCACAATTCCCACCATCCTGCCATCCTCTACCACCGGCACGGCGTGAACCTCATATCTTTCCAGCAGTTTAGTCACTTCATCAAGCGTCGAGCCGGGACCGATGGCAGGCACATCCCTGACCATGGCCGCACTTACTTTGAGCGATTTAAGGAGCATGAGAGAATAATCGTGTCGATGGGCAGGCGACTCGGCCCTCACGTTCACCTGCTTCTCGTAGATATAATAGTCACCGGTAACGAAATAGGCAATGGAGCAGGCCAGCATGCTGGGAATCAATAGGGTGTAATCCATGGTCATCTCGCTCACCATGATGATAACTGCAAGAGGAACTTTAGCTATACCGCCGAAGAGGGCCATCATACCCACAATGACAAAGGCCGACGGAGAGCTGGGTGTGATTGCCGGAAAGCTGTGAAGCAGGTTCCAGAGAGTGCCGCCCACCATTCCGCCTATCACCAAACCGGGTGCGAAGACGCCACCACTTCCACCCGAGCCAATGGTCAGCCCGGTGGTCAGGATCTTGAAGACCACCACCGCCAGCATGACCGCCGCCGGCAGGGCGATGAAGTCTCCATTGATGGCAAACTGCAGCCAGCCGTAGCTGGTTCCCAGGACCTGCGGCAAGAAGACGCCGATCAGGCCCACCATGAGCCCGCCGATGGCGGGCTTTATCCAGGCAGCAATGCACGCGCTCTTGAAAAGGTCTCTCAGATAGTAGAAGCTGCGACCGTATACTATGCCGGCCAGGCCGCAGACCAGGCCGAGGAGGCTGTAAGAGACGAGCTCAGAGGCCCGGCTGAACGGCGGGACTATGCCGCTGCCCAATACAGGAGCCCATCCGCTCCAGGAGGCGAATATGCTGTAGCCCACAACGGAGGCGATAAAGGACGGCAGAAGGGCCTCGTACTCGAAATCGCGTCGATAGAGAACCTCCATGCTGAGGATGGCACCACCCAGAGGGGCCTTGAAGATGGAGCCGATTCCGGCACCGATCCCGGTGGCTACGGCGATGCGCCGGTCGGAATCGGAGAGATGAAACAGATCTGCGAGAGCGGAGGCAATTCCTGCTGCTATTTGGGCAGTCGGCCCCTCTCTTCCGGCACTGCCGCCCGAGCCTATGGTGATGGCCGATGCTATGGCTTTGACCACCGGCACCCGACGACGAATAGCTCCCCCTTTGTTGTGAAAGGCATCAATTGCAGCATCCGTGCCATGACCTTCTGCCTCCGGTGCGAAGTGAAAGACAATAAGCCCGCTTAGAAGCCCCCCGGCAGCGGTGAGAAGAGGAAGTATCCAAGGTCTGGCTATTCCGGTAAAAACCGTCATTCCCTCCCCGGTAGAGGTGGGGGGAGTGTACCCGGCAACAAATCCCGAGAAGGATCTCTGTGGCGGTTGTTAAAGACCAGTAGAAGACTATCGAGCCTAGTCCCGCAGCAATTCCTATCAATATGCTCAGTGAAACCCATTTTCGGGTATAGCTTGCCGATGCTAGATCCCAAAAAATCTTGGGTGAAGATATCATATTATTTCAGAATAGCAAATCGCTGAGGGGAACATCAATCTATCGGTCACTACAAGAGGCAGTCAATGCAAATGCTATTTAAGAAATCGGCTTTGATATTGCTCTTATGAGAGAGATGAGAGAGTTCAACCTGAGGCATGGCCTGCTTGGAGCGGCGATAATTGCTATGATAATTAATCTGGCAATAATCTCCATCAATTCCGCCCAGACCTTTCCCCTGTATGGCGACAACGAAATAACCAATGCGACGGTATACGGTATTATGAAATATGAATACGGCGACGGATTGTATGTAGATATCTCTGCCGATGATTCAGATCGATATGATGTGGAGCTGATCGATAGCGAGAATAGAACATATAATGGCAACAGCGGCCCATACAGATCCGAACTACATGGTTTTCCTACTGAGACTGATTATAAAGGATCAATCAGAGATATGCTATTATTCGATGTTCCAGATGAGACCATCATCAAGGGAATAAGAATCGTGCCGTCTCAATCAGCTCCATTCTACATAAACTGGACCGAAATGCCTGAAATCACAGGAGAAAATGCAACGCTCAGGTTCTATGGGGCAACGTTCGAGCCCAATGGGATGAGATGGCGTCAGGGAAACTGGAACCTGGATATCAGCATCAACAATATCGGCAACCATACCGCCAAGTACAACAGCTCAAGCTTCGCGCTGATGGATCAGTTCGGCTGGATTTATTCGGGCGAAGAAGGTGAAGAATTGAAGGAAATTCCGGCGGGAGAGTCGTTGCGTTTTACTGTCAAGGTGCCCTTTGTATCGGAACTGTCCGATCCCATAGCCATACTATTCAAAGGTTTGAATTTGGATATATCGGCATGGACGATAAGACGATGATGCAGCGATGAAAATGATTTTTGATTCCATAATTTTACAGGATAATAAAAAAGAGGAGATTTTAAAAAATCATTCAGGTGGGTTTCGGCGGTTTTACCATTACAAAGGCTACAACTATGCCGAGTGCCGCGAGGACAGCCACATACGGGAAGACATTGACATATCCGCCCAGCATGTCCTTGGCTGCGCCGGCCATCAGATTGCCGATGATGGCGCCAACACCGTAGGCGGTAAAGACCAGGCCGTAGTTTCGGGCATAGTCCTTAGTGCCGAAGTAGGTAGCTGTTGCTGCCGGTGCAATGGCCAGCCAGCCGCCCAGGCACAGCCAGAGCGCGGCGAAGGCAATTGTGTACATCTCGATTGAAGCCGGATTTGTGTACATCAGCACGGAAGCGACGATAATTATCACGTAGGATAGAATGGCCGTCCTTGGGGGCGTGAGCTTATCGGTCAGAGTACCGAAGATGGGTCTGCCCACCGCATTGCAGAAGGCGAAGGGAAGCACCAGATTTGTCAAGGCAACCGTGATATCCGCCTCGGCAATTCCTGCGTTTGCCGCCACTTCCAGACCGGCTGGTTTGGCAACACCTATGGCCATCAGTCCAGCCAGGGCCCCGATCACATAGCAGATCCATAGGCCATAGAATGACCGGTTCTTGGCCATCTCATCCCTCGTGTAATCGCTCTTCTTTCCGCCGGCTGCAGCTGCTGGGGCTTTCCATCCCGCAGGACACCATCCGACGGGCGGGAAGACCAGGGTCATGGAAAGGACTACGATGAGAATAAGAAACGCTATGCCCAGGATCTTCATGGACGCGAATACCCCGCCAAAGCTCGCGGAGAGAATATCAGACATCTTGCCGGTAATGAATGCAGAGAAGCCGAAGCCGAGAAGGGTCAATCCCACAGCCAGGCCACGCTTGTCCGGGAACCATCTGGCTGCGGTGGTGATAGGACAGTTGTAAGCTATGCCCACACCGATGCCCGCGATAACACCATACAATATCATGAGCATCATCGGAGATGTGGCGGTGGACCCCAGTATCCAGCCCAAGCCTACGATGACCCCGCCTAGCATTCCCACTTTTCTAGGCCCATATTTCTCAATGTACTTGCCTACCAATGGCATGGTTATAGCAAAGAACGCCAGAGATGCGATGTAAGGAAGAGACATCTCCATGGCGCTTACAGTTAATCCATAGCCCCCATCAGCAACGGGTGTGGTAAATATCTTTTTCAGAGGAACGCTAATTATACTATAAGCATACACTGCACCAAGACAAAGCTCGATAATTGTTCCGATAATAATCAGCAGCCATCGCCCAGATTCCGCTGGCATGCCAAATATCTTCACATCATCTGCCATAAGTTACACCTTTCTATTACAGAGTGTTCTCATTCAATACATACAATTGATAAATATAAAGTGAACAAAAATTTTAGTCGGTGAATTCTATTAATCCCTCCTTATCCCCTCCCTAACCTATGAAGATAATTCAATGGCTTGGGACTAATTTTGTCTCTCATATATTTAAATTTGGCGGCAATTATCGGGATTATAGATTATAATATTGCACATATCGTAAAAATAGTTTGCTCTGTCTAATATTGCATTCGATGTCGGCATCTCCAATTCAGGAAGAGAGCCATTATTCGGATAAATGATCTATCGCTATCGACAATAGCCAATAGATGGATTTGCAAACCATCGTTAATGGCAATCTCTTTTAAGGTGAATGGAGAATAACCGAAGAGGTGGTGCTAATATGCTAAAGCCCAATCCCAGGACATCATGGAACAGCAAAGAATGCATGCCAACGGTTGCAGCAACAGCTTACGTGGATGAGTCCGCAGTGATCATAGGCGACGTGCGGATCGGCGAAGAGGTTTATGTGGGCCCGGTCGTATCCCTGAGAGCAGATGAGGCTAACCCCATCATCATTGGTGATAGGTGCAATATCCAGGATGGTGTGATCTTCCACGGCCTCATGGGAAGCTCCATAAATCTGGGAAAGCAGATCTCAATCGCCCACGGTGCCGTAATTCACGGACCGATGAAGATCGGGGATGAGAGCTTTGTGGGATTCAACTCCGTAGTTCATGCCTCAACACTCGGGAAAAAATGCTTTGTAGGCCACGCTGCGGCGGTCATAGGCGTTACCCTGGCGGACGGCAAGTTCGTGCCGCACGGCTCCCTGGTTGACACTCAGGAGAAGGCAGATGCGCTGGGACCGGTTCCCGATACCTTAAAGCACTTCAATGAGGAAGTTGTCGAGGTAAACTGCGAGTTTGCCAGGAGCTACAGGGTCATGAAGAAATCCTGCGCAGGTAATTGATCACTGCGGAGTTCTTCCCGGATTATAGTAGACCCACCATCTCCCGTTCATTTTTTATCCGTGCCCATCGGACAAGGAATATATACATCCCTATCCCTAAGCCCACCCTAGCTTTAGGTGATTGATAATGGCAAAGATCAAAGCTGGCGTCTTGGGTGCCACCGGTGCCGTGGGGCAGCGCTTCATTGAAGGACTGAAGAACCATCCCTGGTTTGAGCTGACCAGCCTTGCCGCTTCGGAAAGAAGCGCGGGCAAGAAGTACAAGGAAGCTGCAAAGTGGCGCCTGGAGAGCGAGCTTCCCGACGATATCGCGGAGATGACTGTGGTCAACGTCGATCCGCGAGAGGTAGATGCGGATATTGTCTTTTCCGCGCTTCCCGCCTCTGATGCCCTTACGGTTGAGCCCGCCTTCGCCGCTGCAGGTTGCGCCGTGGCCAGCAACACCAGCTCATACCGAATGGTGGAAGATGTGCCTCTGCTTATACCGGAGTGCAATCATGAACACCTGGATATCATCAAGGTTCAGCGCGAGAAGCGGGGATGGGATGGATACCTTACCACAAATCCCAACTGCACGACGGTCATGTTCACATTGCCACTCAAGCCGCTCATGAAGTTCGGCATAGAGACGGTTCATGTGGCCTCCATGCAGGCAGTCTCTGGAGCAGGATATGAGGGCGTGCCATCCATGGCCATCCTGGGCAACGTCATTCCCTACATCGGCGGAGAGGAGGAGAAGGTGGAGACTGAGCCGCAGAAGATCCTGGGGCACTTTGATGGCGAGAAAATAGTGAATGCAGAATTCAGCGTGAGCGCCAGCTGCCACCGCGTACCGGTCATGGACGGACACACGGAAGCCATCTGGGTGACCATGAGGGACAACCCCACGCCAGAGGAGGTCAAAAAAGCCATGCAGAACTTCGATGCAGGTCTGGCAGACCTGCCAACCTCGCCCAAGAAAGCGATCATCGTCAAAGATGAGCCTGATCGGCCTCAGCCAAGGCTCGATCGCGGCCGCGGAAACGGCATGGCGGTCTCTGTAGGACGGATCAGATCGGGAATCAGGTTCGTCTGCATGGGTCACAACACCGTGCGCGGTGCAGCGGGAGCCAGCATTCTCAATGCCGAACTGCTGGTGAAGAAAGGCCTGCTGTGATGCTGATCATTGCCTGGGAGGTGACGGCAGCCTGCAACCTGTCTTGCGGCTACTGCCGAGCCTCCGCTTCCCATCTTCCGGATGCCGATGAGCTGTCCACCCAGGAGGCTTTCTCTTTTTTGGATAGCGTTGCTCCCCTGAAGCCCATGCTGATTTTAAGTGGCGGCGAGCCCTTGCTGCGGCCTGACATCTTCCGGATAGCGCGCCATGCAAAGGAGTTGGGGATGCGTGTCTCCCTGGCCAGCAATGGAACCACAATCACTCCACTGCTGGCAGATGAAATTGCTGCCAGCGGCATCTCGCGAGTCAGCATCAGCCTGGATGGCGCTTCGCCCGAAAGGCATGATGCCTCCCGCGGAAAGGGAAGCTTTAAGGCGGCTATGCGGGGAATAGAGAATCTGCGCGGCAAGGTCGACTTTCAGATCAATAACACTCTCACCAACAAAAATGAGGCCGATGTAGCTGACGTCTTCGATCTGGCCCAGAGGGTGGGAGCCTGTGCTCTGCACTTCTTTTTCCTGGTGGCCACCGGTCGGGGAAGGGAAGCTGCCCTAATATCTCCGGAGCGGCAGGAGCAGCTTCTGCGGGAGATCGATAAGATGCGAGCGATTTGGCCCCTGGAGGTCCAGGTCACCTGTGCGCCTCAGTATGCTCGCATAAAAAGGCCAGAAAGAGGCCGAGCAGGGGGCTGCCTGGCAGGCAAAAGCTTCGTTTTTGTCTCCCGAAAGGGCGATGTCTATCCCTGCGGATATCTTCCTCTGCAAGTTGGAAACATCCGGGAGAAGAATTTTATAGAGATATGGGAGAATGCTCCTGAGCTGATGGCACTGAGAGAGAGAAGACTCAAAGGCAAATGTGGTAGATGCAGCTATTCCTCCACCTGCGGAGGGTGCCGGGCGCGGGCCTACGCAAATACGGGTGATTTCCTGGATCAAGATCCTGCCTGCTTCATGGAAGTGTAGACGTGGATGAGATCGACTTAGAGCTGCTCTCGGCCGTGCAGGACGGTTTTCCCATAACGCCAAGGCCGTTCCGGGATTTGGGAGCGGCCTTGGGCCTCGATGAAGATGAGGTAATGCTGCGTATGGCCGGCCTGCAGAAGGAAGGGCTGGTTCGCAGGATCGGGCCGATTCTCGATCTGCGCAAATTGGGCCGCAGCGGAATGCTGGCCGCTCTGAAGGTATCACGAACGGAGGCTGACCGCGCCGCCCAGATCATTAATGGGTATCCTGAGGTTTCGCATAACTACCTGCGGCCCGATGAGAGCGGCTACAACCTCTGGTTTACCGTTTCCGCTTCCGAAGTGAGGATCCAGGAGATATTGCAGGAGATCAGGGCGAAGACCGGTCTGAAGATGCTGGTGCTGCCCACTCTGCGCATCTTCAAGATCGGCGTCAAATTCGACATAATTTGATAATTTGATATACCTGGAAGAACGTCGATTGCATTGGCACCTTGCCCGGGCAGCAGCCGGGTGAGGCGGATAATCAAGGAGCGGATATACCACGGCTAAACCGATTCTGATGGACTTTTATGCTGACTGGTGCGGACCATGCAGGCTGCAGGCCCCCATCTTCGAGGAACTGGCCAGAGACCACGGCGATAAGGCAGAGTTTAAGGAGATCAATGTGGACAAAGAGGGTGACCTGGCGATTGAGAAGGGCATCATGGTCGTTCCCACCATCATTTTGGAGAAAGACGGCAAGGAAATACAGAGGTGGATGGGCGTCACTGCCAAGGAAGAGCTGATCAAAGCCATCAACAAGGCCCAGGATTGAGTGAGAAGAAGCAGGTAGTGGCGCATAGGAACGGGTGGCAGAAGCAAATGGCAGATCACGATCTGGAGGCGGTGCGAAGGATCAACAGCCGGGGGGGCATCGCCCCTCATCTCTCCCTGCGCTTTGACTCTCACCTCTTTTCCATTGATACCAGCCGCGCCCCTAAGGGCAGTTTTCAGCCGAATGCCTATTTTATCACTCACGCCCACAGCGATCATTATGGAAAATCTGCCATGAACTCTCCGCAGGCCGTTGCCTCAGTGGAGACGGCACGGGCTCTAGAGATTCGCTATGATCGGGAGTACAAAGGCCGCACCTTCAAAGTGGGGCAGAGCATCGTCATCGATGATGTAAAAGTGAGCACCCATGCCACAGGCCATACCATTGGCTCGGCTGCGTTCTCCTGGCAGACGGAGGCCGGAGAGAGGGTGCTGGTGACCGGAGATGTAAAAGATTACCGGCATCTGCCAAAATGCGATTTTCTCGTCACTGAGGCCAACTACGGGGATCCCTATGATCCGTCCTGCATCTTTGAGGACGACCTGGCCGGTTTTTCCGATGCCCTGGAAGACGGGGCGAGCTTTGGAGCCTATGCCTTCGGCAAAGCCCAGAGGGCGGTGGCTCTGATGAGGGCCATGGGCTACAAAGAAGAGATCGGCATGGATGAGAAGAGCCTGGTCCTGACCCGAGAGCTGATGGGAGACGCTGCCGGGTCGCTCACCGAGGTGCATGGCGGCATATCCAATGTGGTCACTCCCTGGAATCTGCACCAGGTGCACTGCCGCAGCAAGTACTTCCTAACGGGGAGAAGGGACACGTCTTATCCCACCATCCAGCTTTCCGATCACCTGGATTTTCGCGGATTGATGAGGATGATCGAGCATGTCTCTCCCAGAGAGGTGCTGGTCTACCATCCGGAGGGGATGAGAGCGAGCCTTCTGGCGCACCACCTGCAGGACTGCGGCCTGGAGACGACATCATTGGACATGATTGATAGGTTCGTGCGATAACCGGTTGGAGGCTAAGCTTTTGGTGGACCTTTTCGGCAAGAAGAAGCTGGAAGATCGCATAGCAGAGCTGCAGGCATCGCTGGCAAAGCTGCAAGGCGAAAAGGAGCAGCTCCTGAGCACCCTGGAGAAGAGGGACGAGAAGATATCCAAACTCGCCGCTGCCAATCAGCAGGCCAATTTAGCCCTGAAAGCAGCCGAGCAGAGGGCCGCTGCCGCAGCCACGGCTGCCACAACCCAGGCCCCAGTGCAGGCTGCGCCGGAGACAGAGGCATGCGAAGGGCAGAAGCCGAAGGCAAGGATCTTGAGCATGCGAGATGTGGATGGGCTAGTAGAGAGGCTCAAGGTTTGCCGCTCCCCCAGAGACGATCTTGTCGCTGCATACTACACCGGTCCAGCTGCGGAGGATGAGTCACTCTCCCCGGCGATCAGAAAAGCCACTTGTGCCATCAAGTCTCAGCGGGGGGGAATAGTTCTGCACAGCCCCCAGCTCTTCACCCTGCTGCTAGTGCCGCCTTTTCCCGTCCAGGAGAGCCTTGTCAGAGAGGGGAGCGCCTTTGCCCTTGATCCGCTGGAGGAGATGATGGAGACGCCCGTGCTCGTCCTCTTCGTTCATGCCGGTGAGACCTTCCTGGGGGTGGCTTTAAGCCGGGAGAGATTTGAGGTCGAAGAACGGGTGGAAAGCTCGGTAATGGGAAAGCACTCTAAAGGGGGATGGAGCCAGAAGAGGTTTGAGAGGCTGCGTGAGGAGGAGGTCAGGGGTCATGCCGATCTTGTGGCGGAAAGGCTGGCCGGCCTGATGGGCCGGTACAAGACCCTCCTCAAGTATGCTGTTGTTTCCGGCGACGAGGGCCTCATTCGCCAGATTGCTCCTGCAATCGGCCTGCCGCTGGTAGAACGGAAACTGTCCCGGCTGGAGGGACGAAAGGCAAAGGAACTGTTGGATGAGGTTTATGGCTTTTTCTGCTACAGAATTGATGTGTAGACCCGATTTTGAGAAGGGCGGAAGATGAGCGAGCAGTCCGCGGAAAAAAAAGAGAAAGAAGAAAACGATCCTGAGGAGCTTGCCCGCGCCTGGGACTGGCATGTGCGAAGAAAGGCCGCCTGGAGCGGAGCGACGCCGGAGAAGGTCCTGGATCAGCTATCCAGAGACGGGGTGCAATGGGTGAGGGAAGCGGTTGCTGGCAATGCCCGCGCATCAGCGTCATCTCTGGCCCGCCTGGCCGAGGACAGCTCAGGATATGTACGGGCGGCAGTGGCCTTGAACAGCCGGGTCACAGAGCAGATTTTAGAGATGCTGGCCGCAGACGAGATGGTGGACTACGACAGCACTCTTCACAAGAACCGCTATCTTGTGAAGGAGGCGGCGGCAAAGAGCCCCAATATCAACTCCCGGACCCTGGCCTATCTCGCCAGCGATGCCGATGATCATGTTCGAGCGGCAGCGGCGAGCAATCCCCTCTTGCCGGCAGAATCGATGAGCAGAATGGTCAAGGACATCTTCTGGGAGGTGCGAAACAACATCGCCAAAAACCCATCCACCCCGGAGGATCTGCTCATTTACCTCTCCGCAGACAGGATCATGGATGTGCGGATGACGGCTGCACAGAACCCCCGCACGCCTGCGCAGGCGCTGGCCGCGCTGTCGTCAGACAGGAGCTGGGAGGTCAGGGAGGCTTTAGCCCGCAATGGCAGCCTCGACGGCCGGATACTGGATGAGCTTGCCGGGCACTGGTCCTGGATGGTGCGGGCGGCGGTGGCGGAAAATCCCAACACGCCTGCCGGGACTCTGAAGCGGCTGGCCGGAGACCAGGATCAGAGCGTGCAGAAGGCGGCGCTGAAGAGATTGGGGTAGAGGGATTGTGATGCAGATTCATCTATGGAGCTGGCTGGCTGTTCGTAGCGACTCCGGGTGTTGGATTCATATTGATGATCTGCTAATCATTCCTTCTGAGCAGCAATTTTTATTGACTGGGAGACTTTGAGCAGACCTGGCTTGAAAGGATTTTCTTAAGACGAATCCAGGAAATGGATTTTTCATTCGACATACCTGGGAATGCTATTTCAATATTCAATCAAAAAAATTAGTTATTATTATCTTTTTTAAATTATTCTTTTTTAATCATTTCTAATTAAATCTAAATGCAAGGCTAATGGGCTGCATTCAAATCATCTGCGTCTCTGAGTTTCTAGATGAAGTGGCCGATCTCTCTTTGGACTGCATCTGCTCCTGTCCGCCAAGCAAGTGAAGCCAACGCTTTCCATCCGAAGGATAGAAGCTTTATGTTATCATCACTATCCACATTACTATGACAATTATTTCTGTAGAAGAGATGGTAGCAATCGATTCCAATTGCCGCTATTTCGGCCTCTTGCCCTTGCAGCTCATGGAGAATGCAGGCGCAGCTCTCGCTCGGGAGATCGCAGCCCGGGCGAAGGGCAAGAGAATCGCTATCGTGGCCGGTCGGGGAAACAACGGCGGCGATGCCTTTGTGGCCGCCCGGCACCTGTCGGGTTTCGATTCGGGCTTTGAGGTAACCGTCTATCTCCTGGGCAGGAGCAGAGATATCGCCACTGAGGAGGCAGAGAGAAACTGGCAGATTCTGGAGCATCTGGGCTATGACCTGCGCACGATTGCCGATAGCTCCGACCTTTCTCTGGATAAATGCGACCTGATAGTCGATGCCATCTTCGGCACAGGAATCCGGGGCAGCATCAAGGGTCTGGAGGGCCAGGCGATAGATGCCATCAACGCCTCAGGAAAGCCGGTGATCTCGGTTGACGTTCCCAGCGGGCTGGGAGCCAACAAGGCTGTACTGGCGGATGCAACCGTCACCTTCCACCGCAAAAAACCGGGCATGTCCGGCGAGATCGTGGTGGCGGATATCGGCATTCCCTCCGCAGCAGAGTTTTTCGTGGGCGAGGGCGACCTGTGGCTGGTGGGAAGAAGGTCGCTGGAGAGCCACAAGGGAGACTCCGGCCGGATACTGGTGATCGGCGGCGGGCCATATACCGGAGCTCCGGCGCTCTCGGCAATGGCTGCTCTGCGAGCGGGAGCGGACATCGTCACCGTGGCCGCGCCGAAGACTGCAGCCCGGACCATCTCCGGTTACTCTCCCAACCTGATAGTTCAGCCCCTCTCCGTGGATCACCTCTGCCCGGCTGATATTCCGGTCCTCAAGGAGCAGATTGCCAGACACGATGTGGTGGTCATGGGCATGGGACTGGGAAGGCATGCGGAGACGATGGACGTACTGGCGGAGATCATTCCCCTCTGCAAGAAGACGGTCATCGATGCTGATGCCCTGCAGCCAGATCTTCCCTTGAAGGGCATTGTCACTCCCCATGCAGGCGAGTTCAAAAGGATCAGCGGCATTGGGCTGGTCGAGTTGGACTACAGACAGAGGGCTGAGCCCCTCAAAGAGTTTGCCCGGCAAAAGGGTCTGGTGGTCCTGCTCAAAGGAAAGGTCGACCTGATCTCCGACGGCCAGGTGGTCCGGGCCAATACCACCGGAAATCCGGGAATGACCGTGGGCGGCACAGGAGACGTCCTGGCAGGAGTTACGGGGGCACTCTTCGCCCGCACCTCGGCTTTGCGGGCGGCGACCGCTGCCGCATTCATCAACGGCAGGGCTGGAGATCTGGCCTATCCTGAGAAGGATTTCGGCATGACTGCTACGGATGTGATTGAAAAGATCCCCCAGGCGATGAAGCTGCAATAGGACGTGAAGAGACTTGCCAGGAGAGAAAAAGCTGTCCGGGATGGTGGATATCACAGAAAAGCCGCCCGTCTTCAGAAAGGCCACTGCCTCAGGATCTATCCATCTGAAAGAAGCCACAGTAGAGGCCATAAAATCAGGCCAGGTCAAGAAGGGAGATGTTCTCACCACCGCCAGGCTGGCGGCCATCCTGGCGGTCAAGGACACACCCCGATTGATCCCTCTCTGCCACCCCATTCCCATAACCGGGCTGGATATGGACTTTGAGATTGATCGGGAGTCTGTCCGAGCAACAGTCACTGTGACATCTGTGGGCAAGACTGGTGTGGAGATGGAGGCTTTGTCTGGGGTCTCAGCGGCGCTGCTCAATGTCTGGGATATGGTTAAGTACCTGGAAAAGGACGAAACGGGAAACTATCCGGAGACGGAGATCAGCGGGATCATGGTATGCGAGAAAAAGAAAGGAAGTGATGAGACTGCCCGGTGACGCATAATTTTTAGGACGCTGCCATTGATTCAGAGTAGGCTCTATCCAACCTATTTTCTCCCATCCGGCCAAAACTCTGGCTGAAACCTTAGCCCAGATTTTTGATCCCGAACTCCGGCAGCCTCTCCCTGGCCGCCTCGCGAGCCTGTTGGTGCTCACGCAGGAACCTCTCTATCCTTTCAGCCACATCCTTCTTGCAGGTTCCACACATCCTTCTCCCCGATCGGCATTCGGCATCCAGCTCCAGTAGTTCCCTGTCATCCTGGGAGAGATGAAACACCAGAAACTCGTAGATGGAACACTTATCCGGCTCTCCTCCCAACTTCTTCTGCTCAGCCAGGCTCTGCCTTCCGCCGGTGATGGCCCGCATGATCTTCTTGCCAGCCTCTTTGGGATCTTCTGTGAG
Source organism: Methanosaeta sp. PtaU1.Bin112 (assembly GCA_002067705.1). GTDB lineage: Archaea > Halobacteriota > Methanosarcinia > Methanotrichales > Methanotrichaceae > Methanothrix. Next base: position 56,381 of record MVRL01000193.1, read on the forward strand.
GGCGATGTGGCTCTCTGGCTTGGAGGAGGACATCTTGCCGCCCGTAAGTCCGGTCATGAAACGGTGGTAAATAGAAGCCGGCGGGATGAATCCGTAATGCCCGTGCTCAATTTCCAGATTTATTATGATCCGGTCGATCTCCTCCAATAGAGCAGCAGGGCCGCGGCCTAAGCCATCTTGAATCTCGGTGAGATCGATATGCTCCTCATATCTCTTCACCCGTCCCAGTCCCGTCTCCAGGAGAGCTTCTTCAGCGGCTGCCATCAGCTCCTGGTCAGCTGCCTTGCCCCGGATGCTGATGTAGCCCTCCCGCTGCTCCACCAGAAACTTTCTCATGCGGTAGGCCAAATCGCGCGTTAGTTTGATATGCGGGTCCTGGTCCGCGCCCACCGGTATGACAACAGGCTTTGGCCCGCCAAATTCCTTAAGCTGAGGGTGGAGGATGTCTGCGCTCTGGGCCATGACGCTCTCCATGTGGGAGATATGTGTCTCTCCGGAAAATCCGTAGATGCTACTAACCTCGGAGAAGTTTGCTTCCCTGCCAAGCTCAAAGGCCAGATTTCTCATCTTGTAGTTTTTGGACTGGAAGTAGATATGGCTCTTCTCATTGGGCTCAAAGCCCAGGGCTATGAGGCTGAGGATGTACTCATTTATGCCCAGGCTTCTGCACCTCTCCCAGCTTATGCCTCGCACGGCATGAGCCTCCATATCGGCGACTGCAGCAAAAGCATCTCCCCCCTGCTGCTGGTGCCAGATGATCTCATTCATGACCATCATGTGGCCGAAATGAGCTCTTCCGGTGGGCATGAATCCGCTCATGACTCCGAAGGGCTCATGCTTCTGCATGGCCCGTAGGACTGCGTCGTAGTTTCTGTGACCGAAGATGATCTTGCGTGCCATGTATTGATGAGGCTCTTTAAGCTGGGGAAGTATTTCCTCAAAGCTTGATATGCCAAACTCCAGAAAGAGCTTGTTGTAATCATCGACATGCACTGCACCCCAGGGATCGAGCTTCAGTTCCATGATCCAAGGGAGTGAAAACGGGGATATATCTATCTTCTCATTGCGGGCAGGTGCTGGCAGATCACTGCTCCCTGCAAAGAGATAACTTCTTGGCGGTTTCATGGTACTGTCATGAAGCCAGAAATTATTCAGGAGGTCTGCCCGGTCTGCGGCAGTTCAGATCTTTACCTGGAAGCAGGCGGCTACACCGGCAAGATCTACCATTGCAAGAACTGCGACTACATTGGCGCTTTGCTGGTGGAGGCGGACGGAGAGATGGCCAGAGCAATTAGAGAGGACTATGAGCAGAAAAATAGGTCAAGCAGATCGACTTAGATGATTTGCTATTTTGCCTATTGCACTTTTGCATTCCGCTCCATTTCTCTTTTCATCTTCTGCACCTTGATCACCTCTGCACCAAAGAGGAAGATCTGAGCGGAGTAGTAGATCCAGAAGAGAAAGATCACCAGCGATCCCGCTGCTCCGTAGGCTGAGCCAACGTTGACGATGCTCACGTAGGTCTCAATGCAGAAGTTTCCTGTTGCAAACAGAAGTGCGGCCAGTGCTGAGCCGGGGAGCACCTCTCGCCACTGCAGATTCACCTCGATCAGGGTCTTGTAGGAGGCGGCAAAGAGCATGGATACAAAGGAGATGGAGACCAGGAAGGTGATTATCCGGAGCAGCCCCATGTGAATGGGCAGGGACTCTTCTATCTGCTTTCCCACCGGCAGGAGAAGGGTGGTGAATATGGAGGTGACCAGCAGCAAGAAGGCGACCAGGGCGATGAGCAGGTATGAGTGCAGGTAATTGATGATAGTATTCATGAGCGGCACATCCATTTCCGGGACTCTCCAGATGATGCGAAAGGCTCTCCTGGTATGAACGAAGAGGCCGGCGGCACCGAAGATCAATAGACCGATGTTAATCAATGTGAAGCTGAAGGATGAGGCCTGATCGGTGGCCTGGTCGATCAGGTCGTCTGCTGCATTTGGCATCTGCTGACCAACCAGATCCTGGGAAGCGGCGACTACCTGGCTTGCAAGAGGGCCGTGCTGGAATAGCAGGTTAAAAAGCATCAATGTTAATATGACCAGGGGCACAAAGGAGAAAAGGCCGTAGTAGGCAAGGGCAGCCGCAAGGAGCGAGGCGTCGTCCTTGAGCCATTCCTGAATTGCATCCTTAAGTATGCGATATGCATCAAACAATCTCATAGTGATATCATTATGATGTATTCTGTTCGTGTGATTATATAGACAAAAATTCTACAATTATCACAATTTCATATCTTTTTCTATAATCTGGTTCAGCATGGAATTGAATTGCACTATGGCTGCCAGAGATTAAAAAAGAGAGCCCTGAGCTTACGGCGCTCCCTTCAGATCCTCTCTCTGGGTGATGTTCTTGATCTCCTGCTTCAGGTCCTCGGGCAGTCCTTTGATCTCCACATCCAAGAAGCCCCGCACGATAACGCTTGTGGCTTCCTCCGAGGTTAAGCCGCGAGCCATGAGATACTCCAGCTCCTCCTCGGAGATGCGGCCCACTGCCGCTTCATGGGACATGTCCAGATCCCGGCTCTGTCCGTCCAGCTCCGGTATGGAATAGATTCTGCCTTTTTCGGATAGCAGAAGCCCGACGCATTCCAGATGGGCTCGTGCTCCTGGAACTCTGCCGGTCATTCTTCCCCGAGCGATGACCTCACCGCCTACGGAGACCACTCTGGAGATGGACTCGGCACTTGTTTCAGGCGCGTCCAGGAATACATTGCTGCCTATATCGATGTTGCCCATGCTGGAATAGATCACGCTGTTGAAGCTGGCCACTGCGCCGCGTCCTGCAAGTGTGGCTGTGGGGAAGGTCTGAATGGTCTTGACCGGTTTTAGGAGGATGTAGTTGTTGGAGAGAGAGCCGCCTTCAGCGATGGTGATCCCCGTCCTCGGCCTCACTTCTACCTCCTTTCCCCAGCTATGGATCATGGTGAAGCTTACTCTCGCATTCTTCTGGATGTAGAACTCCGAGACGCCAATGTGCAGGCCGCGCTGCACATGGGTCGGCGTGGTGCAGCCGGTGATGACATGCAGCTCTGAGCCTTCCTCGGCGATGACAAGGTTGTGCACGCGCTGATTGAGATTCGATGACCCCAGATACAGGCAGCTCTTGACTGGAAATGTGGTCTTCATGCCCTTCTTGGCGCGGATGAAGTAGCCGGCGGGCGGCGCGGCTGCAGCATCGGCCGTGTACTTGTCGGCATCTGCAGCCACCAGCTTGAACCAGTAATCCTGCAGAAAGTCGTACTTTTCCAGAGCAGTAGCGATGTCCATGATCTCCACGCCTTCGTAGAGTGACTTGGCGATCACTGGTGTCTGGTCCATCTGAACAAAAGAGCCTGAGGATTCAGCGTCCAGCTTCACGCCCACATCCAGGGCCGCTTTCGTGACAATGTCTGGCAGATCTTCGGCACTGGCTACCATCTCCTGGGGCTTGGCCTCAGACTCGTAGCTCTCCAGGTCCACATCTGTGCCGTATAATGCCTTCTTGTCCCGTGCCTTTCTGGCTTTTTCCTCTATACTGGACACGTGCATCCTGCACACCCCTCATATCCGCTTCTCTTGATCTGCTCCAGGATCTCGCCCGGATTGCCGCTGCATACGATCGATCCTCCCAGCATAACATGGGCCCTGTCTGCTTTCATGTAATCCAGAATATGACCGAAGTGGGTGATGATCACGCCGGATTTTGTCCTCAGGCTGGGACGCAGGTCCTTTTGCGTAAGAGAATTGATGGCCTCACCGATGAGCTTGATGTTCTCCAGATCCACGCCTGAGTCAGGCTCATCGAGCATGACGAAATCAGGCTGTTGCGCCAGGAGCTGAACCATCTCGGAGCGCTTTACCTCGCCACCCGAAAAGCCCCGATTAACGTCTCTCTCTGCAAAGGCCTCAAAGTCCATCTTCCGCAGTATCGAAAGTGCATCTGCCTCTGGATTGATGATCTTGATGAGGTCTTGCAGCCTCAGGCCGCGAATGGCGGGAGGGCGCTGAAAGGCCATGCCGATGCCCAGGCGTGCCCTTTCATCCATAGACATGTGTGTGATATCTTTTCCTTTGAATACAATGCGTCCCCCATCGATGGTGTATCTGGGAATTCCGGCGATGACATTGAGCAGAGTTGTCTTGCCGGTGCCGTTGGGGCCAAATAGGGCATGGGTCTCGCCCTTACTTATTCTTAGGTTAAAGTCCTTCAGAACTTGCTTTCCGCCGATGCTGACTGACAGATCTTCAATCTCCAGCAGCCTCATCACCTCCAACCATATTATCCATTTATGCCCTGGCAATATAATATCTTTTGCGGCGATCAGGGCGGATTCGATGAAGCATCTCAATAGCATGGTCAGCGGATCCAATAGCAAATCCTAATTGCGAGATTGCCCCTGGCAATCGAATGCAAGTAACCAGGCCGCCAAGAGAGGCTGCGGTGCGGTGGGAGAGAGCAAAGAGGTCTGTGGCAGGAAATTCTGGCATCAGGAATCAAAGACCGCACCGTTCGCCGGTGGCAGATGGCGTGATATGAGAAACGAAAAAGTCAAAGCGCCAGTATCATGAACGCATGCGCGTCTTTATCAAGCATGGGGAATGTGACGCATCAGTCAGAGTCCAGTTCTAGCTAGCTTTTCCATCTCACCAATCGCCCTTCTTATCCCGGCATAGGCAAGCATCATCCTGCCAGCCGGGCTCTCGCCGCAGCCCAGCATCTCGACCAGCTCCCGGTCGAACTGCTCAATGTCCGCTCCGCGCTTCTTGAGATACTCGTGCCCCCAGGGTCCGGCAACCAAAAATTTGTTGAGCGGGTCGGATGAGGAGCGATAGTGCTCCAGCATGCTGGCCGCCGGATCGTCGATGCGGTCGAAGGTCTTCTGCAGGGCGGTGGCCTTCTTCAGCTCGTCGCTCTTGCTGGCCAGGCGCGGCCTGAAGACCGCCGTCTCCAGCGCCTTTGCAAGCGCCCCATCCAGGTTCAGATGGGCAAAGCGAATGAAGTTGCTCGCCTGCTTTGCATCCTTCGCCTTGGCTGCGGACTGGATATAAACCAGGGCTTTTCCAAGCTTATCAGACAGCTCGCCCGTCTTCAGCGGCTCAATCATCTCTTGGATCGCTTTTGCCGCCTCAGCCATCTCAGCATTCTGCTGCCGTCCCGGCTCTTTTTCGTCAGGGCTTCCTTCTGCCATCTCCTCTCGCTCCTCGCCTTCTCCCGGCGCTTATTTCATGAGCCTGGGCAGGATCCTCTGGCCGGTCAGAAGGCAGCTGGCATCCTCCGCCCGGCGGGTGATCTCGGCCCGGCTGCCGGACACAAGAACCTCCGCCGGTCTGGGCTGGCCGTTGTACTGGGAGGCCATTGAGAAGCCATAGGCTCCGGCGTCCAGGAAGGCCAACACGTCGCCCCTGGCAAGGTGCGGCACCTTGCGGTCCTTGGCCAGAATGTCTCCGGTCTCGCAGATGGGGCCTACCACGGTTACCGTCTCTTCCGCCTTCTCATCGGAATGATTGGCAGCGACCACATGATGATAGGAGTCGTAGAGCATGGGCCTGGCCAGGACGTTGAAGCCGGCATCAGTGGCAACGAAGCTCACATGGGCTCTTTTGACCACGTTCACTGAGGCGAGCATGACCGTTGTATCTGCCACGATGCTTCTTCCCGGCTCCAAAATGAGCTTTGGCGATATTCCCAGATCCCGGCAGCGGTCCTTGAATATCGGCAGGACTGCGGCGGCAAGATCCGCGGGCGTGGGCGCAGGGCTGTCCGGATGATACTGAATGCCTAGACCCCCTCCCAGATCGATTCTCTCGATGGCCCCGCCTGCGGCTGTGACTGCTGCGGCTATGTCCATCATCTTGCCAGCCGCCTCGGCAAAGGGCGCGGTATCCAGAATCTGCGAGCCTATGTGGCAGTGGAGGCCCACTGGCTTTACTCCCTCAAGCTCCATCGCCCTCTGGTAGGTCGCAGCCACCTGCTCTGCAGGGATGCCGAACTTGGAGGATCGCAGTCCTGTGGCTATCTTGGGATGGGTCTTGGGGGAGACATCGGGATTTACCCGGAAGAGTATCTCTCCTTGCAGGCCTGACTTCTGGGCGGTCTGGGAGAGGTGCTCCAGCTCCTCGCGTGAGTCCACGGACATTCTCACTCCTGCCTGCATGATCAGCTCGTGGTCCTTGCTGCTCTTGGAGTTTCCATTAAAAAGGATCATGTCTCTGGCGATTCCAGCCATGCGAACAACAGACAGCTCTCCTGCTGAGAAGACATCTGCTCCCATGCCCTCCTGGGCAGCGATGCGCAGCAAGGATAGGTTGCCGTTGGCCTTCACGGCGAAGTATTTGTCTGCACCGGGAAAAGCGCGGTGGTAGGCGCGAATGTTCTCGCGCAGGCGGCTCTCTGAAGTAACATAAAGAGGCGTGCCGAGCTTTTGCGCCAGAGCGAAGCAATCCACATCTTCCATAAAGAGGTGACTGTCGCGAGAGGTGAGATGAGATTTAGGTCCGAACATGATTAGAGCAGATCGCTCAGGGATTACTAAATGATTTCCATTAAGTTCATCCGCTCAGCAATTGCCACCTGACCTATCATGAAGATTCTTATTGCTGAGTACGCTTCTGCTCTTGGCCTGGGCGGCACATGCGAGCTTGAGGGCCGGGCCATGCTCGCCACCCTGGCAAGAAGCTTTGAGCGAGCCGGGAATGAGGTGGTCTATCCCACGCCCGGGCCGGGAATTGAAGCGGGCAGGCCAATTATCGTGAAGGATGTGTCGGAGTTTGAGGGCGCTCTGGAGAGCAAAGCGGACGCAGGGCTTCTTATTGCCCCAGACGGCATGCAGCCCCGCCTCCTGGAGATGCTGGAAAAAAACATGCTCAACCTGGGGTCCAGTCCCGACGCTGCCAGTCTGGCTGCAGACAAGCTGCTGTGCACCCGGGCGCTGGCGCAAGCGGGCCTTGCAGTTGCCGAGATAGTGGAAAAGCCCGATTCAGTGGAGATGGGCTGCCATCGCTATGTGGTAAAGCCGCGTACGGGCTGCGGCTCTGAGGGGGTGCGGATCACCTCTTTTGCCAGGGCCGGTCCCGGCGAAATAGTGACCCGCTACTGCGAGGGGCTGCATCTGTCTGCCAGCTTCATCGCTGGCGAGAGCAGCATTCTGCCGCTCACGATCAACCGCCAGCTCATCGACTTTGAGGGCGACGGCATGAGCTACCAGGGAAGCCAGGTTCCCTACGGCACGCCTCGCGCAGATGAACTCTGGGCCCAGGCGAAGGCTGCAGCAGAAGTTCTTTCTCTTTCCGGGTATGCAGGAATTGATTTTGTTCTGGGGGAGAGGCCCTGGATCGTGGATGTCAATGCCCGGCCTACAACCTCAATCATCGGCATTGCCAGGGTCATGAAGGAGGAGATCGGCGAGCTGATACTGAATGCGAAGCTGGGACGGCCAGCTAAGAGCGTGACAATAATGGGGTCATGCACATTTCGCAAGGAGGATCTTGGCCATCTCCTGATCATGTAGGCATTGGGTCTGCCTACATAAGATCCATATGAACGTACGTCTTTTTATTTGTTTGATCACATGCAATCTCCTGTGGAGGATTGACTTTGAGAAATTTGTATGCACTTATGGGAATACTGCTGCTTCTGGCCACAACAGCCGTTGCTGGGAGCTTTACAGCGGAAATGGATGTCAAGACCTATGTGGATGCGAGCAATGCCAACCAGACCTTTGCGGATGGCGATCTTCTCTGGGCTGCTTCTCAGGGGGGCGAGCCTGAAAAACTGACCTACTTGAGCGTTATCAACATGTTCGGCAGCCAGGGAATCTTCGAGCCGGAACTGATCGCTTCCGCAACATTGACCCTTGATGCCGCTCAGGTGGACAATCCTGGCAAGGTAAAGGCTTACTTTATGCACGGAGAGACCTTTGATACAAGAACCTGGTATGATAAGGATGAATATGATTCCGAGGTCTTCTCTCCATCCGTGAGCATTGATAAGGAGGGAAGCTACACCCTGGATGTAACGCCCCTCATCAAGAAGGCCATTGAGGTCTGCACGGAAGGATGCGGCTACTCCATTGTAATCGCGGCAGAGGATGACGCATCTGTTGGATTTTCCTCCGGCAGGGGTTCTGGAGATGGGCCCGTTCTCAAGTTTGAGACTGAGTAATGATTGATTAAGGTCTCTTCCGGCAGGGGAATTCTCATCAACTTCCTCTGCCGCAGTCCAATCATGGAGATTTTATACTTCTTAGTCGGTCAGGTAATTCATGCGCATTGGCACATCTCGGATTGTAGCTCTCTGCCTTGTTTTTGCGCTCGTCTCGCTAGCTAGCGTAGCTCTTCTTCTTTTTGGTGGCTCTGCAGCTCCTGCAAAAGATGCCGCGGAGGTCATCCTCATCAAGTCTCCGGGATGCACGAAATGTGCAGCAGCAGAGAGAACGTTGGATAAGATTGGCCGAGAGGTGCCCATCAACATAACCAGCTATTACTACTATACCGACGAAGGGCATCGCATCATCAAGCAGTATCGGGCCAGGGATGTTCCTGCGATCATTATAGGAATGCAGGTGATCAACTACCGGGACTATGAGGAGGACGATGCCCAGCTGGAGAGGCTGATCAACTCCGCCCTGGCCAATCAAACCACAAATCAGCCGGCTGCTTTTTCCCTGCCCGTCAATGAGAGCGAAAAGCAGAGCTTCAGTGCCGCCGACGATGGCCAGAGCCTGAATCTAAAGGTGATATCTCTTTACACTTTATTCGCCGTCTTGGGGGCGGGCCTGGTGGCAGGCTTCAATCCCTGCCTGCTGGGAATTCTGGTCTTCCTGGCGGCGACCGTCCTCTCCTCGACAGGAAAGAGGCGCGAGATGCTGCGGATGATTGTATTCTTCTCCCTGGGCATCTTTACCATGTATTTTTTCTTTGGCCTGGGAATGCAGCAACTGCTACAGACGGAGACGATAGCCAGAGCCTTTCGCTATATTCTGACCGTGTTTCTCATACTGGCGGGGTTCTCTCAGGTCTGGGATGCGGTGCGGCTCCAGCAAGGGCGGACCTCCCTCTTTCGCACGGACTGGGCTCTCAAGTACTTCCGTGCCGGGGTTGATCAGGGCCGATTCAGCTCTTATTTTGTCATCGGAGCGCTCTTCTCTCTAGTTAAGGCTCCCTGTGTGGGTGCGATATACCTCGCGATACTCGATCTGCTCTCCGCCAGAAGTTACTTTGAGGGGACGGCTTACCTCCTGTTCTTCAATATAGGTGTAATTCTGCCTATCCTCATCCTGGGCGGGGCAATTGCTATGGGCATGAGTCCGGAGCAGGTGGACTCTTTCCGCAAGGATCACAGGGTGGCTATCAGGCTGGCAACGGGCCTTACGCTGATTGCTCTCGCACCTCTTATCTACTGGCAACTGATTTAGCGCGCGGCATTCCGTGAGAAAGGGTTAAAATAAGAAGATGGCTCACCAACATTTTCGAGGTGAACCTTTTTGTTTTTAGTTGGAGAGGCTCTCATAGGGAAGGAGCCTGAAATTGCTCATATCGATCTGATAATTGGAGATAAGGAGGGGCCGGTAGCAACGGCCTTTGCCTCTGGCCTGTCGCAGCTTTCCGCAGGGCACACGCCCCTTTTAGGTGTGATCCGGCCCAATCTGCCGCCCAAACCGTCTACTCTTATCGTTCCAAAAGTTACTGTAAAGAATATGGACCAGGCCGCCCAGATCTTCGGGCCGGCCCAGATGGCCGTGGCCAAAGCAGTGGCCGATGCGGTTGCAGAGGGCATAATTCCCAAGGATAAGGCAGAAGAGCTGCTGATAATCGTATCCGTCTTCATTCATCCTCAGGCAAAAGACTACGATGCCATCTATCGCTACAACTACGGAGCTACAAAGCTCGCTTTAGAGAGGGCTATGGCTGGATTTCCGGATGTCAATCTTATGCTCTACGAGAAGGACCGATCCACTCATCCCATCATGGGATTCCGGGTCACCCGGCTATGGGATCCGCCATATTTGCAGGTGGCCTTTGATCTGGTGGACCTGGCTGAGGTGCGCCGCGTGCTTGCCGCTCTGCCGGAGAGCGATCACATTCTCATCGAGGTGGGCACTCCCCTGGTCAAGATGCTGGGCATGAGCGTTGTGAGGGAGATTCGCGCCATTAGGCCGGGAGCCTTTGTGATTCTGGATCTGAAGACCCTGGATACCGGAAACCTTGAGGTTCGTCTGGCAGCGGATGCCGCGGCGGACGCGGTGGTCATTTCCGGCCTGGCTCCGAAGAAGACGATTGAGCTGTCCATTCGAGAGGCCAGGAAGACCGGCATCTACAGCATCATCGATATGCTCAATGTGCCTGATCCTCTGGCGGTTCTCAAGGGCCTGGAGGTCCTCCCTGATGTGGTCGAGCTGCACCGGGCTATCGACATGGAGAAGAGCGCCCACGCCTGGAGCAACATCGGCGAGATCAAGGCCCTGGCCAAAGAGGGGCGCAAGCTCCTTGTGGCCGTGGCGGGCGGAATTAGGGTGGATACCGAGGGCGCGGCTCTGGCGGCAGGCGCTAACATCCTCGTTGTGGGCCGGGCTATCACCCGCTCCAAGGATATTCGCGACATGGC
>MVRL01000194.1 GCA_002067705.1 Methanosaeta sp. PtaU1.Bin112
CTCTTTCAATCCATACCAGATCAGGACCACTCCTATCATTCCCAGGAGATAGCGGACCAGACGCCTGGATAGTGGGCCGTCTGCCAAGAAGCCTCCTCTCCTCTTTAAAATAGCATAGCCGGAAGAGATACCAAGCATCATCCCCGCAGCACAGAATGCATCAACCGGGCGGAATGGATCGATGGGCTCTCCAGTTGCGGCCAGAGCATTGGCCTCCCAGGCAGAGGGCATCTGCCAGGCACCCGTGCCGGCCAGGCTCAGGAGATAAAGGGCGATGATAGCAAGAGATGCCAGGGTTGCGAGCAGGATCTGTCCTTTAAGATCCATTTTTCCGATCTTCTCCTCCATAACTGGCATTGCCTTAATGGATGAGCCCAGAAGCACTGCGCCCACGCCCCAGCCTGCAAGCACATCTCCCATGAAGTGGACCCCCAGATACGCTCGAGAGAGGCCGATGAAAAGGCAGGTGACGGCGGCCAGGAGATACGTCCAGCGCTTGTGGATGAGCTGAGCGGTCAGGCCCCAGATGGAGACGGCATTCTGGGAGTGCCCGGAGGGCATGCCAAAGGAGGGTTCAGTGCTCCAGGCCTGGACATTGGGATCGACCCAGTATGGCCGGGGGCAGTGCAGGGCGATCTTCAGGACGGCATTCAGCCCATGGCTCGTGACCAGCATCAGCCCTATCATAAAGCCTTGCTTTGCATCCCAGCACCAGTACAGGAAGGGCATGGAAAGGAGCATGAACTCCAGCGATCCCAATGAGGAGGCCAATCTCATTATGGGGGTGGCCCAGTCCTGGCCCTGCAAGAATAAGATAATGGAGAGGTCCGTATCTATCATATTTCAAAAATATCTCTGTCCTATTGCGCCTTCTCGTCCATCTGCATCATGCCGAAGATGTTCTTCTCGCTATCCAGGCAGTAGGCCAGCCAGCCCACCCCAGCTATCGCCATTTTAGGGACTGCAACCCTTCCCCCTGCCCGAATAACTCGGTCGATATGCTCGTCAAGGTCAGGAACTTCTATTGTGCAGACAAATGAGTTGACCGATTGTCCCTCTGCCGGAGCGGGACCGCGGCGGAAGACGAGTCCGCCGTTGATGCCTGGCTCGGTCTCTGAGCCGGTCGTCACCTGCCAGTAACGATTCTCATCCTTGATCTTCACTTTTGGGATCAGCCATTCATTGATCTGCCAGCCGAAGACCTCCCGGTAGAAGCTCGCTGCTCTCTCGGGATTCTCTGCCTGTATCTCAAAATGCACTACTCGGTTCATGCGAAATGCATTATTTATGCATTATATTTAGATTAATTGGCTTGCTCCTCTTCCTGAGAGTGATCATTCTCCGGTCCTGGACAAGATGATGCATCGACCGGCTGCTTCATGATTATGACATTCTGATATGGATACGGAATCTCAATTCCCTCTGCATCAAACCGTTTTTTGACTGCTTCCCTTATGTCGCACCCGGTATCATATGCCATCCCCCTGCTGGGAACATAAAAGGTCAGGCGCAGATTAACGGCAAAGTCTCCCAGCTCAGTGAGGCGGACATTGATCTCTTTATCCTTCAATACATGGGGATGTCTTTTGGTTTCCTCTATGATGATGCTCCTGGCCTTATCGATATCTGAAGAGTAGCCTATGCCGAAATTCACCGGCCAGATGATCTCAGGATTGTTGATGCTCCAGTTCACAATAGAGTCAGAACCCATAATCTTGTTTGGGACAATTACCCTCCGCTCATCCCAGGTGCATATTATCGTATGGCGCAGGGTTATATCCTCGATATGGCCGTACTCGCCCTTGAAGTCGACATAGTCGCCAATGCGCATGGGCTTGAAGATCGCCAGGAAGATCCCGGATATTATATTGGACAGGGAGTCCTGGGCGGCAAAACCAATGGCCAGGGTTGCCACACCAGCGCCGGCCAGCATGGCGATGGCAATTCTGTTCAGGGAGGGGATCAGGAGTATGGTCATTAAAAAGCCGATGGAATATATCGCCGCGACGATGAGCCTGCGGGTCATGGCATGGGAGGTCTCATCAAACTCTTTGCCAAGCCGGCTGGATTCCATAATTTTAGGGATCTGCTTCTCCAGCAGACCATTGACCAGCCGGGCGATTAAAATAGTTAAGATGATAATTATAGATATGGATATGATGGTCGATATAATGTACCATATGTTCTCTGCCAGAGCGCTTCCAATATAACGTATATATACGTATTTTATTATTGATATAATATCCTCTGCAGGACCTCGTCCGGTCAATTGGGAGGAGAACTCAGGAATGTCTGCAAAGGGAAAGGCCATTAAGCAAATTTCGACATCTGCAATACATAAAGGTTTGTGTCATCCAGGCTTCCCCCGTCTGCAGGCTGCAACCTAAAAAAAATGGGTGGAAGTCCTTTCCGGCTGGATGCAGCTAATCGCACACAGCCGCTTCTGTCAGCGAGCGCAGTGGCACCACATAAGGCCGTCCCATAGCGTTCATTACCATGGCCTCTATGCCATAGACCTGGCCGATATTGACCTCATTGAGAAGCGCCTTCGGCTCTCCTGCGGCATAGACCTTTCCGTCCTTGAGCATTACCAGCTTATCTGAGAATCGGGAGGCTAAGTTGAGGTCATGGATGGCCATCACTGCGGAGATCTTCTTCTCCTTGACCAGGCTGCTCACCGTC
>MVRL01000195.1 GCA_002067705.1 Methanosaeta sp. PtaU1.Bin112
TTCCTATATCGATCCCCTGACAGGGGAAGCAGTCTATTCCGATGAGCCTCCCATGGATATATTGTATGACCTGATCGCCGGCCTGGCAGATCGAACAATAACCAGTCATCGTCATCGGATTTTGCCGTCCTGACCAGGGCGGCTTTTGTAGAAAGCTTTTGGCCGATGCCGAATGATAGGTGCCGGAAAAAGAGTTGGCTGGGATTATCTCAAGCATTGGCCTCAGCCAAGCCGAAGATGATCCAATCCAGGATCAATTTGCTGACTGCAGGAACGCAACCGCCCTGTCTGTGAAGTCGGTGAAGAGCCCATCCACTCCGTATACAAAGTAGAACTGGTTCAGCTCTTCGGTGAAGTCCGAATATTTCTCAGGCAGGCTGTCGGCGCGCATCGTCCAGGTGTGGACCTGGAGACCATCGTCGTGGGCCCACTGAACCAGCTCGGGGTTGGCCTCGATGTACATCTTATACGGGCCAACGCCATCGGCAAAGGTGGCGATCTCCTTCAAGCCTTCCTGAGTTATCATGGAGCTGTAATTCTCACCGGTATCGCTGTTGTTTCCGGTGTCCACCAGCTGTACCAAAGGAAGCTTGGTGCCCAGATCGTCTCTCATCATTCTCAAAGAGTGGTTCTCAGAAGACTGGACGTATATTCTGGCGTTTGGGCCCTCGTAACCATACTGGGCCAGGAGATCCAGCAGCTTCTCCTCCATGGGGAGCCCCTCGGCAGCGTGCCATGTGGGGCTCTTGATCTCCGGATAGATCCCCACGTTCCTGCCGGTAGCCTTGTTGAGGCCCTGAATGAGCTCGAGTATCTCTGCGAAGGTGGGTACCTCAAAATCGGAGTTGTTCTGGGGGAACCTACCGGCAAAGACCGCCGTGCTGTCTGTGTTGGTCCTCTCGTGGACCTTGAGCTGCTTTATCTCTGAGAGGGTGAAGTCGGCAGCATACCAGCGTCCATCTTCTCTCGCCCTGTCGGGGAAGACCTCTTCCACATTGGTGGTGCTCTCCAGATGGATGTCGTGCAGACATATGAATACTCCATCCTTGGTCAGCACCAGGTCGGGCTCTATGTAATCGGCTCCCATTCCATAGGCCAAGGCATAGGCCTCCAGAGTGTGCTCGGGCAGGTAGCCGCTGGCACCCCGGTGGGCTATCACTAGCTTCTCCTCGGTAATGGCTGGTGAGATCATAATGGCTCCTATATTCAACACCGCGTTTCTGTCAGATGGCTCGCCCTCAGCCTGAGCCACGTCCTTTCCCGCATCGATGAATTCCTGTTTGGCCACGTCTCTCACAGTCTCGTTATCATACCAAATGACTTCGACTGTAAATTCAGACCCTGATAGCTCGCATACGGTGTATGCACAGGGGTAACTGCAAGTGGCGGGACAGCTTACCTCGTATAACCCATCCTCTTCAGCAATGTCTGTGATGTGAATATGACCAGAGATGGCCAGCTTGGCATCATGAGATTTCATGATTTCTTTAACAGCTTCAGCATTATCACAGTAGTAGAGAGGATCGGATACACCTTCATGCTGATTTAAAGCGTGATGCACGACTACTATCGTGGTTTTTCCTCGTTATCTGCCAGGTCCTGTTCAAACCAGTCCAACTGTTCCTGAGATATAACGCCACCCCAGTCAGCAGAATGGTTTTCATTAGAGGAGGAGTCCAGTGCAACAAGGTGAACGCCTTGCACAGGGTCCACACTGTACCAGAAATTGCCTTCATGCCAAGGCATGGGGTAATACTCAACTATCTTTTCGATAGGCCAGTTCTCTGCAGGCAGACCTTCCTTGAACACATCGTGGTTTCCAGGAACTATATAGTAGGGTATATTGAGGCCGTTCAGCTGCTCCAGAACCCTCTGATGGTTGTAAGGTTCTGAGTCTTTAGTCAGATCACCGGAGACGATAACGAAGTCCACATCTCCCATGGAATTGATATCATCTATAATATCTCCCAGGATCTGATCGTTATAGTGGAACATTTTGTAGGTGTTCTCTGTCTCATTGAGCCCCAAATGAAGGTCGCTGATCACCACGAACTTCACAGAATCTGTGACGTTTTCGTTACCCAGCCCTGTAGATGATAGCAGGACGAAAAGGATTACGTGAGCATACAAAAACGCCGCGACTGGACGATTCATTTTCATTCATATCACCAAGTTGTATCTTTTGACTTTCGATTCATCTTGGATCGATAAAAAGTTAGGCTAAATAGAACATATATTAACATTATAGCACAATATCCTTCATAATGTATAGTCCTGACCAATGAACTTGACTAAATCAAAAAGTTCCGACGGAATCCAAGCGCTCCGATAGCCTGTAATACAGTGGATAAAGCTCTCAAAAATGTCTCCCCCGATAATGCGCATATCCAATTTAAAAGAAAATCTTATCACCAGGTAAGGTGCATAGGCTAGCAAGGCTATGTGGGAGGAGGAGAGAAAACTCCCTGATGGATGAAGCACGGTCAATTTATCTGGGAAAATATGTCGTGAATGGCTCTGAATCCATGAATTGATACCAGCAATGTTATAAGAGTGATGGAAGCGAGAATTAGTTATGGCCTATGTGCCTGGGGTATCTCACGAAGCCTTGAGCGAGAAGAGTATTTAAGCCGGCAAGCTAAATAGATCCATGGGCAAATTATGAGCACATCCAAGACCATCGAATGCATC
>MVRL01000196.1 GCA_002067705.1 Methanosaeta sp. PtaU1.Bin112
TCCGGAACCGCTGCTCCTGTGGAACTGACCTCAGAAGATGCAACCTCGGTGGCATTTGCTTCCGGAACCGCTGCTTCTGCAGAACCGACATCAGGGACGGCAAACGCTGTGGCATTTGCATCAGATGATGTCGCCCAGCTCTCTTCTATTTTTGTATACACTATAGCATGGTTATTTGAGTTGTCCGGATCTCTCTCTGCTCCGTAAACGTATCCAGTATTAGCTACCTGGCCCAAGGGCGCTGTCGGTAGAACCTGCACATTAAGGACCAGTCTAGCACTGCGATATTTGATCAAGCCCCCCAGCCTCCAGATCTCTGAGTTCGGATCATAAACTCCCTGGCTGGGCTTAGAGGAGATGTACTTCAATTCCGGCGGCAGATAATCCTGCACCGTAACATCGGTTGCGCTGTCGGGCCCTCTGTTGGTCACAGTCAGTATGTAATTAAAGAATCCGCCCAAAGGTGCCGGATTTGAAGTGGAGCTCATGGTTAGAGCGAGGTCGGATTTGCTCAAGGGCTTTTCAGGCACTACGATAATAAGCACAGCTTTGGATACCGAAATGGTGCTTGGATTTTCTATGGCTTTTACCACAATGTTGTAGACTCCTGGCGTTGCACCTTTCCAGACATAAGTGTGAATCGGACCGCTCTCTGTTGTGCTCCAGATCTTTTGGGAATTTGCATAAAACTCGACACTGCTTACAGGATTGCTGTCAGTTACCTCCGCGGTGATTGTGATATCTTCTGGGGAGGTGAATATTTGGCCGGAAAGTGGACTGGTAATCCTCACGACCGGCTGTGAAGGATTGACGGTTATGACAACCGGAATTGATGGACAGCTATTTCCGTCCTTAGCAGAGACAGCCCTTGCTGTCAGGACATGAGTGCCTACAAAGAACTCGTGAAATATCGTGACCGGACAGCGTCCACTGGCATCCTCACAGTTGCCAGATCCGATTAGTGAAGCATAATCATAGAAATTGATTGACTTTGCATCACCCGTAGATGTGGCGATAACGGGTATAATCACACTCTGCTGGCCGGGAGGGGCTGCCAATACCTCTCCATCATTTGGTCTGCGAATAATCACTATTGAAGGGTGAGGCAGTGAAACCACATCAATGGAAACCGTAATATTTTTTTCTGTCCCCGATGCGCTGGATGCTCTGACTGCAAATGAATCCTTGCCAGTATATCCGGCATCTGGCCTATAGACGATATTGGGTGCCGTTCCGCTGACATTTCCATGAAGAGGAATGCTGATGATATCATAGCTGAGCAGATCGTTGTTTATATCATTGGCAGAAAGCTCAATGATCACCGTAGAATCGTTTCGTGCTACAATATCCTGAATCTCTGGCGAAGCCGATTGATTCTGGAACTCAAAGGCAATCATCGAGGTGTCAATTGCATTCGGGCTGATGACATCATCTATAAAGCCTTCTGAATCCTGAGTGAGAGCAGCTTCGTCTTTAGCCAGCAGACTCCACATAGGCTTGCAGTTTTGGTCGCCATCGCTACATTGCTCTTGACTGCAAGATGCAGCAGTCGCGAGCAGCATTATGAGCAATGTCATCTTGAGCATTGCCCCAGGAATAGGAAATCTCCACCCCTTGTGCATAATAAATCCCCTTATTTCTATTTCCCTTATGTGATGAATATTTGAGCATGCTGATATATATAACTTTGGCCGAAAATTTATTTTATATTAGGCAAAATTCAATAGCATATGAAATTGGATGAGAGATAATTTATTTAGAATTTAACTTATCTAAAAAAAGGTAAGCGGCAATGCGGCTCAGAGAAGCACGCTTTGCAGCACAGCAACTGCAGATTCGATCGGAATTCACATTTTTTTGCGCTTCAGAGCTAGTCCGTCATCCTTCCAGTGAAAGAAAGGAACGCTCTTTCGCGGGTGGCCCGATTCTCGCAGAGCCTGCACCACGAGTGGCACAGTAATGGTTGCATCGGAAAAGACCTGGACTTTGCTTGCCTCCTTCTTGACCTTGCCCCAGGAGACGGCTTCATCAAAGGTGCAGCCGGACAGGCCGCCCCAATGGGGAGCATCTGTAGTGTACTGGATGGCATAGCTATGGCCTCCGGAGTAATTTCCTATCAATTCCGCTATTACCTCGGTCTGCTGGATGAAGTTCTTGGGAACGCCTCCGCCGATGTAAATCACACCCGTCTGGGTGGACTTTTCCACCATCTGAGTGATCTCATCTACATCTTTGATGCCATCGACCATAATCCTATGTCCTTCGCGCAGAGCCATGACCATGCCTATTCCCCAAGAGCTGTCTCCCAGGGCCGGCACGAATATGGGCACTCCGGACTTATGAGCCGCTCCGAGGATGGTGGTATCGGGCAGGCCCTCACCCACCATGTACATCAGCTCTCGTGAGGAGTAGCGGACAGCCGGGTCGAGCCTCTTCACAAAGTCGGATATGTGGTTATCGGCCTTGTGAAGCTCGATCTCTGATACAAAAACATCGTATATTCTATCAATCTTGCATTCATTGAGATAAGCATCATCAGCACAGGCACTGCCCTGGTAATGAACAATGCCCAGCCCTTCGCACAGGTCATGAAAGAGGTTGGCACCCGTGCTCACCAGGCAGTCCACCTTTCTCTCTCGCAAAAGATAAGCAATGAACTCTCCCAGGCCTGCGGGAACCATGGCGCCGGCGAGACCCAGGAATATGGTTACATCCTCATCAAGCATCCGCTTCCAGACGCTCAGAGATGCGCCTAGCTGGCCTCCCTGAAAGCCCATCTTACCCATATCATCTACCAGATCGGCAACTCCCCTCTCTCTCATGGGTATTGTCGTCCTTATCTTCTCGCCTTTGCAGACAAAATCATGAGCGTGATCCATTCCATCCCTCAAGGTTTCTTCTCAACCATCTTCGGTCTGGATACGTCTTAAAGATTGTCCATCGCATCAATCTTTATATACCAAAAAGCACCCCTTAGCAAACTTCTATGCAAGATGATCTGGGCTGGAGAAACGGAAGTTTTCATGGGGAAGGCTGAGTGAGATGTGGAAAGCGGAAGATTCCTTGGAGCTCTACGGTATAGAGAATTGGGGCAATGGCTATTTTTCAGTTAATGAATCTGGAGACATTATCATATTACCTAACAAGGATCCTGCAAAATCTGTGGATATCATGGACCTCATTGAGGAGATCGAGAGATCGAGCGATCTCGAGTTTCCCGTTCTCTTGCGCTTTCCCCAGATCCTGGAGGATCGGATCAATGAGATCACCGGCGCATTTCAGTCGTCCATTGCCGAATTCTCTTACAAAGGGACCTATCAGCCCATCTTCCCCATGAAGGTCAATCAGAGAAAAGAGGTAATCGAGTACATCATCAAATACGGAGCCAAACACGGGATAGGCCTGGAGGTTGGCACCAAGGCAGAGCTTCTGGCGGCTCTATCCCTGGGTCTGCCCAGGGAAGCGCTTCTCATCTGCAACGGCTATAAGGATGAGGATTATCTGCGCCTCGCTCTGAGCATTCATAATGCTAATAATATAGTGATTGTTGTTGATCTCTTTGAGGAGATTTATGATATCCTGAAGTATGCCGAGCAGATGGGCATCACCCCTCGCGTGGGCATGAGAGTCAAGCTCTTTGCTCGCGGCTCTGGCCGCTGGGTTGAATCTGGTGGCGAGTCGGCCAAGTTCGGTCTGTCCACCAGCGAGGCACTGGAGTTGATGAACATACTTCGAGAAAAGGGGATCATGGACAGCTTGAAGATGATTCACTTTCACATCGGATCACAGATCACGGATATCAGAACCATTAAAAATGCCATGAACGAAGCAGCTCGCATTTATGCCAAGGCGCGCAAGATGGCGAGCATCGAGTATCTCAATGTTGGAGGAGGTCTTTCTGTGGACTACAACGGCTCCAACACGGCCACACCATCCAGCGCCAACTATACTCTGCGCGAATATGCCAACGACGTGGTCTATACGGTGCAGAAGATCTGTGACGACGAGGATGTGCCATGTCCGACCATCGTCTCGGAGAGCGGCAGGGCAATCGCCGCCTATCACAGCATGCTCATCTTCAAGATCATAGGCAAAAAGAATGCTAAAAACTCCCTGATGCGCACACCCAAAGAGGAGGACCCAATCCAGATCGACGACCTGTGCAGCGCGTTTAAAGAGATCAACATCGACAACTACAAGGAACATTATCATGATGCATTGCAGTATCGTGACGAGCTTTATGACTCTTTCAACCTGGGCAATATTGGGCTGGAAGAGCGAGCTAAAGGCGAGAGTCTCTTCTGGATGGTCTGCAAGAAGGCGGCGGTCCTCGCCAAGCAGGCCGAGGACGATTCCGATGAGTTTCAGGAGCTGAAGAAGCTGGTCAGCCAGAAGTACATAGGCAATTTCTCCCTCTTTCAATCGGTACCTGATATGTGGGGTGTAGAGCAGATCTTTCCGACAATTCCTTTGCATCGCCTCAATGAGATGCCAGGGGAGAGAGGGCGGATTGTGGATATCACCTGCGACTCGGACGGAGAGATCAAGCGCTATGCTGGAGACAGCGAGGGGCTGGAGTACCTGGATATGCATACCCTTCGGGAGAACGAAAATTACTATCTGGGCATTTTCCTTCTGGGTGCCTACCAGGACACGCTGGGCGACTTTCATAACCTGCTCGGCTGCGCTCATGAGGTACATGTCATGGCCGACGGCGACGATTGGTACATCTGCCAGAAGGTGGAGGGAGACACCTGCCGAAAGCTCCTCGACTTCTTTAACTATGAGACAAAGGACTACATCTGGGAGATCATGGATCGCTGCGTTGACAAGCATTTGAGCATACCCAAGAGGGAGCTGGAGCAGATCGAATCCCAACTGAACAAAGCGCTTAAGGGCTATACTTACTTCATCACCAAGCCTAATGGCAAGTCCAGGCCTAAAGAGCAAGCCAAGGAAAAGGATGCCGGCAAGATCTGTCGCCCCAATTGATATTCGGTTTGATCTATAGAGAGAACCTGGTGCGATTCTTAACGGAAAGTTTATTCAATTCGACCGCAGATTCATGTGAAATCGCCCTGAGCCAGAGGAAGGGGCCCATAAGGAACTGAAGACAGACAATTCTAGGGATGATGGAATTCAGTCTGCCAGAGGAAATTATCGGAGGTCGCGAATATGAGAATGATTTTTGCAATTGCTGTTGCTGCTTTGCTATTGGTACTATCTGCGCATGCAGCCGAAAAGCTGGATATAAGAAGCGAAGTGGCCGGGACAATGAATGGCGTCAGCAATCTCGTGGATGATAGCTTTACCTGGAACCCTCAGAATTTTCCTGGTTTTTATTATGATCCAAAGAAGGATATCGGCACAGAGCAATTTACGGTATCCATCACAGATGGCAACGATCTAAGCGGGGAGGCGCCATATGGAATCGTTTATTCGACGACTGCCTCGCAGAGTGCGTTCAAGCTAAGTGAATTCGGCAGCTACAATCTCATCGGATTCATGGGGGAGAAGTATTTTGCAGGTTACGTCAACGATACCGGTCTATCTCAGTGGACGCAGATTCCATTGATACGATCTGACGATCCCAACTCTCTTGACAAGGGCCAGCTTCAAAGGATTCTAATGGATGACAATTCAGAGTCAGTCGTCACGCAGGATAAGCCGCTCGATCTCCAAGAAGGCTATCAGCTCGGCTTTAAGACCATAGACAACAGATATCATCGGGTTGACCTGGAGCTGCAAAAAGACGGTGTCGTGGTCGATTCCAGTTCTGCCTACCCCAGCAAGGATGACGCAACCTATTCCGATAAGACCTACACCTACAAGAAGGATCTCGGCAATCAGAAAGGCTTGGTTACCATTGCGATCCATATAAAAAATGCCTACAATGATACAGAGAATGCAGCCATTACCGTTGACGGAATCTGGCAGATATCAGAGGAGTCCACTGCCGTAAAAAAGGAAACTAAATTCGGCAAGATGACTGTTGCGGAAGTTGATGCAATAGCAGGAACCATCATCATGAACAATGCCGGCCAGCCCATAGCTTTGCTAAAGAATAGCGATGTGACGCTCATGGGTGATATTCATCTCAAGACCGCAAACAATGATGCCCTGAGGCTTTATCTCTGCCGGCAGGTCACACAGCCCGGAATATATCATATACGGGGAAGCATCGCGGGTGCTGTGGACGATAACGATAATCTGGAGGATGGATCCTTCACCTGGAATCCGCAGAACTTTGCCGGCTTCTACTACGATGCCGACAGGGACCTGGGCACAGAAACTCTGACCACGACTCTAACCGAGGGCAACCGGCTGAGCGGCGATTATCCCAATGGCATCATCTACCAGACCACAGCTCAGATAGCAGAGCTGCAATTTCAGGATTGGGGGAAGTACAGAATAATCGGCTTTATGGGGGAGCCATGCTTCGCAGGATACAGCTCAACAGAAGATCTGGGCCAGGATATGCTCTACCGAGTATCGATAGACGAAAACTCCCTCGCCAGCGAGCAGCTCGAGAAGATATTGCTGGATAGCAGCGAAAAGACAGTGCTCGCCAAAGGCGACTTTTTGGATCTGGAGGAGGGCTACAGGCTTTTGCTGAAGGGAATTGATGAGAGTGGAAGAGCCCTTCTGGAGCTATCCAGGGATGGAGAGCTTGTTCACTCAAAGATCATTGCACCCGGAAATGAATACGCTACTATAGCAGACAAGACCTACTACTACCGGACGAATGTGGGAGATCAGAATGGACTTGTGACGATTGCCGTTCACTTCAAAGATGCGGTGAGCGACGGCAGAAAGTCTGAGGCCATTGTTGATGGGGTCTGGCAGATATCCGAAAAACCGATCTCGGTAGTCCCGGATATGTCTTTTGGCAAGATGCTCGTCAGGTCCATCGATGCCAATGGCGGCGTCATCACCATGGATAATAAGGACAATGCCATAACGCTAAACAAGAACCATGAGGTTTCGCTCTTTCCGGAAATCAGACTCAGGACCGCTGACAATGACAGTCTCAGATTCTTCATCGATATGCAGGTGAGGATCTGATTAACCGTTTTTTTGCCAGGAATATATCTGTATGTTTAATTTTTTTATGTCAAAGGCCCAGCTACAATAGAATTCCAGCAAATTTAAGGTGAGAGGCATCCTCAATGATAGCTTTATCTCTAATCAGGTCCTTGATAAAATAATTATGCTAAAACGCAAAAATGAAAACGAGGCAATATCGGCATCAGAGATATCGCAATACGTTTACTGCCCCGTCTCCTGGTATCTGAAGAGGAAAGGAGTGCCACCTCAATCGTTTGGGCTGAAGAGAGGAATCGACATGCATGAACGAGCGGGCGGCAGGCTCACGCTTCTCTATAGAAGAGAACGAGCGGCAGGATGGTTCCGATTGCTGGGCTATCTCTCTCTGATCACCGCCCTATTGCTCGCGGGATGGGTCTTATGGACATATATCTGATTATAATTGTTTTGATTTTATGCCTTTTGATTTCATCTGCTTCACTGCAATTTTTGTCAAGGAGAGAGTCGTCCTCAGCAAGAAACATGCGCAGGGCCTATGGAATCCCAGACGGAGAGGTGATCTACTCAGACCTGGATCGCCCGGCAAAGGTCCTGCATTCCAGAAAGATGGCAATCAGCGGCAAGCCGGACTACATTGTTAAAGGCAAAGGTCGAAGCTTGATCCCGGTGGAGATTAAGAGCGGCCGGGCCAAGGAGCCCTATAAAAACCACATAATGCAATTGGCGGCATACTGCTATCTGGTGGAGGAGAACTATCATCGGCCTGTGCCCTATGGGGTGCTTGTCTATTCCGATGGAGTGCAGCATAAAATCAATTTCGACAAAACCCTGCGCTCCGATCTGCGGGAAACAGTAGATGAGATGAAGAAGACGATAGGACGCAGCTGCCCAAAGAGAGCGCACAACCATAAACAGAGATGCATGCACTGTTCATTTAGAGACAGCTGCGAAAGAAGTCTTCTTTAATATTCGCACGAATATCCTGACTTGCAGCAGGAAAGTCTATCGACTCTCGACAAAATGCCTGTCCTGCCGAGGGGAACCATTATAAATTTTAAGGCCGCAGGAAAACCAAGGAGTGTCATGAGGCATCAGTTGGTCTTAATGATCTCGTTAATGGCATTGGTATTTTTGCCCGAGACATCCGGGCTGCCCGACGAGGCTATCGGACGCGTGGTAAGCGTGATCAGTGGCGATTCACTGGGCATAGAGATGCTGATAGCTGACGCGAGAACAAATGCTATCGACAGCATCAAGCTGGCCGATATAGAGGCGCCCTCAACCGTAACCACTCAGGGAAAAGCCTCTCAGAAATATGCCCTATCTCTGCTCAAAAATAAAATGGTATACTTGGATATTAATGATAACAACAGCACGCGCAACGAATGGAACCAGCTCATCTGCGTCATTTATCTCATGGATTCGGAATACCGTCCGGTCTGGCCGCCCGTGAACAGGCTTCTCGTGGAAGAAGGCCATGCCAGGCAAAATGACGACCCAAATAATGAATTCGATTCATCCACCTGGTGGAAGCCTCCACCCGTTTTTCCACCGGGAGAGATGAGAGATCAGCTAATCGCCATGCTGGAAAAAGCAGAGCAGACAGAAGAGATGGCTTTGGCCGAGCAATCATCCAATTCATCCCTGATCGGCGGTTTCCAGTCCAGCTTTGCAGTAGGAAACTCTAAAAAGGGCAGTGTTCTGGAGAAGGACGCTTCATCGGGGCGCGTCAGCATTGGCTATCGCAAATAGTATGCAATTGGTTAATTGAGATGAAGATAAGGATTATTCTCAAGACCCTGGGCTTGCTGGCCATCCTGATCGGGACAATAATGGTAATACCTGGCATCGTCTCTGCCATATATAAAGAGCCACTGGGCGTGACCGCCTTTGGTCTCAGCTCTTTAACTGCCATTATAATAGGCCTCAGCCTGAAACATTCTGGCGATCATTCCGGCGACAATTCAACTATGGGCCACAGAGAGGCTTTTGCTACCGTCTCTCTGGCCTGGCTTTTAGCAGCACTTCTGGGCGCGCTCCCCTATGCATTCCTGGGATTAAGTCCAATAGATTCCTTTTTTGAATCGATGTCGGGATTTACAACCGCTGGGGCCACCATCCTCAGCGAATACAATTCCCAGGGCTACTGGATCTTAAACCATGATCTTGTGGAAAGCAGCCTCGCTTATGCGCTGGCAGATCGAGCGGCAAGCTATCTGATCCATTGGTCACCTACCGATGCGGTCTCGCTTCAATTCGGCATAACCCTGGATCTCAAGGAGATGCTTGCCGTTAAGGGAACCTACTATGGCCTTCTCTTCTGGAGGTCCTTTACTCAACTACTGGGCGGTTTGGGTATTGTACTGCTCTTTATCGCGATACTGCCCAATCTAGGAGTTGCCGGCAGAGAGCTATATTCCGTGGAAGGCCTTGGCCTTACGAAAGAAGCCATAACTCCCAGAGTAAAAAACACCGCCAAGACCTTCTGGGGCATATACCTGGGACTGGCGGGTCTTGAAGCTCTGCTGCTCGTAGCCGCCGGATTGCCGCTTTATGACTCTCTTTGTACCTCATTTGCCAGCATTGCTACCGGTGGTTTTTCTCCCGTTGCCTACAGCATTGCAAAATACAATAGCGTTTTAGTGGAGTTCATAGTTTGCGTCTTCCTTCTGCTGGGAGGCACAAATTTTATTATTTACCACCAGATAATGCTCAAGAGAGACCCGAAAAACCTCCTTCAGGATTCTGAGTTCAGATTTTATATCCTGATAATGAGTATATCGATATCGATTCTGATGATATGGGGCAGGATACCCGGATATTTTGATAAAGAGCTTCGTTCCTCCATCTTTCAAGTCGTTTCCACCATGACCACAACGGGATTTGTAAACAACTTCGATTATGATGCCTGGTCTCTGGCAGCCAAGATCACATTGATACTTCTGATGCTGATAGGAGGCTGCACGGGATCTACTGGCGGAGGAATAAAAGCAGGAAGGGTCCTAATTGTCCTGAAACACACCTACAATGAGCTGATTCGAAGCCTTCATCCCAGGGCGGTTATGGCTATAAAGGTGGGCAATAAGATTATAAAAGAGAATACCATAAAATCCGTGTTGCTGTTTGTCCAGCTCTACCTCTTGACATTTATATTCGCAACCCTGGCTTTTGCCATAACAGAGGGAGCAAACCCTCAATTTAATGCCCTCTCCGCCATCTCCGCTGCGGCGAGCTGCCTCGGTGTTGTCGGTCCGGGCTTTGGTGTAGTGGCACTCGACTTTACAGCGATCTCTCCGGCGGGAAGAGCTCTGGGGCTCTTCTGCATGTATCTTGGGCGTCTGGAAATCCTTCCGGTTATACTGATGTTCTTGCCGGAAACCTGGAAAAAATAGCGCTATTTCTAGACTATTGGCGTCAGGCTGATCCTGTTTCGATCTTCCAGGAGCATGTAGTAGGGCTCAGTTCTGGGAATGATTCCGAAAAGACAGAGGCCGCCGTTCAATTCGTTTACCAGCAGATAAGCATCCGCAGTATGGACGGCCATATTCATGCTCTCCTGGCCGCTCTTTACAACAAGCAAATTTATGTCGTTTGTCTCCTTCCAGTTGCTGATCATCAGGTTGACCAGATTGAGCACTGCCTTATATCCGAAGGCGAACTCAATAGAGTCCAGGCCGATGATATTCAGTATGGGCCGGCCAGTTCTCTCTCGCAAGGCATCCCATTTCTCCTGCAGCTCTTCGCCCCATGCAACCGGGTCTTCTCCCTCCGGAGAAGAGACAACGACATTGGCAGGCACAAAGATGTCGCGCGTGCTCAGCTGGTAGCCGATGCTGGGCAGAATGAAAACCCCTCTGCCGTTCTTGATTGCGTTAGAGGCAAGGGCGGTCAGAATCTGGTAGTACCTTTTTCCAACACCGTGGTCTATCTCCAGTACATTGCAGGAGCCGTACTTCAGACCGCCGGTGATGATATCCAGGTCAGGAATGCCTGTGGAGATGCGGTCAGCTTTGGGATCGGGAACCCTCACGCCATCGCTGGCAATTCTTGCATCCTTATGTTCCCGGTAAGGCTCAAAGAACCGAAATCGTCCATTGTGCAATGTGACGGTATAGGTCTTTTGGCCGATCTCAACTCCCCGCAGCTTATCCAATTTGATCTGCCGAACATAACGGCTCCTCATGCTCCCCTCAGCGTAGCCGGGCAGGCGAAACTGCTCCATAGTCACCACACCGTCCACGATGTAGTCCAGAGGCATGACAGAGGAAAATTCAGAGACAAAGATAAGATGTGTATCCAGATCCCTGGCAAATTCGCAGATATTCTGCTCGAAGCTGTGTTGGCTGTCGCCGATGAGGTGAGCGGTATAATTCAGGACCGCATCCCAGCTATCGATGATGATCATGGGATTGTCCATCTCCTCAGCCTCGTCAAAGAATACTTTAAAGAAATCTAAAACGGCATAATAATTGGATAGATCTTTTCCAACACCTTTCAGGCTTTCCAAGAGCTTGCTCTGGGTGGCATTGACCACATTTTTAGGGGGGACAACCTCTTTCACCCAGGGGTTGGTGGCATAGAGCCGGCGCGGATCGATGCGGGTGGAAATATACATTCCATTTCTGTCCTCGCATAAGCTCTTCATGATCTCCAGGGCTAAAGTCGTCTTGCCGGTTCCAGGCAATCCTTTGATCAGGAGAGTCTGGCCGCTTTCAACCGTAAAAAAATCTTTGATCTCACTAGGTGTTGATGCTTGCGGGGAGCCGGGCATATATTCAGTCCTCAATTAATAGATCATCATTTTTGCACATTCGTTTGTCGGCACGCTTCAGTAGTGCGATTATCTGGTCCAGGTTCACTTGAAATGAAAAGCAAATGGCATTGTCCTCGTCGCTGCAGAAATCGATATCCACTTTTGGTAGCGCCTCCACATTCAATGTTTGATTCAATGTTTGTACTTTCTCTTCCTTCTGCTTTATGCCCGTTCTTCTGCTTCTCCAGAGTTTAGATGGACCTACCTCTACGAATTCCACCAAGCCTTCAGAGCTGAGCACGGAGAGGTATTTGATCACCGTAGTCTTGCTTACGCCTGCTTTCTTGGCCACATCAACCGTGGTGAGACCTACTTCGGCTTCGCCAATGACATTCAGGATCTTTTCTTTGTATGAGGCCATTTTTGCGCCACCATTCGCTTGGCAATACTGGTGCAAGAGATTTCCGCATGATGCTAAGATCAATGAGCTAGTAATCATATTTCAATATTTCAGATTTGTCATTAATAGATAACGATGACGAATAAGAGACTGGAAAAAAATAAATGTCGATCCGTCTTTGAAGACAGCGATGGGAGCGTTTAAATGTCAGATGAGTCAAATAGCATTAAGCCGGGCTATGAAGATCCCTGGCCACCTGTGCGCGGCGACTATCTGGTAGGCACTGCGACCTGTGGTGTAGCAGTGGTAACCTTAGCAAGTCCAATCTATCCAAAGGGCGCTGCCATCTGCGGTCAGTGCAAGACTGAGAATCTTGGCGTTGAGAAGATTGTGGCCAACGTGATATCCAACTGCAATATAAGAATCCTTATCCTCTGCGGGGTGGAGTCGAAGGGCCATCTTCCCGGCAATACTATTCTGGCGCTGCACAGAAATGGCATAGATGAGCAGGGCAGAATAATCGGATCAATGGGAGCCATACCTTTCATCCAGAATCTGCCTGCAGGAGCCATCGAGCGCTTTCAGCAGCAGGTGCAGCTGGTGAATTGTATCGGTCTGGAAGACATTCAGCAGATCGAAGAGCTGATTCGCAGGTATGACCGATATTGCCAGCCATATCCAAGCAAGCCCTTCCAGGTGATAAAGAGAATTGTTGCATCGAGGCGGATCTCATTTGGCCAGGGAGACATATCCCTTGGCAGCAGGGTGGTCATGGATGCATCCGCCTGGATTGTTACAGAAGAGATTGCGGCGAAGGCCGATGCAGAGGGATGAGAGTTGTTTCGATTCAGCAAAGAGCAATCCATCGTGAATGTCGCAGGCGTGAAAATTGGCGGCCAGTGCGGTCAGCTGCCTTCGGTCCTATGCGGCACCATCTTCTATCAGGGCCAGAAGATCATCGCGGATGAAGAACGGGGCATATTTGACAGGACAGCTGCCGAGAAGCTGGTCTCCCGTCAGGCAGAGCTGTCCGAGGAGACGGAATGCCCCTCAGTGCTACACCTCTATGCGCGGAGCATAGCGGCATTTGAAAGATATCTCGATTTCGCGGAACAGATTTGGAGCGGCCCGTTCATCATAGATTCCGCAGATGCTGCCACGCGCTCTGCTGCGGCGCTCCTGGTATCGGAGAACGGTCTTGCAGACAAAGCGATCTACAACAGCATCAGCCTGGCCACAGATGAAAAGGAGGCCCAGGCCCTGGCAGAGTCGGAGGTCGACTCAGCCATCATTTTAGCCTATAATCCGTCTCAGCCGGGCGTTGACGGCTCACTGGCCATCCTGGAGGGAGGAGGAAGTGTGTGCGAGAAGGGCCTGCTGACTGCGGCCCATGAAATGGGTCTACGAAATCTGCTCATAGATCCGGCGGTGCTGCCCCTGGGAAATGGAGCCGGTTCTGCGCTGCGCTTTTCCGTGGCTGCCAAGGCCCGCCTGGGCCTGCCGGTAGGGTCGGGAATTCACAATGCAGTATCCTCCTGGCCCTGGCTGCGAAAAAAAGAGACGATGATCAGAAAGGGCTGCGATGCAGCAGCATCCGCCATGCAGCTTCTGGCGGCCGCCGATTTCCTGCTCTATGGCCCCATCGAGAGCGCGGAGATCATATTCCCCGCGGCAGCGTTGGCCGACATCCTCATCGCGGAGGCAGTGCGCGACCTGGATATAGCCACCAGCGAGAGGCATCCTATACAGCGATTGGTTTAGGATTCTCACCTCGATGATTCCATCGAAATCATTATCTGAAGCAAATCTACATATCCAGGCCCTTTTCAGATGCTTATCTTCCTCAGGGCCCACATTCCACCACCAAGAAACGCTGCAAAGAAGATGGCAAGCACAAGCAGAGAGGCCCAGGGCAGGGACTGGTCGAGGGCTGCAGCTCGCAGGAATGTGCTGGCATGAGTGAGCGGCAGAACATAGAGGGCATACTTCAGCCCTGCGGGAAGCTGAGAGAGGGAGAAGAAGGTTCCGCCCAGAAATGTCATGGGCATCAGAATCAGGCTTCCGAAGGTGGCCATGTCCTCATGAGACCTTGCCAGCAACGCTGCCAAAACACCCAGAAAGGCAAATGTCAGGCAGGTGAGGAGAAGGCCCGCCAGAAAAGGCAGCCCGACGTGGATAGCCGGCGCAATGAGCATGGCCACGGCGATGAACGCGAAGGAACTCAACAGGCCCCTTACCACCCCAATCATCGCCTTTCCGAGGAGCATGGACGGCAGCCCAATTGGGACCATGAGGCACTCATCAAAGCTCTTGTAGTAGAGGCGATCGACATTCAGCCTTGTGCTGGCGCCGTTGAAGCTGGTGGTCATGGCGGTGAGGGCGATGATGCCCGGTATCACGAACTGGAGATAGCTCATTCCATTGAGGTTTATTCCCCTGCCCAGCCCCCAGCCGAACGCAACCAGATAGAGCAGAG
>MVRL01000197.1 GCA_002067705.1 Methanosaeta sp. PtaU1.Bin112
GCGCCAATCAACTCCTCATCAACTGCAGCAAAGGACTCGTCCGCTACTATTGCGGAAAAGGAATCGTCTGCTACTTTTGCGGAAAAGGACTCGTCCGCTTCTATTGCATCAAAAGTCACACCCGTATCAGACAAGATAAGAGAGACGCCCATGTTGGGTGTGAAAAAAGGCGCATCATCATCTGATGCTGCAAAAGTCACACCTTCATCCGATAAGATAAGGGAGATATCCCAATTAGGTGCAAAAAGGAGCAGATCCACATCAGATGCTGCAAAGGACACGTCTGTATACCTTGCGGTTCCGGCCAATTCCTCATCAGCTGCAATTAATGACTCTACCATATACCCAGGAGGACCGCTAAATTCCACCTCTCGTTTCATAATGGAAAATACCACGTCTAATGGGGTACTGGTCAATACCACATCTCGTGTTGTTCCGGGAGTCACCAATTCCACCGTGGCGAAGAGAGATTCAACTTCGAGCAGCATTCTGGAAAAAGATGCGGCATCCGGGCGCATCAGCATTGGATATCGCAAGTGAAAATTGTCGGCCTTTCGCTCTGCATCGGTCACTAATCAAAATATTGCCATTAGCAAAAGCTAAATAGCCAGGCCGGCAGTAACCTCATTTGATGTTCTCCGGCTGGGATGAATACAACCTCATAAATAAGCAACTCGCCGAGCTTGTAAGAAGCCTGCCCAATTCTCCTCTGGGAGAGATAATCGGCTATACCCTCTCTTCGCCAGGAAAGAGAGTTCGGCCCCTTATCTTGATCTTTTCGGCACAGGCCATGGGCGAGAGCGCTGCTTCGGCCTTGAATGCTGCTATGGCCATAGAGTTGGTTCACGCCGCATCCCTGGTTCATGACGATATCCTCGACCAGGGTCTGGAAAGAAGGGGATCGCAGAGTGCATTGCAGCGTTTTGGACCGGATGCTTCTCTCCTCGCCGGCGACTGGCTGATATCCAGATCCATAGAGCTGATATCCCACTACAGCCCGCCGGTTATCAGCACCTTCGCCTCAGCCTGCATGGATATGTCGGAGGGGGAGCTGATGGATCTATCTTACGCCACCTCTCAGGACGATTATTACCAGTGCATCTCCAAAAAGACCGCCTCCCTCTTTTCCGCGTCCGCAAAGATGGGTGGGCTGATCGCCGGAGCCGGTGAGGAGGATGTGGCAAGGCTTGAGAGCTATGGAATGCACCTGGGTCTGAGCTATCAGGTGCTGGACGACCTGGAGGAATTCCTTGGTCTGGATCAGGGAAAATCCTCTGAGAAGACCTCCGTCACTCTTCCCATTATATACAGCAGACAGCATGAGGACGAAACCGCAAGGCAGATGTGCATCAAGGTCATTGAGGACCACAGCATCCTGGCAAAAAAAGAGCTTTCTCTCTCGACGGGGAGCCAGGAGATGTTATCTCGCCTGGAGTGCATCGTAGATGAGATGACGCGCCGGGGACTAGAGAGATGCAGATTGCAAAAAAGCCTCTGCTGAGAATCGAGGCCTCCGCGGAAGGAAGGGGCATTCGTCTGACCGCCCAGGGAGCGCTGGCACCTTTAGCCAAACCGGTCATGGACAGGATCAATGAAATCTTCATCGATGAGAAGCCGATAAGCAGCGGCCCGGACAAATTCATATTCTCCACCTGGGTTCCGCCCGCGCCGAGCATTGCATTCGACCGCATGCTCTCCGCCCAGGTGGCGTCTTTAACCCGCCGTCCAGTGCCGGATCAGTTTTCCATAGCCATCATGAGGGCCTGCCCCAACGACTGCATCCATTGCAGCGCCCCATCCCGCCAGGGAGATATTTTGGAGAGCGCGGTGATAAGAGATGCCATATCCCAGGCTCTGGATATGGGCTCTTATCTCATAACCTTCGATGGGGGCGAGCCCATGCTGAGAAAGGACCTTCCCGACCTGGTCTCCTCCGTGGACGAGAGGGCCATCGCCACCTCATTTACCAGCGGCTACCATCTCTCCGCAGAGAGAGCAAAGGAGCTAAAGCAGGCCGGACTTTATGCGGTGCGAATCAGCATCGATAGCCCCTTTGAAAAAGAGCACGACCGAGTGCGGGGCCGCGAGGGAGCCTTCAGAGATGCCCTCGACGGCGTGAAAAATGCCCTGGCTGCGGGACTGCTGGTCGATCTCTTCATGGTGACATCCCCGCACAACATCGATCATCTGGAGGACGCTTTTTCTCTGGCTGCAGAATTGGGCGTTCACGAACTCTCTTTTTACGAGATCGTGGCTGTGGGCCGCTGGGCGTCGCATGAGGATGAGGTTCTAACCGACGAAGACGTGGCAAGGCTTGAGCGCTTCCACAAGGAAAAGAACAGATCCGCGGGACCGAGGGTCACGGCTCTGCCCTATCTGCTCGGTCCGGAGATGTTCGGATGCTTTGCCGGGAGGAGATGGATTCATGTGGACGGAGCCGGGGAGGCATTGCCCTGCGCCTACATGCCGCTGTCCTTCGGAAATATCAAAGACAAGAGCCTGAAGGAGATCTGGAGGGAGATGACTCACTATTCATGGTTCCAGGGTCGGTGCTCATGTCAGATGAGAGATCAGAAGTTTCGAGAGGCACATAGCAGGATACTGGGAAAATAGATGCTCAATTTTAGTGAATTCATGTTAATGCTGGCGGCAATTGCCTGCATTATCTTTGCTGCCTGCGCTTCACCCACGCCGATAGTAATAGAACCGGAGGGCATGGACCTGTCCCTGGAAGGAATGAAGATATCCGATCCGGAGCACACTGCAGAATACCTGGCAAAGACAGGAGGCACAGCCCGGCCCGGCCTGCAGACCTACGGCCGCAATCTGGCTGGCAACTGGAGCCTGGAGCTAAGAGATATGAAATCCATCCCCATTGGCGATGTTGATCTGCAACTGCACCAATCTGAAGCAGCTCTCTTCGGCACAGGCACATTCAAACAGGGCTTGATCCGGCAGATGGCCGCTGCAGAGGGCTCACTTCTGGAAGGAAACGCCATGATCCTCAATGTCGTAACTCTGGACAGCGCCTACCTCTATCGAATGACTCTCAACAGCGCTGACGGAAACAGCACATCT
This sequence comes from Methanosaeta sp. PtaU1.Bin112, assembly GCA_002067705.1. Classification (GTDB taxonomy): domain Archaea; phylum Halobacteriota; class Methanosarcinia; order Methanotrichales; family Methanotrichaceae; genus Methanothrix. The sequence goes on from MVRL01000197.1 coordinate 3,079, forward strand.
GGAACCTTCACCCTCTACCTGCCCAAAGGAGAAGCACCGGTGAAAGGAACCGTATCCGGCGGCAGAAACGATTGGAGAAGGATCAGTTGAGCATGATAGACTTTCCATTTCACACCCCCAGAGCCAGCCTCAGCGTGTTCCTGACCGCCGGCGCCAGGCCCAGAGTGACCAGTGCCAGCCTGGTCAGATTTCGCATGGATGGCTCCTGCATCGATCTATCGACCAAGTAGAGCACGGGCAGAAGAACGAGCAGCTTGAGAGGATACATAATCGCAGCCGTACCCACCAGGTTTATGAAAAACGTGGGAACGACATGCTTCTCGTAGTAGTCAAACCAGTCCACTCCGATGAAAGTTGAGCTGGCATCCAGCATATGGGCGCAGATGATCATCTGATTGAATCTCCCGTCCAGAATTTTGAGCGCCGGCAGGCTCCGGGCAGATAGATACCGCCCGCAAAGGATCACGCCTCCTGCAAAAGCTGTGCCCAAGAGGAAGACGGCGAGAATTACCCAGGCATTCTCAAGTCCGACCGTGGACAGGACAGCCAAATTGCATCCGGTCCAGAGAAAGCCGATGGCTGCGTATTTTTTATGATATTCCTCTCCCCAGACTCTGCGGGACATGATCAAAACGGCAGCGGTCACAAAAAAGACCAGGAAGAAGATGAGCGGCGTGATCAGGAGATATCTCCAGGGAGAGGCCACCAAATTTGCGTCCTCAATCACCCTCAGGCTTGATCCGGCCAGAATGTAGGGCAGGGTGGAGAGCAGCAGCTGCTCGTCCATCGATATCCTCAGGCGGCCCAGCAATTTCAGCAGGCAGATTATGGCCAGGCCCAGGATTATCGCCCAGGTAATAGTATCTACAGGGTTGTAGCTCGTATCGTAGATTATGGGATCGATGTAGTATCTTTGCACAAAGGTGGCTAGGCCGAGACTGTCTCTCACATCCTTCAACTTGTACGGACAGCTATTTCATATTTCCCAGAGTTCTGAGGGGTGATCGGCGGAAAGTATTTATATTGCATAAGTAAAAAGCATGTTGTCCGTTTTCTGATTTTAGTTGAGGTAATTAGATGGTCGAGGTGTTCAAAGGTACAACCACGGTAGGTGTACTCTGCGATGGAGGTGTAGTCCTTGCATCGGAGAGCCGTGCTACCATGGGCAGCTTCATAGCCAGCAGCAGCGCTAAGAAGATCTATCAGGTCGATGATCTGGTTGGTCTGACTACGGCAGGAGTGGTGGGCGATGCCCAGTCGCTTGTCCGAATGGTTCAGGTCGAGGCCCGCCTCTACAAGATGCAAAGAGGCGAGAATATGACGGTCAAAGCCATAACATCGATGCTCTCCAATATTCTCTCATCCCGTCGCTACTATCCATTCATGGTTCAATTGATCATGGGCGGCGTGGACCGATACGGCCCCAAGATCTATTCGCTGGATGCATTGGGCGGCCAGATCGAGGAGCGCAAGGTTGTAGCCACAGGCTCGGGATCCCCGATAGCCTACGGTGTGCTGGAAGCCATGTACAAGCCCGGCATAAGCATTGAAGATGGAACCGTGCTGGCTGCCAAGGCAATTCACAATGCCATGAAGCGCGATTCAGCTTCAGGCGATAAAATCGAGCTCGTCAAAATCACAGATAAATACCAGGAGGTAGGCGAGCCTGAGTATTCAGAGATTATGAAGCTAATTTAATCTTTTTTGGATGTGTTCTATTGTCTGTAGAAGAAGTGCTTTTTGAGCTCAAGCGCAAGGTGCAGAGCAAGTTACCTCCGGACATAAATGTCACGGGACTGGAATTCGAGGGACCGGAGCTGGTCATTTACACCGACGACCCCAAGAAGCTGGCGGACGATGGCGATATCATTCGCAATCTGGCCAAAGAGCTTCGCAAACGAGTAGTGGTACGCCCTGACCTGAAGGTGCTGGCTGAACCTGAGATATCCATAACCAGGATCCAGGAGGTCGTTCCCAAGGAAGCTGTCCTCACCAACTATTTCTTTGACGGTGAGACCGGAGAGGTGCAGATCGAAGCGGAAAAACCCGGTCTGGTTATAGGCCGCCACGGCGCAACCCTTCGAGAAATAACCAAGCTCATCGGCTGGACGCCTAAAGTGGTCCGCACTCCACCCGTGCGCTCTACGACCATCGCCAACATAAAGGATTATCTGCGGAGCGTTCAGACGGAGAGAAAGACCATATTGCGCACGGTGGGCAGGAAGATTCACCGGGACATAGCATCCAAGGACCAATGGATCAGGGTCACCACTCTTGGAGGCTGCCGTGAGGTAGGCAGAAGCTGCATGCTTCTCTCCACGCCTGAATCGCGCATCATCATCGACTGCGGCGTGAACGTGGGATCCGACGACTCGGCTACCCCCTTCCTCTATGTCCCTGAGGTCTATCCTCTTAACCAGATCGATGCCGTGGTCCTGACCCATGCCCATCTGGACCATGCAGGCCTCGTTCCCATGCTCTACAAATACGGCTACGAAGGGCCGATTTACTGCACTCCGCCTACCAGGGATCTGGCTGTCCTCTTGCAGCTGGACTATATTGAGATAGCCGGACGCGAGGGAAAGAGACTGCCCTATGATTCTGCAATGGTTCGCGAGGCTCTTAAGCATACCATTACCCTCAACTATGGAGATGTAACCGATATTGCACCCGACACCAAATTGACTATGCACAATGCCGGGCACATCCTGGGCTCTTCCATAGCCCACTTTCATATCGGAGACGGCCTTTACAATGTAGCCTTTACCGGAGACCAGAAGTTCGAACGAACCAGGCTCTTCGATCCCGCAGTATGCAATTTCCCAAGACTGGAGACCCTGGTGACCGAGGCTACCTATGGTGGAACAAACAGCATTCAACCATCCCGCAAAGAAGCAGAAGTATCCCTGATGAACGTGGTCAAAGAGACCATCGGCAGGGGCGGCAAGATCATCATTCCCGCCTTCTCTGTGGGCCGCAGCCAGGAGGTAATGGTTGTCCTGGAGGAAGCCATACGAAAGAAGGTCATAGACGAAGTGCCGGTCTGTCTGGACGGCATGATATACGAGGCAACTGCAATTCACACCACCTATCCCGAGTACCTCAATAACGATCTAAGGGACCTTATATTCCATAAAGGAATCAATCCATTCCTGGCCCAGTGTTTTGTGAAGGTGGAGACTGCTAAACAGAGGACGGAGATAATTGAAGGACCGCCCTGTGTGATACTCGCCACCAGCGGAATGCTCAACGGCGGGCCTGTCCTGGAGTATCTTAAACGCCTGGGACCTGATGAGAAGAATACACTGGTAATTGTAGGATACCAGGCAGAAGGGACTTTAGGCCGGCGCATTCAAAAGGGATGGAAGGAATTGCCGCTATCCGTTGAGGGCAAGACCCAGACCGTGAAGATCAATCTTGAGGTTACCACGGTAGACGGCTTCTCTGGGCACTCTGATCGCCAGCAGCTCATGGAGTATATGCGCCGCATTTACCCCAAACCCGGAAGGGTCCTCACCAACCACGGCGAAGAGAGCAACTGCCTCGATCTGGCAAGCTCCATTTACAAGAGGTACAGGATACCGACCATGGCACCCATGAATCTGGAGACGGTAAGGCTGATTTGAAGAGCTTTCTTCAAAAGCTTTATCAAATTTGAGGGATAAAACTAATGTGAGGTTCTTTGTGACTGGAAAGAGAACTCGGATCATCAACGATCCATCAGATCTGGTCCCTTTGTTGCAGGCCTTCGGCTCCGATGTCCACAAGAAGATCTTTGACGAATTGAGTCGAGAATGGCGTACTGAGCGCGAGCTGACTGGGCTTATCGGCGACGAAGCAAGCGTTCATAGAAGCGTGGCCTTGCTGCGAAAGAGCGGCCTGATCGAGACCAAGTGGAGGGTGCCAGAGCCAGGCGCTAGCCCCGAAAAGGAATACCATTCTACGTACTCACGGGTGCAGGCAAACTTCGGGGCAACCATGGAAGATCTAAGCGAGCTGATCAGCCTCACCTTCATGTCAGACGAGGAGCTGCGCAATGTGATCGAAAAATTGCAAAAGATGGTCAATGGCGGCAATAACAGTCTATCCAATCTTTCAAGAGAGCTGGGACTGAGCCAGATATTTATTCGCGGCGTGGCCAAGAGGGCGGAAGGATTGGCAGTGAGAGGCCAGCGCATTGAGCCTTACGTTGAGGATTTCTGATGACCAACGTCCTGCAGAGCAAACGGGAAAGCTCTCGTTTCCAGATTCTGGTGGAAATAGCCGCCCATCAGCCTAACCTTAGGCAAAAAGAGGTAGCTGAGAGCATGGGCGTGACACCCCAGGCCATATCCGAGTACATCAAAGAGCTGGTGGCAGACGGACTGGTGACCACCGACGGCCGGATGCGATATCGAATCACCAAAGAAGGCGTGGAGTGGCTGCTGGAGAGCGCGGCTGAGCTGAAGCGCTATGCGAGAGTGGTGATGGAGGAGATCATCAGCCATGTATCTGTTTGGTCGGCTATCGCTGAAGCGAATCTGGCGGAAGGCGACAGAGTATCCCTGGAGATGCGCGGTGGACTGCTTTATGCCAACAACAAAGAAGGCATAGAGGCAAGCGGCATTGTGATTGCCGAGGCATCGGAGGGAGAGGATGTGGGCATATCGGACCTGCGGGGATTGATAAGCCTGGAGGAAGGGAGGATCATCCTCTGCAAGGTGCCGCGAGTGCAGAACGGAGGGTCGAGCAGAGTCGACCTGGAGGCGCTGCGGCGAGAGCTTGCCAAAGCAGGGAAGGTAGGATGCCTTGGCATCGAGGCATTGGTAGCGCTGCGCAAGGTCGGCCGCGAGCCGGATATCATCTGGGGAGCCAAGGAGTTTGCAGTAGAGGCGGCATACCATGGGATCAGTTCTGTGATCGTCAGTGTAGATGAGCAGATTCCGGGAATTCTCACCCGCCTGGAGTCAGAGGGCTTGAAGTACGAGCTTGTTGACCTCACATTAGGATAAAAATTTTCAGGATGACTTTTCAGGTTCTGGCTCAGGCGGACCGGTCCCGCATACTGCTGTTGCCGCAGAGTGGCAGCAAGGTTCTTTTTGAGGGCTATCTGCGCCTGAAGGATATGCCCCAGGGGCCGAGGGCCTTTAAATTCCTGGTCAAAAGGGATGAAGAGGCAGAAAAATTTCTTCCCCCGGAGGACGCTTTGCGGATGCTGCGCAAGGCAGGGGCGATTTATCTTGCCCGCGGCGACGCCTCAATGGAAAAGAAGTTCATAGAGCTTCTAGAATCTTATCAACTGAGATACAGGTTCGTTCAGGTCTGCAATCATTGCCTGGGGCAGAGGAAGGTCACCTACGTTGAGCAGAACGCCATAACCTACAAGGGAAGGCGAATATGCGAGAACTGTGCCGCTGCAGAGCTGCTTCGTGAAGCCGATTTCCGCGGCCTGGGCCGGGCTGCCAAGGCCCATCTGGCCAGGATTCTGAAGAAAAGGCGCTGCCTGGACGATGTGGTTGGCCTGCTCTCATTGCAGAGGCTGGAGCCGGAGCTGACCCACTTTGACACTATCCCCGCCAGCAAAGAGGAGCCCACTTTGTCTCTGGAGGCTATTGCTCTGCCCAAGCCCCTCCGGGAGATTCTTCAAAAGAGGTTAACCCGTCTTCTGCCGGTTCAGTCCAGGTCGGTGAAGGCGGGCCTATTGGACGGGCGAAACCAGCTGGTCGTCTCAGCTACCGCTACGGGCAAGAGCCTGGTTGGCGAGATGGCCGGGATCAAGAATCTGCTGGAGAACAGGGGAAAGCTGCTTTTTCTGGTGCCGCTCGTGGCTCTGGCCAACCAGAAGTACGATCAGCTCAACGCCTACCGGGAGCTGGGCTTCCAGACCTCCATTCGGATCGGAGTGAGCCGCATCCGTCTAGGCAAGGGCCGCAATATTCCCCAGAGCCTTCAGGCAGACATCATCGCCGGCACCTACGAGGGGATAGACCAGGTCATTCGCACCAAGAAGAGCCTGGGAAAGGTCGGCACGGTGGTGATCGACGAGGTCCATATGCTAGAGGACGCAGAGCGTGGGCACAGGCTGGCGGGGATGATCGCCCGGCTGAAAAATGCCGCCCCGAGCGCCCAGTTCATCTTTCTCTCTGCGACGGTGGGAAACCCCGCCGCCCTAGCCAAACGGCTCGGCGCCACCCTGGTCGAGTATGAGGTGCGGCCAGTGCCCATCGAGCGGCATCTCATCTTCTCCTCCGGGCCTGAGAAGCGCAAGCTGCTGCGCCAGCTATCCAAAGAGGCGCAGGCTCTGACTTCGTCGACCGGCTACCGCGGTCAGACCATAATCTTCACCAACTCCAGAAAGAACTGCTACAACCTCGCCGATGCCATCCCCGGAGCGGCGGCCTATCATGCGGGACTGCAGTATCCGGAGAGAAAGAGAATTGAGGAGCTCTTCGGCCAGGGCAAGATTCACACTGTGGTCACCACTGCGGCTCTTGCGGCGGGGGTTGATTTTCCTGCATCGCAGGTGGTCTTCGAGTCTCTTGCGATGGGTATCGAGTGGCTGAATGTGCATGAGTTCAACCAGATGCTGGGCCGCGCCGGCAGGCCTGGCTATCATGACAGAGGCCTGGTCTACATCCTGGCCGAGCCTGGCCGGAGGTTCTCCTCAGGCCGGGGCGAGTCGGAGGACGAGGTGGCCCTCGCTCTGCTCAACGGCCAGATGGAAGATGTGGCTCCGGAGTTCTCGGAGGCTCAGCAGCAGGAGGAGGTTCTGGCCAATGCCGTAGCGGCGCACAGCAGGGCGGAGCTGGAGAGGCTGCATGCCCTCACCCTGGGCCTTGACGACCTGAACAGCACGCTTGCCGCTCTGGAGAAGGCGGGCCTGCTGAAAGGAATTGCTCCCACGCGGCTCGGGGAAGCGGCGGCGGCCCATTTCCTCGCTCCTGAGCAGGTGGAGAGCATCGTGCGCTCTATGGGCAAAGGCGAGAGCCCAGCAGAGGCGGCGGTGATGCTGGAGAGCTTTGAGGCGCTGTACCTGAAGTACTCGGAGCGGATCAGCACGAAGCTGCACATGCAGATCTCTCAGAGGGCGCTGCACGGCTCGTTTCTGGACCTACTGAGCAGCGCTGATCTTAGGGAGCTGGACGGCAAGCTGCAGAGGTACTGCCTGGACTTCGCGCGGGATTTTTTGCGCTGCACCTGCGACGAGGCTCCGTACTGCGGCTGCCTGCAAAAGAGCATATCTCTGAAGATCCTGGATCTGCGGGCGGAGGGCAAAAGCCCGGAGGAGATCATCGGCCACTTCAGCGACAAATACGGTATGTACGCCTACCAGGGAGATCTCATCAACTGGCTGGATCAGATGGTGCGCTACCTGGAAGCGATCGAGGCTGTGGCGCGGGTGCTGGGCAGGGAGAAAGCGGCAAAGGAGGCGGCGGAGAGGAAGAAGAAGGTGGAGGGGGAGTGACTGCGCCATCTAATTCGTTAAAGTTAACGATTCAAGTTTAAGCTTCACCTGCGAGTAATTATATAATTAATAATATATATTTCTGCGGACAGAAGCCAACGGAACAAACGAACTAACCGGAATCCTACGACCTTGCCATCCTTGCGCCCTGTTCCCGCCCGCAGGCCTGCTGCCGCCTGCCCAGAGCCGCTCCCACACACCCGCGCGCGAGCGGGCCCTGCCGGGCTTGCGAGATCGATTCCATGTTGCCGCCAAATTGCGGCAATTTCAAACAGAATGCTAAAGCAGCAACATAAACTCGTCTACCGATAGACCGGTTTGCCTGATGATGGCCCTCAATGTCCCCCGATCAATCTCTCTGTGATCGGGGACGACTACCTGGGCAAAGGGATCATCCCGCCTCAGGATAACATGGCTGCTCTCGCGTCTCTTGACATAAAACATCGCTTTTTCAAGAGCGGCTATGCATTCTTTGCCCGAGACAACAGGCAGCTTATTCATACAACGGCCACAAGAACATCGAAGTGGTCAACAGGCACAATAAGGCCATCATCTTTCAAGGCGGCAATGTAACCATCAATTGCTTCCCTGATATTCGTAAGAGCTTCTTCCCTGGTCTTTCCCTGGCTAATGCAGCCTGGAAGGCTTGGGACTTCTGCTACCCAGTAGCCATCTTCTCCGGGAGTGAGAATCACCTGTCTCATAGCTAACTTGATGGCGGCATCAAATAAATATCTGCGCTTGAGGGCGAAAGATTGTGCTCTTCCTTGAGCCTGACGAAGACGGCTGCAGGCCTGCTGCCGCCTGCCCAGAGCCGCTCCCACACACCCGCGCGCGAGCGGGCCCGGCCGGGCGTTAGAAATCGATGCTTTGACGCCGGAAGCTTGCAGTAATCCAAACAGAATGCTAATAACCCGATCAAAAATATAAATACCAGAAAGTACATCCTAGCCCACGGAAGGAATCTCATGCGATTGACAGTTGCCTGCCTGATCGTTGTCCTGCTCGTTGGCGCCTTTATCACCACGGCCCAGTCTGCCGCCCGTCCGGAGACCGGCACCATCATCCGCGATACGATTCGAAACGGGGACGGATTGCTGGTCATCTATAATAACTGGACCATGGACACAGTGGCTGTGCTTACCGACAGGTGGGATAAGCCCAAGGTAGCAGTCTACCTCCGGACCAAGGATGCTCTGGAGATCGACGGCTTAAAAGATGGAGAATATAGCCTCTATTTCACCATTGGCAGCGGATGGAACTCCAGCGCAGGAGATTTCGAAAAAGTGTACAATCATGTTCTATTTCCACCCATGGTCTTCGAGACCGACGATACAAACTACACCATTCAAGAGGTTGAACTTCAAGAAGCGGACGCGACCAACTTCGTGCCCGGACGATTCTCGTTCCCAGACATCAGCTCTTGAGGAAAGCTGCCTGCACCTCGGCGCGCAGATGGTCCTCCCCTTTTATGCGCATCTTCCAGCAGTGAGTGCCGACGGACGCCAGTCGGAGGCCGCAGAATAGAGCCACTGCCTCATCTTCCGTGAAGTAGTGAGTGAAAATGCCGCTGCCCCGCCGGAAAGTTGCTGGCTCAACCTCCACCCCCCCTCCGGCTCGCATATCCCGATCGCTGAAATCCCGAAAGAAGAGACGACCTCCGGGCTTGAGCACGCGCGCTGCTTCGGCGGCGAGGGCGCGGCGAGCATCGGCCAGCAGATGGCTGGCCACATGAAAGGCAAAGACGGCATCAAAGCTGCTATCCCGAAGGGGCAGGCAGCCGGCGTCTGCCTGGATGAATGCTGCATCGGCCCGGACGCTGCGAGCGAGACGCAGCGCCTTAGAAGAGACATCCAGAGCGACCACACGGCATCCGCCGGGCAGAGCGACAAGGGTCTTGCCATCACCACAGCCCAACTCCAGGACGAGGGAGCCCTCTGGTACGGCGGGCAGATCCACCACGGCTCCGCCCCAAAGCCGGCCCCGGCTGATGTAATCCTTTTCCCAGGCCTGGAGGTGAGGCCTGGAGTGATGTTTTTGATTAGGGTACACGAGTATTCTATGCAATGAGCTGGCAATAACCCTTCTGCTCGTCCCTTACAGTCTATTCCAATCTCTTCCAGTCTCTTCCCGGCCGATCTTCTCCCGCAGGCTCTCCGATGGTTTTTAGTTCCAGGCCGCTTCACACCTGCATATGGATCTATTGGACCGCTTCCGTGGCTGCTTTCTGGGCCTGGCCGTGGGCGATGCCCTGGGAATGCCCACCGAGGGTTACACCGCCCAGGAGATCAGAGAGAAATTCGGCATAGTCAGCGAGATGGTTGCGGCCCCACATGGCCATTTTCACAGCGGTCTATTGGCCGGCCAGTTCACCGATGACACAGAAGAGACGCTGCTGCTCGCCGAGTCGATCATCGAGTCGGCCGGTTTTTCGCCGGATGGATTTGCCGGCAAGCTCACCGCCTGGGGCACAGCCTGGACTCTGGACGAGCGGCTCAACCGGGGAGTGGGCTTTGTCACCCGGTCCGCCGTAGAGAGCATGATCGCAGGAACCCCCTGGCAGCAGTCAGGTCTTTCCATTCCCACCTGCGGCGCTGCCATGAGGGCTGCGCCCATCGGCCTTCTCTACCATCCGGACATCAATGTCGTCAAGAGCTATGCCGATCTGCAGAGCCTGCCCACCCACGCCTCCGCCACCGCTCGGGCCGGTGCGGTAGCAGTAGCTGTTGGGGTGGCCCTCTCTGCCGCCGGCCTGCCCAAGGAGCTGGTCTTCAGGAATGCCGCTTCTCAGGCCAGCCGCCTCGATGCTGAATTTGCCGAAAGGCTTCTTTGGGTCGGCTCGCTGCTCGACCTTCCGCCTGAAGACGCCCTGGGTCTGATCCGAAACTCTCCTCTGGCAATGGAGACCGTGCCCGCTGCCTTCTACTGCTTCCTCAAGTTTGAGCCGAAAGAAGCTCTCATTGCCGCTGCCAGCAGCGGGGGAGACACAGACTCCATTGCCTCCATCGCAGGCTCGCTCTTCGGTGCAGCCCTCGGGCCATCCTGGATACCAGAGAGATGGCTGACAGCTCTGGAGGATAAAGAGAGAATTGAGAATGCTGCCAGCGGGCTTTACCGGCTCTTTGCCTCCGTCTGCCGCTAGGGCGTGGCCAATTTATATCATTAGCTTCGTGAGGGATTTTATGATAGATGTAGGAATTGTCGGTGGTTCGGGCTACACCGGTGGGGAGCTAATGCGTCTCCTTGCAAATCATCCCGAAGTTAAGGTAGTTGCAGTTACCTCCCGGAAGCTGGCAGGAAAGAGCGTCACCGCCGTTCATTCTCACCTGAAGAGCATTTATTCTCTCAATTTTGAGGCGCTAAATGCCAAAGAGGTTGCAGAGCGCTGCGACTTTGTCTTTACCGCGGTCCCCCATGGTACCGCCATGGACTGGGTGCCCGAGCTTCTTGATGCCGGAACAAGAGTCATCGACCTGTCTTCAGATTACCGTCTGCCTACCGATGTCTTCGAGAAGACCTATGCCACAAAGCACCGCGCTCCCCGCGAGGCGGTCTTCGGAATGCCTGAGCTTCATCCTGAGGTGGCTCGGGCCAAGCTGGTAGGCAATCCCGGATGCTATCCCACCGGCGCCACTCTTGCCGTGGCTCCGCTGGCCAATGCCGGTCTGGTGGAGAGGGTGGTCTACGACTCCAAGTCAGGCATATCCGGCGCCGGAATGGAGCCCACTGAGACCTCCCACTATCCCAACATGTCCCAAAATGTCATCCCTTACAAGCTCACAGCGCACCGGCACGTTCCGGAGATCAAGCAGGAGCTATCCCGCCTCTCGCCGGGCATAAAGGTGAACTTCACCCCCCACGTCATTCCCTCTGTGAGGGGCATCCTCACCACCGCCCATGTCTTCGCCCGCGAGGGTTCTGAAGATACTCTGCAGGACAAGAGCCAGGTCTCTTCGATCTATCGCGAGTTTTATAAGAACGCTCCCTTCGTTCGCATGGCTGATGCCGTTCCCAGGCTGTCATCAGTACGCGGCTCCAACTTCTGCGATATAAGCTTTGAGCCAGAGAAGGACAGCGATCGACTGGTGGTCATATCCGCTATAGATAATCTTGTTAAGGGAGCTTCCGGCCAGGCCATCCAGAATATGAACCTCATGGCTGGCCTTGATGAGAAGACCGGGCTATGGTTCCCAGGAATGGCGCCCTGAAATGATCTGCTGGATGCTGGTGCAGACAAAATACAGGTTTAGACAAGATCGAGGTAGGGATAATGAAAGTCAAGGATGTTATGAATGTCAGGCCAGTCACCATTCAGGGGGAAGCTCCTGTGAGCGAGGCAGCTAGACTCCTGCGGGAAAATAAGATCAGCGGCATGCCGGTTCTGGATGGAGAGAAGCTGGTGGGCGTGGTATCGGAATCAGACCTTTTGCGCCTATTATCTGTGGATGATGAGGAGGGCGGTCTTTGGCTGCCCAGTCCCTTCGAGGTCTTCGAGATTCCCTTCCGAGATCTGGTTAAGTGGGAAAAGATGCACGCCAATCTGGAGGAGATTCCAAAGAAGAAGGTGGGCGATATCATGAGCCAGAATCTGCATGAGGTGGAGCCGGATGACTCAGTGGAGGAAGCGGCAGGCATAATGACCCGCCATCGCATCAACAGGCTGCCTGTGGTGGATAACGGTCGGCTGGTAGGCATAGTGACCCGGGGGGACATCATATCAGGCCTGGGGATGCAGCATGCAGAGGATTGAAGGCGGCATCTGCGCCATTACCGGCGTTCGCGCCGCGGGAGTGCGCCAGGGAAAGTACGGCCTGGCGCTCATCGCCGCCTCCGGTGCGGCTGCAGGCATGTTCACCACCAACAGGGTGAGAGCTGCGCCGCTGGATGTAACGGCTGAACACCTGGCGGGGGGGCATCTGGACGGCATTATCGCGAACAGCGGCTGCGCCAATGCCTACACAGGCCAGCGCGGGCTTGAGGATGCCAGGGAAATGGCCCGACTCTTGGCCGGATTTCTGGAAACTGATGAGAAGAAGATTGGCGTGGCCTCGACAGGCGTCATCGGGCGGTACATGGACCTGCCGCTCATCACCCAGCTATTCGAGCAGGCCAAAGGAAGGCTGCGCAGCAGCGGCGAGGCTAGCCAGGAAGCGGAGCGGGCCATCATGACCACAGACACCAGGGTAAAGGAGATCGCTGTGGAGCATGAAGGGCTGCGCGTAGCAGGTATCGTCAAGGGGGCAGGAATGATCGAGCCGAATGTTGCAACTATGCTCTGCTTCCTCTACACGGACGCGGACTTTGCCGCGACAAAGCTGCATGAATGCCTTGCCGATGCAGTTCAAGACAGCTTCAATATGCTCACCGTAGACGGAGACACAAGCACCAATGACACTGTGCTCCTCACCGCTACTGGAAAAGTCCAGGCTAAGGAGGAGGATTTCCGCGCCGCCCTGAGGTACGTCTGCACAGAGCTGGCCCGCATGATGGCTCGGGATGGCGAGGGGGCCAGCAAGTACTTTGAAACGGTCGTCAGCGGGGCGCGGAGCGTCGGAGACGCCCGGTTGGCAGCCAAAGCAGTCTCTCGCAGCAGCCTTGTCAAGACGGCGGTCTATGGCGCCGACCCCAACTGGGGGCGCATCATCTGTGCGGTGGGATATTCCGGTGCGGAGATGGACCCGACCAGGGTCACCCTGGGCCTGGAAGGAAAGAGGCCAGATGGCACAAGCCTGAAGGTCTCCCTGGTGGAAGAGGGCCGAATCGTGGATGGGGTTCTGGATCAGGCCAAGGAGATCATGCGAGGGGATACTATCATCATCAATATCGACCTTGCCCTGGGCAGCGCTTCTGCGCGCGGCTTTGGCTGCGATTTGACCCATGAGTATGTGAATGTAAACGCCAACTACACAACCTGAATGAGCAAACATGTTTCGTGATCAACGTCTTGGGGAAAGCCGACAGGATGTCCAGGACTATCTCTCCAGCCGGGAGGCGGACGAGCGCATATTCGTTGCAGATTTGCTGGTGGACAGAGCCCACCTGGCGATGCTCAGAGAGCAGGGTCTGATCTCGGGAGAGGTATGCTGCCGAATTCTTGAGGCTCTTGATGACCTGATGAAAGAGGGCTCGCAGTCTCTGGGCGCAGGCGAGGATGTTCATGAGGCCATTGAGGCTTATGTCCTGGCTCGCGTGGGCCCGGAGGGCGGCAGGATGCACACCGGTCGCTCCAGAAATGACGAGGTTGCGACCTGCATCCGTCTCGCTCTGCGCACTCAGATGCTGGACCTCTTGCAGGAGCTATTCAGCCTGCAGGCTACGCTGGTCCGGCTGGCGGAAGAGCATACCGGGACCGTGATTCCCGGGTTCACTCACACCCAGCATGCCCAGCCCACGACGCTAGCTCATCATCTCCTGGCCCATGCCGATGCCCTCGGCAGAGACCAGTCCCGTCTGGAGGATGCCTACCAGAGGGTAAATCTTAGCCCACTGGGCGCGGCGGCCTTTGCCTCTACCGGCTTTAAGATAGACCGGCAGAGGACGGCCCAGCTTTTAGGCTTTGACGGACTGGTGGAAAACAGCATGGATGCCGTGTCCAGCCGGGACTTCATCCTGGAGGTTCTCTCTTGCCTTTCCATCTTGATGGTCAATGCCAGCCGCCTGGCTGAGGAGCTGGTGCTCTGGTCCACCTCGGAATTCGCTTATCTTGAGCTGGATAACCTATATGCTTCTACCAGCTCCATCATGCCCCAGAAGAAGAATCCGGATACTGCTGAGCTGGCCCGCGGAAAAACGGGTTCCGTCCTGGGAAGCCTCATGGCTGCGCTTTCCATCTGCAAGGGACTGCCCATGAGCTACAACCGCGACCTGCAGGAGGTAACGCCTCACCTCTGGCGCGGCCTGGACTGGGCGAGAAGCACGGTGCGCATCCTGGAGGGCTGCGTTTCATCGCTCCGGTTCAACCTGCCCCGGCTGGCTGCCAGCTCGGGCGCTGGCTTTTCCACTGCCACGGAGATTGCCGATTCGCTGGTGAGAATCACCGGCATGCCTTTCCGCACGGCGCACAGCATCGTGGGCCGCATCGCCGCCTCAGGCACCAGGCCGAGCCTCGCCGAGCTGGACGGGATCGCCCTGGAGCTGGCAGGCTTCAGGGCCAGCGAGCGCGGCTTTTCAGAATCGGACCTCGAAAGGGCGCTGGACCCGAAGAGCAATGTCGCCCTGCGGGCTAATACTGGAGGGCCTGCGCCATCTGAGACGAAACGGATGGTCAGGGACAGGCGGGAGCGGATAGCAAAGGGAGAGCAGAGGCTGGCCGAGAGGCGCAGCCGGGCGGAGAAGGCGCTGGGGGAGCTAGCTGCCGAGGAATAGTCAAACAGGCAGGAAAAAGGAATTTGCCTGGGAGAAGATGCTCACAATACTCCAGATCTGCTGCGGGGCATATAATTCATTTTTTGCTGAAAGGCCTATCGCCAGACTCTGCACCATGCTGATATTGGATGATCTGAGATCGATGAATTTACAGGCATAATCCTTAGTCGTAACTCTACATAAAAAATTTATTAATAATGATTCAGTGCAATAGCTACCTCTCGATACGATCCGCAGCTTTAGGGATACCTCTAACACCCATGCGATTTTGAGCAGAGGGGCTATCAGTCTGGACCCATTTAATTGCTATTGTGTTCTTTGAACACACTCTATGAACCCTTTTGTTGTCTTCACTTGCACAATCCGCACAAATTTCATCTTTGCACAACACACAGAATCCAATTCTCCCAGTGTTTGTGCCGCAATGCTTGCACATGAAACGTCACCTGCTATAGTAAACCAATTCCAATTGCTCCTATCAATATAACTAATATTAATAAAGTAAATACCGCAAAGATTGTTATTACATATGATTTTATAACCCTATTAGACTTCTTGTTATTTAAATAATAATTAATTTTAAGTACATCATTATTAATATGATCCGCCAAACACCTATGAACGTCAACTAAACTGCAATCTTTATTCTGAGCGATGAAATCCCTATCTATCCACTTATATACGTAATCATCTCTGGGAATAAGCCGGTTTCCTATTATGTAAAATACTTTCTTTATGAAGGGAATTGCACCTTTCTCTGAATTGGAGTCGATGCTCAAAGCCGAGCCTGTTCCATATGCACGAAATGCAAATATGACCGCCGCAATGAATAGAATCACTATCGTGAAATAGAGAACATAAATTATTACGAGCAAATACTGAGGAAATATAACATTATTATCGTTAATCTCCTGAATTTTGCCCCCCCGAATGGTTATAATGCCTCCAAAAGCGGTTAGAATTGTAACTGACAAACCCAATAATCCAATATAGATGCCTGCCTTTGTATCCAGGTATTCTCTTCTGGCTTCTTCTTGCTTCATTAGATCATACAACTGATCATAAGCAAAACCCATGCTCTTTGGAGATATCAACTCTTCGCTGCAATAGAAACAGTACTTCCAATCTTCAAGTACCGTCCTTCCGCAAGAAGGGCAAACTGGCATAATTAGTTATTCCATTTAGTTCCATAAAAAACTATCTTCATAATATTTCGTAGTATGACAAAGCCAATTGGTCCAGACTTGGTCGTCTCTTTTCAATCCTTGTGGTAAATGGGCTTTTTTATATCCTTCTGCCCTTTCTTGAGTCTATCAGCTACTTTGATTAATTTGCCTTGAAAGCTGGCAGCATGGCGATCACCTCCATCTCCCCGCTACCTACCCCGGAACATTTGCTCCTTAAATGTACCTAGCTACGTCTCCGGTTCCCCAGCGCTAAGATGGCATTGCAACAGACAGATGATCATCAAAAACCGTATCATCTTCATCAATGTTTGCATCCTTGAATATGTTCGCGAAGACGGTGAACGTTGTCTTTCCCGACCGGCAGCTGCCATCTGCCAGGCAGGCCGTGTAGGTCCCGCCTGCCAGCGAGGACAATGATAGATTGAGCCCGTACCGGTCGAGGGATCCTTCCGGCGCTACCGCCAGGCTCATCCTATCCCCGGAGATGCAGCCGCTTGCTATGACCTTTTTGCTTTCCTTTCCCTGGGTTATGATCCCGCTGCCGGAAATTGCCTCTTCGTTCTGGGTGAGGTACAGCTTCACCTTCTCGGGGGTTTTTCCCATAAGATCAAATGACCAGGCGCCGGTCACATTCAAGCTGACGGGTTCCTGGGATGGTTGTATGGACATCGATTCGCCCAGCCGGCTGGGATCGAGGGGATCAATTGGCTTTGCATCCGTTTGTGCCAGAAAGAAGGCGACAACCGTTATGCTGAGCAGCAACCCGTAATATCTCATCATTATTCTCTCCCGAGTTATAGAATACAGTCTTGGAAACCCAATTTCAGATGAGGATATTACTATTTGACGATTTCGCCTTAGCCAAATGCCGAACCTGATAACTCAATATTCCACAACTCTCAGCCCAGGAAGAAGCAAAAAGTGTCGGTCCCGGCTAACAACGCCTGCCCCATATGCCAGGGCAATGGCGGCTATGGCCTCATCAAGATCGCCCACCGGCCTGCCGGAGGATCTGAGCCAGGCGGAGAGGGCACCGAAGATCTCATAAGCATCTTCATTTAAGTCGAGCACTAAGAGCTGATCCAGCATTGCGCTCAACATTCTGAGGTTCTCATCGATTTTTTTTGAAAGGAAGACGCCTCTGTATAATTCCAGGACATTTATTGACGTAGTGCAAACGGATTCGTTGCCATCCTCAAGACGGGAGAGCATCTCCTGAGCTTTTTGCCTGCCCCGCAATAGGTCCACAATAAAAGCGGTGTCTAGGACAATCAAAGATCAGCACCTCGCATTTTGGCCTGGCGCATCTCTTGGGATGCTCTCTCGATTGAATCTGCAAGATCTGGGTTCAGGCCGATTTCAGCCAGTACAACAGAGAGCTTCTTTCTGGCAGGGTAGTATTTCAGGATCACATCCGAGAAGCTCTCCTTCTCCGAGGCTTTCAGGCTTTTCAGCTTCATGTATGCTTCCTCAGTTATGCTGATGGTTCTCGTGGACATGAGAACTATCTGTGTATGTATGTGTATTTAGTATTTTGGGAGAACGAGAGCGAAAGCCAGATGTATGTCCCATGCTAGCTTGCCTCATGGAGATTGATCTGATTTGGCCAAAGACCGAGAAGCTATATTAGCCGTCCTCGGCGCTTGCGTTGCCATCTTCTTTCCGGGCGCTCTCACCTTCGGCTTTCCAGGCGTCATGGCATCCATCTGGCAGGAGATGTTTCATGTCGGTCGCGCCGCCACGGGCCTTACCATCTTCTTCATGCTCGCTGCTGTGGGCACTTTCATGTTCCTGGTGGGCCGATGGCAGGAGCGCTGGGGACCGCGGCGCATGATCTCCCTGGGAATCATCCTCACCGCCTTCGCCTCGCTGGTGGTCTCTGGGGCCGGCTCGATTTCCTCGGTCTACGCATGGGCTTTCATCAATGGCCTGGCCTCAAGCTTCGTTTATGTTCCTGCCCTGACGCTGGTGCAGTGGTGCTATCCGAAGAGAAGAGGGCTGGTGGCAGGCCTGGTGAGCATGGTCTTCGGCCTTTCCGCAGCCGTCATGTCCCCCATCTTCGCAGAGATGCTCTCCGCCTTCGGCTACCAGCGAATGAACCTCCTTCTGGCGGCAATCACCCTATTCATAGGCCTTTTGGGCGCGTATTTCGCCCGGGCCCCCCAGGCCTGGGAAGATGCCGCCTCTGCCCGGCGAGCTGGTGGCGCTGCCGCCAGACAGGCAGCGCAGATTGTATCAGCGAGGTCGTTTACCGTATCGGAGAGCCTGCACACGAGAAGCTTCTGGCTTCTCTGGGCTACCTGGACCTTTGCCGGAGCGGCGGGAGTCTCCATGACCATCCTGGCCACCGAGTACGGCCTCTTCCTGGGCTTCTCCCTGCCCTCGGCCATCTTCATTCTCACCGCCTTCAATCTGACCAACGGAATGAGCCGGCTATGTAGCGGCATTTTATCAGATCGGTTCGGGCGAAATCCGGTCATGAGCCTGGCCTTCCTGGCTGCCGCCTGCGCCTACTTCCTCCTTCCCTGGGCTCACGCACTGGGGATATGCGCTCTGCTGGCTGCAGTGGTGGGCTTTTCCTTCGGCACTCTCTTCTCGGTCTCAGCGCCGCTGGTAGCAGACTGCTTCGGCCTGGAGCATTTTGGTGCCATCTTCGGCCTGACCTTCGCCGCCTACGGTTTTGTGGCCGGGCCGCTCGGCCCCACACTCTCCGGATACCTGCTGGATGTGACAGCAGACAACTTCTTCCTGGTCTTCCTCTATTTGGGCGTCTTCTGCCTGATAGCGAGCCTTTGCATCCGCCAGGTTGTGCCGCCGCAGCGGAGCTGAGTCGCTATATTGGAAACTGCACATCCACCTCTACCATCTTCCCGCCCAGGCGCAGCGCCTGCCCGGCAGCACCACAGTCCTTCATGAGAAATATCCGCCACTGGTCAGTTTCGATCATGGCCAGAGAGTCCTTGAGCAGAGAGGAATATCGGCTCTGCCTGGGAAGCTTGACCGCATAGCCTCGGGTGCTCTCCGCTAGAGTTACCTCAAAGCCCCTCCTCTCCAGAAGTTTTTGCACAAGGTTTCTCTCCCCAGGAGTTCTGATGACGAAGCGATAGCTATCTCTATCGTAGTAGTCGGCCAGCTCTTTAAAGATGCTTCTATCTTCAAAGAAATGCTTGAATGCCCAGTGGCGACCGGCTTTGATGATGGTGATGCTCTTTCTGGGTGCAGCGGGCGGGGCCATGTCTGGCATAGCAGGGTCCTCTCAGGTCAGACATAATTATCATAATAATATGATATAAAATTTTGCAAGGAGGGGGAATATTTAGCTTCGATCGGTCACCTTGCAGCGACCAGCACTGATTGCTCAGCATCTTTTATAAATGTTATGGCCTCTTGTTAGCGCTTACTGGGCCTACTCGCAAATCTGAACTGCTTAACAGCTAATGCGCAGATTAGCTTTTCCATAAATTATTGCGCAATCCATATAGCCTTAAAGATGGCAACTGTTTACTATGGCCGGGTCCAGCGAAGTTGTGGTCGTTAAAGATACTAATGAAGATGCTGTAAAAAAATTTGAGGACGGCCTTGCCAAAAGCATCAAGCAGTACAAGGCTGGCGAAGTAAAAGCTCTTGATGATAAAGAAGAGTTTATAAGAACTCTCATTGAGTGATGATATACCATTACCACCGAACGATCGAGTTCAGAGAGAATTTCAAGAGGCTTACTCAAAAGAATAAGGCCCTCCAAGTTCGATTGGCCAAAAAGATTCGTCAGATTCTTGATAATCCTTTCATTGGCGAGCTAAAAGGCACGAATTAAAGCATGCTCGTGGCTCACATGTTGACCCATATGTTATCGTCTATGTAGTAAAAGCGATACAATCACTTTTATTTATGTAGATCATCATAATTCTGTTTATCAAAAAGCCACGGATATCTTTTAAAAAATGGGAATTAGGATTCACAAATTAAAATAAAAATAATTAAAAAAATTTAACAAGAAGGCGCCTTCTCCTCCGCCTCCCATTTCCCGCCCTTCATCAGCCACCCATCCATATCCGCGGCTGCGATCTTGCCCTCGCCCATGGCGCTGATCACCGTGGCTCCGCCGCTGGTGATGTCTCCCCCCGCCCAGACGCCTTGCATGGTCGTGCGGCCCCGGCTGTCCACCACGAGAGTTCCCCATTTGGTGGTCTTCAGCTGCGGTGTGCTGCTGGCAATTAGTGGATTGGGCACCGTTCCCACGGCAATGACCACCGTATCCACATCGACGATATGCTCCGATCCCTTCTTCACCCGCGGGCTCCTGCGGCCTGAGGCATCGGGCTCGCCCAGCTCCATCTGCACGACCTCCATGGCTTTGACCATTCCCCGCTCATCTCCTAAAAATCGAGTTGGATTGGTTAAAAAGTCGAAGATAACATCCTCCTCCATGGCATTTTCCACCTCCTCCAGACGGGCAGGCATCTCTTCACGGGAGCGGCGGTAGATGACGTGCACCTCATCCGCACCCAGGCGCATGGCAGAGCGGGCCGCATCCATGGCCACATTTCCGCCGCCTACCACTGCCACCTTCCTGCCCTTTTTGATGGGCGTATCGTACTCCGGGAACTTGTAGGCCTTCATCAGGTTGACTCTCGTCAGATACTCGTTAGCGGAATAAACGCCGCTCAGGTTCTCGCCGGGAACATTGAGAAAACGCGGCGCGCCCGCACCTATTCCCAGGAAGATGGCGTCGTAATCCCCTTTGAGCAGGCCCTCGACCTGCACCTGTCTGCCCACGACGCTGTCCAGCTCCAGATCGACACCCAATGACTTCACATAATCGATCTCCGCCCTGACGATGCTCTTGGGCAGGCGAAACTCGGGAATGCCGTAAACCAGGACGCCGCCGCCATCATGCAGCGCCTCGAAGATGGTAACCTTGTGTCCGAACTTTGCCATATCCGCGGCCACAGTCAGCCCAGCCGGACCACTGCCCACCACCGCCACCCGCTTTCCTGTGGCCTTTGCGACCTCGCACTCAGGCTTCTTCGACTGGGATAACTCCCAATCTGCCACATAGCGCTCCAGGCGGCCAATGGCAATCGGCGCGCCCTTCTTGGCCAGGATGCATTTGCTCTCGCACTGCACCTCCTGAGGGCAGACCCGGCCGCATATTCCCGGGAGGCTGTTCTTTTTCTTGAGGGCTATCGTCGCCCCCTGCATGTCTCCTTCCCGCAGGGCGCAGATAAAATCAGGTATCAGCACCCCCACCGGACAGCCTTCCATGCACTTGGGCTTCTTGCATTGAAGACATCTGCCTGCCTCATCTGCTGCCTGATCAGTACTGTAGCCCAGGGCAACCTCGGAAAAGTTGCTCTTCCTCTTTTCTGGAGATTGCTTGGGCATCTCCACCCGGTTCAAATTAATCTTGCTGGACATCTATTCAACACCGCGCCTCTGAAGGCTAAGATCTCTTCTGGCTGATCATCCTTATGCTCCGCCTTTGAATATTAATAAGATTTTCCTTCTAGAGCAACCTTCTAATACAATTAATCCACTACATTTCCAGGCGCGGTTGGAACATGTCAGCAATAAAACTCATGATAGATGATCAAATGGTAGAGGTTCCCAAGGGATCTACCATTTTGGATGCAGCCCGAAAGGCGGGATCTTATATACCAGCACTTTGCGACCACCCCGATCTGAAGCCCATCGGCTCCTGCAAACTATGCATCGTCTCGGTAAAGGGCATGGACTACTACCCTACTGCCTGCAACACCCTGGCGGAAGAGGGAATGGTTGTTCAGACCAGGACCGATGAGCTGCAAGAGATGAGACGAAACACCCTGGAGATGCTCCTGGCCCTCACCAATCATCCCACCAGCTGCCTCTTTTGCGACAGGAAGAACGAATGCACCGATCTGCGCGAATGCCTGCGCAAGTTTCCTGTCACTGTGGGCTGCAAGTACTGCCCAAAGAATGAGGAATGTGAGTTGCAGGAGGCGGTGCGGTTCGTCGGGCTGGAGAAGATCAGATACCAGATCTCTTTTAAGAATATGCCGGTTCTGAGGGAGCCATTCTTCGATCGCAATTACAGCCTCTGCATCATGTGCAGCCGATGCATCCGAATCTGTGAGGATGTGCGCGGCGTGGGCATTCTCTTCCATAATCCTGATTTTCATCGCATGAACTGGATAGGTCCGGAATCACTACAGGACGCAGACTGCAAATTCTGCGGGGCATGTGTGGATGCCTGTCCCACAGGAGCTCTCTTCGCCCGATCTGAGAAGTGGCAAAAACCGGAGTTCTCGGTCTCGACAATCTGCCCCTACTGCGGCGTGGGCTGCCGGCTTAAGCTCGGCGTCAGGGAAGAGAGGATAGTCTCCATCCATCCAGATAGAGATGGACCGGTAAATCGGGGGCAAGCATGCGTTAAAGGCCGTTTCGGCCTGGACGAGATCGTCCATCATCCCGACCGACTGACCACTCCGCTGATCAGACGCAACGGCAGGCTGGAGGAGGCCAGTTGGGAGGAAGCGCTCAATCTGATCGCCAAAAAGTTCTCTGAAATCAAAGAAAAATATGGGCCTGATTCGCTGGGAGCACTCTCCTCTTCCCGGTGTACCAATGAGGAGAACTTCCTGATGAGCAAACTGGCACGCGCCGTCTTCGGCACCAACAATGTGGACAACTGCGCCCGAGTCTGCCATGCGCCTTCGGTCACTGGGCTTGCCGCCTGCTTCGGCAGCGGGGCCGCCACCAATTCTTTCGACCAGATCGAAGACGCTGATCTCCTGTTCATCATCGGCTCCAACACTACTGAGGCTCATCCCATCGTCAGTCTGAAGATCATCAAGGCAGAGGCCAAGGGCGCGAAGATCATCGTCGCCGATCCCCGCAAGATCGAGCTGGTCGACCGGGCAGCCATCTGGCTCAACCTCAAGCCGGGAACCAACATCGCCCTGCTCAATGCAATGATGAATGTCATTATAAGTGAGGGCCTGGAAGATCGCGACTTCATCGCCAGCCGAACGGAAGGCTTCGAAGAATTCCGCAAGACCGTTATGGAGTATCCGCCGGAAAGAGCGAGCAAGATAACCGGAGTTCCAGCAGAAGATATCATAGCGGCAGCCAGGCTTTATGGTCAGGCCGGCAAGGCGATGATCATCTACAGCCTGGGAATCACGGAGCACATTACCGGAACTGCCAATGTCATGTCCCTGGGCAACCTTGCCATGCTCACCGGCAATGTCGGCCGCCGGTCGACCGGTGTAATGCCCCTGCGCGGGCAGAACAACGTGCAAGGAGCATGTGATATGGGGGCCCTTCCTAATGTTCATGTTGGCTACCAGCCGGTAGCGGACGCGGCCATCCGCTCCAAATTCGAAGAGGCCTGGCATGTCAAATTGCCGGAGAATATTGGTCTGACCTCGACACAAATGCTGGAGGGCGACCAGGAATCAAAGATCAGAGCGCTTTATATCCTGGGAGAAGACCCTGCCCAGACCGACCCGGACACCAATCGGGTACGCGCTTCTCTCGAAGCTCTGGACTTCCTGGTTGTCCAGGAGATCTTTCCCACAGAGACCACCAAATACGCAGATGTCATTCTGCCTGCGGCCAGTTTTGCAGAATGCGACGGAACCTTTACCAATGGCGAGCGGCGCATTCAAAGGGTGAACAAAGCAATACCGCCAATCAGCGGCCTGGAGAACTGGCAGACGATCTGTCTCATCTCCCAGAAGATGGGCTACCCAATGAAATACAATAATCCTTCGGAGATCATGGATGAGGTTGCCGCCCTCGCGCCGATGTTTGCAGGCGTGAGCTTCTCCCGGCTGGGAAGCAAAGGTCTGCAATGGCCCTGTCCATCGATCGGACATCCGGGGACAGAGACGCTGCATGCGGAGAAGTTCAGCCGGGGCCGGGGAAAGTTCAACGCCGTGGAGCATCGGTATCCTGCCGAGCAGCCCGATCCCGACTATCCTCTGATCCTCACCACCGGCAGGAGAAGAGAGCATTACAACTGCGGTTCCATGACCAGGCGCTCCAAGGGAATCATGTGGGTATGGCCGGAGGAAACAATAGAGATAAGCCCAACTGATGCAAAAGAGCTTGGAATTGGAGACGGCGAGGAGGTTTTGGTCAGGTCGAGGCGCGGCTCTTTGCGGACAAAAGCCAGGGTTACCGACAGGTCATCCCGCGGCGTGGCCTTCATGTCCTTCCACTACCAGGATGTTCTTACCAACCTTCTCACCAACGCTGCTCTGGACCCTCAAGCCAAGACGCCGGAGTATAAGGCATGCGCCATACGGATAGAGAAGATCGCCTGCTGAAGGACTGATGAGGGGGCTTCTCTCGCCTGTCCTTCGCAATCCTTCAAGAAAAAAAGTGGCGCAAAAGCATTAGATTTTTGCGCCATTGCTGCTTTAATATCCCTTTTCTGTCCGGGTCATATTGTTATAGAACTTGAACTTATCTCTGTGCTTGTCCTGCATCAAGACGTAGCCGATTCTCCGGTCATCCAGATGCTCGGCGTACTCCTCCTGGGCGTCCTCCCGGCATGAGGAGCAGGCACCCCTGGGAATGGAGACGCAGAATGCGCTGTTCAGGATGCCATAGCCGCGCTGGGCTGATGTGGTGATGGTCATATATCCGGGACAGTCAGGGCAGAGACGGACCGACTCTTCCTGGTTTTCGTTGATCATATCAGTATCATAAAAGATCCGTCTCTTGCGGCGGTAGAAATCTCCCAGACTGGCCAGAGCGTCTTCTACCAGTTCATCTCGCTCTTCCCAGATCTTCTGCACCTGGGAGACTGTGTGCTCGATCTCCCGCACCATTGCAGTAGACTGAACGAAACGGCCTGGCACATAGTCAGGCTCCCTGACATGAGAGTAATCGAGACCCGCCATAGCCTGGATGATGCCCGTGTTCACATAGGGCAGAGCCGTCTCCACGGCATATCCGCCCTCCAGGACACAGAGGTCCGGAGCGAGCTTTTCATTAAGCCGGGCATAGCCGTTGGCTGAGAAGCGCATATTGGCCAGCGGATCGGTGTAGTGATTGTCCTGGCCTGCCGAGTTGAGGATCAGATCTGGCTTGAAATCGTCGAGTATCGGCAGGATGAGATTGTCCAGGACGTAGTGGATACCCTCGTCTGTGGTGCCTGGGGGCAGAGGAACGTTAAGCGTTCTGGCCAGGGCCTGCGGCCCGCCCATCTCATTGACAAATCCAGAGCCAGGATAAAGGGTGTGACCGTCCTGATGGAAGGAGAGGCAGAGCACATCCGGATCGTGCCAGAAAATCTCCTGGGTTCCGTCGCCGTGGTGCACATCGGTATCGATGACGGCGATCCTCTTGTGGCCGTATTTGGTTCTCAAGTACTCGACCATGATGGCCATGTTGTTGATGTTGCAGAAGCCGCGGTTGCCGTGAACCACCCGCATGCTGTGGTGGCCCGGCGGCCTGACCAGCGCAAAGCCGTTTCTGATCGCACCCTTCTCCAGGGCGTCGGCCAGAGTGAGGGTGCTGCCGGCGGCGATGAGGTGTGCTTCGGTTACCTGGCTCTCCACATCGGGAACGCAGAAATGGACCCGAGCAACATCCTTTTTATCAGCCAGGCGTGGTTTGAACTCCTCTATCTGGGGCAGGTCCATCAATCCTTCCTCAAAGATCTGGTCGCGAGTGTAGAGCAGCCTCTCCTCCCGCTCCGGATGGGTAGGCGAGATGGCCCAATCGAAGGCCGGGAAGAATATGAGGCCGGTCTTGCCGGTTTTGCCTTTGGAGGACATCTTCAGCACCTCTCCCAGGATGGCAAAAGGCCCGCCGGAATTTCCATTCGCACGTCCATCAGTCTTCCTACGGTTGACCAGCCTCGAATCATATTGAAAACCTCGCTGTAAGTGACCTCTGCCTCGGCAGCGTACTCGCTGATGCCCAGGCGCGCGGCCCTCTCGGCGAGCAGCCTCCGGGCCAGACGCTCCGCATCCTCGGCTGACATCTTCTGGTCTGTCACCTTTCCGGTCAGACCGTCTTCGGCCACGGAATACATTTTGTTCTCGGTGTCGATGTGCAGGTTCAGGGTTAAGGTGGGCCTGGCTACGGCAGCGCCGATGGCATTGGCCACGGGCGCATACTCGGGCACCACTGCCCTGGCATTGAGCCGGTCGGCCACGAGCGGGACCAGAGTCGGAGCGCCTCCGCCTACACCAACCACATTCTGGGCGGAGAGAGACTCCCGGCTCATGATCTCCCAGATGCGGTAGGCCGGCTCCTGCTCCCATTCCCGGAACATGCCGTTTATCTCCAGGACGATCTTGTCCACCACGGCATCAACCACCTTTGTGGCTGCCTCTTTGGCTGTGCAGCCCAGGCTGCCGGCCACGATGCGCATGGCCTTCTCGGCCAGAGACAGGTCGCCGATAGAAGTGAGCCCCAGGACTCGTAAGGCATCGGTGGGAGTGGGTCCATTTCCGCCCATGCAGAGCGGCGGGCCGTCCCGGTGCGGTCCGACGGAAAGGCTGCCGCCGGAGACTAACACCGCGCTGTCTCCGCCGATAGCTATCGACTTGACTGCAAAGGCCCGCACGTGGGTGAGCAGAGAGCCAACTTTGGCACCTTTGGCTGAGAGCAGGGGCTTGCCGGATAGGATGAGAGCGAGGTCGGTGGTGGTGCCGCCGATATCCACGATGACGCTGCTCTGGCCTGGATCAGTCAGGGCCAGGACTCCCATGATGCTGGCCGCAGGCCCTGAGAAGATGGTCTCCACCGGCATCTGCACCGATTTGTCCAGGGGAAGAGTGCCGCCGTCCGCCTTGAGGATGTAGACCGGGGAATTGATCTTGCGCTCCTTGAGAGCTTTGGCCACGTCTCTGGCAAAGAGATCGTAGCTGTCAATGGTTGCTGCAGTGAGCATGGTGGTCGCTGCCCGGCGGGGGAAGTTGAGCTGGCCGGATACCCGGTGTCCAAGCTCGATCTTGCTGCCCGGAAGAGCTGCAGCCATCATCTCGCCGACCTTATTCTCATGAGAATGGTTTCTCTGGCAGAACTTTCCGACAACTGCCACGCGGGAGAGGCCCCTGGCCCGAATGCGAGAGGCTGCCTCTTTGATTTGGTCCTCCTTTAGCTTGTCGATCTCGTTGCCACGAAAATCTATAGCTCCGTCAAGAATAATGCTCTCGCCCAGTTCATAGTCACGGGGATTTGTTCCGGGTCCAGGTATGAGCACCAACGCCACTGGATCGGTCTTGCCCTCAGCAATCATATTGGTGATCAGGGTAGTGCTCAGGACCACTCGCTCAATCTTGCGGGTATCAATGCCCCTCACCAGCTCGTCTAAGGCCGAAAGCAGGCACTTCAACAGGTTATCGTGATCTGTCGGCACATATGCGGTCTTGACCACCCGGCTGCCGTCCACAATAACAGCATCCGTGGTGGTGCCGCCCACATCAATTCCTACTAGCATTTTATCTCGCCTTTCGATATCAGCTAAGTTGAAGGGATATATCGGCTTTGTGGTCTTTTCAGCAGGGGATTTGCCAGACGAATTTTGGCGGGTGGTAGGAAGGTTGAAAACCTTGACAGTACCATTGGATGCCTGACCCTGATGGAAAAACTCACTGAAGAAAAGGTTACTCAAATCCATGATTTCCTGATCGCGGAGATGGGTGGAAATCCTGGCATTCGTGATCGGGCCACATTATATTTTTTGGTTGAAGCCATAAACCATGAGAAGGATCTATTCAGAAAAGCAGCTTATGCGCTATTTTTGGCAGATCGCCATCCATTTTGGGATGGTCAAAAGAGGACGGCTTTTGCGCTAGCCGACTTCATTTTAAGAGAAAATAGCTATCGTTTTAATCGAGATGATAGAACTGAGATAATGAGGGTAATAATAAGAATAGCCGAATACAGGTGCCCTGAAGGTGAAGTGATCGATGCAATTGCAGAATGGATAAAAAAGAAGGCCCTGATGCTGGAATAGTCACATTTTAGCCAGTTCTTCCAGCATATCCTTGTGATATGCTACGCTTTCAAGGAGGTTCTTGCGTTCGCTGGGTGATAAAGCACTTAACATTTCATCGATTGATACCAAGGACACGCCGGTGAGTCTTATCTGCGTCGTAGTGTCCTCGCTTGCATCTGAGCATGCCATTTGCAACACCTTTCAGATCCATCTAACTAAATAGCCGCTATAAATAGCTGCTATTAGTATCTACAATAAATGGCGACTATAAATAACTTAGGGAATCTGTATGGAATATTTCCTGCCAGAAGCTTTTTGGAGAGAGAAGGCAATGAATGCACCGGGGGGCAAAGAAATTGCAGGCAGACGCACCAGAGGCGCAAGCATCAGTGACAGCCGCACCCGCAAAGATCATCGAGCTTGTAGAAAAATTCGAGCGGGATCAGGATATCTACCGGTCCAGCCAGTACAATGAGACTGAGCTGCGAACGGAGTTCATCAATCCCTTTTTTGAGGCGCTGGGGTGGGATGTCTACCACAAGCAGGAATGCCGGGCCGATAAGAGAGAGGTCAAAGAGGAGGATGCGGTCGATGTTGAAGGAAAGATCAAGAATCCGGACTACAGCTTTCGCCTCTTTGACAAGAGAAAATTCTTCGTTGAGGTTAAGAGGCCATCCATAAATATCGAATCGGGAGTTTATCCGGCCTACCAGATAAGGCGCTATGCCTGGTCTGCCGACCTTGCCATCTCCATTCTCACCGATTTTGAGGAGTTCTCCGTCTACTACTGCCGGGCGCGGCCCTCCAAGGATGACAAATCCACCAAATCGCGCCTGCTCTATTTCCGGTACGACCAGTATGCTGAGAAGTGGCCGGAGATTGCCGCCCTCTTTTCCAGGGAGGCGGTGCTCAATGGTTCGCTGGACAAATATGTTCAGTCTCTGCCGCAGAAGCGGGGCGACAAGAGGGTGGACGCTGCCCTTTTGGACGACATCTCCCTCTGGCGGGAGGATCTGGCAAAGAGCATTGCGAGGCACAATCCCGAGCTGGATACGACAGGCCTCAACTATGCCGTTCAGACCATCATCGATCGGATCATATTCTTGCGCATCTGCGAGGACCGGGGCATTGAGAGATACATGCGTCTCAAGGACCTCTTGAACGGAGAGCGGGTTTATCCCAGGCTCTGCGAGCTTTTCTTGCAGGCGGATGAGCGCTACAACTCCGGGATCTTTCATTTCAGCAAGGAGCCGGGCAGGGAGAATCCAGACACCATCACCCCAGGCCTTGCAATCGACGACGATACGCTGAAGAGCATCATCAAGCGCCTGTATTTTCCTGAGAGCCCTTACGAGTTCTCAGTCCTTCCTGCGGAGATCCTGGGCCAGATTTACGAGCAGTTTTTGGGCAAGGTCATCCGGCTGGATGAGGGCCACAATGCCCTGGTCGAGGACAAGCCGGAGGTAAAGAAGGCGGGCGGGGTCAAGTACACTCCGGCTTACATCGTCGAGTACATTGTGCAAAATACGACCGCTCCGCTTCTGGAAGGAAAGACGCTGCCGGAGGCCGCAGCCCTGCGGGTGCTCGACCCGGCTTGCGGTTCAGGCTCTTTTCTCATTGTGGCCTACCAGCATCTTCTGGACTGGCACAGAGAATGGTACATCAGAAATCTGGTGCCGTTGATCGAAAGCGGCAGGACTTCAGAGATAAAGAAGCTCCTCCCGGCGGCCTCGCCGACGAAGGGCCGGAAGGCCCGAAGCCCGGAGTCCCCCGTTTACCTGGGCAGGGGCGGGGAATGGAAGCTGACCACGGCGGAGCGAAAGCGCATTTTGCTGAATAGCATCTTCGGAGTGGACATAGACCGGCAGGCGGTGGAGGTGACCAAGCTCTCTCTGCTGCTGAAGGTGCTGGAGGGGGAGAACGAGGAGACGATCTCCAAGCAGCTCAAGCTCTTTGCAGAAAGGGCGCTGCCGGACCTGGGAAATAATATCAAATGCGGTAACTCTCTCGTAGGCTGGGACATCCTGGAGAGCAATCCGGGCCTGGGGCCGGAGGAGATTGCCAGGATCAATCCATTCGACTGGGAGAGGGAGTTCCCCGAGGTCTTCCAGAGGGGCGGGTTTGATGTGGTGATAGGCAATCCGCCGTATGTAAGGCAGGAGAGCCTGAGCGAGTTCAAGGGCTATTTTCAGAAGCACTACCAGGTTTACCACGGGACGGCGGACCTCTACACCTACTTTATTGAGCGCGGCGTTGCTCTTCTCAGAGCTGGCGGCATCTTCTCCTACATCGTGGCCAACAAGTGGATGAGGGCCAACTATGGCACACCGCTGCGGCATTGGCTGAAAGAGCAGTGCATCGGGGAGATAATCGACTTTGGAGACCTTCAGGTCTTCCAGGGAGCCACTACCTATCCCTGCATAATTCGCATTGAAAAAAGCGCCCCCAGGGCGAGTTTCGAGGTGACGCAGGTAAAGACACTGGACTTCCTGGACCTGGGAGAGTACGTCAGAGAGGACCATTACAGCCTTAACCAGAGTGCGCTCGATGATAAAGGCTGGTCGCTGGCCGATGAAAGAACTGCCGCTTTGCTGGCCAAGATCAGATCCCGTGGCGTGTCCCTGGGTGAGTACGTGGGCGGGAAGATCTACCGGGGAGTGCTCACAGGGCTCAATGAGGCTTTCGTCATCGATGAGGCCACAAGGGCGCGGCTGATTGCGCAAGATCCGAAGAGCAGAGAGCTGATCAAGCCATTCCTGGCGGGAAGGGATGTCAAGAGGTACGAACAGCCGAGGAGTGACAAGTATCTGATCTTGATGCCAAGAGGCTGGACCAGGGAAAAATCCAACAAGGCAAGTGATGCGCTGAGTTGGCTGACAGAGACGTATCCTGCAATAGCTAACCATCTGTTGCCCTTTGCCCAAGCAGCGGAGAAGCGATGTGATAAAGGAGAGTTCTGGTGGGAGCTACGGGCTTGCGACTACTATGATGAGTTTGAAAAGCGCAAAATCATCTATGCGGAAATCGCCATGCGAGGGCAATTTGCGTTAGATCTTAATAATAGTTTTTCTGATACAACTACATATATTCTTGGTAGCGATTCAAAATATCTTTTGGGAATATTGAATTCTAATTTATGGACATTTCTATTCTCAAGAGTCAGTTCGGGAATAAGAGGTGGCTTTTTCAGATGGAAGCATCAATATATGTCACCTCTCCCCATCCGCACCCTCGATTTCTCCGATCCCGCCGACGTCGCCCGCCACGATCGCATGGTATCCCTGGTGGAGAGAATGCTCGCCCTGCACAA
>MVRL01000198.1 GCA_002067705.1 Methanosaeta sp. PtaU1.Bin112
CGCGGCATAGTGGGCGTATGCTACTGCGCCAAGTGGTTCTATCCGGACGTATTTGCGGACCTCGACCCAGATGCCATCAACAGGGAATACTTCGAGAGATGGCTTGGGGCACCGTATTCGGGTATATGGGCCTATCCGGAGGCGAGCTAAAGCCTCAGATATAAAACTCGCGCCACGGTCGCTCCGGGGAATCCGGGTTTGAAAGCAGCTACTGCTCGCCTCCATTTCGCAGCGACGTGGCGCGGCGGCAAGGGGAGTTGCCCGCCTGATAAAATGAAAATATCCGGGTATATTTCCAGAATCTGCCCGGATTCGCAGTCAATCCCTTGTACGAATTCCGGCACCCTGGAAGATCAGGGGCATATCTATTATGGGATAAATGTGCAAAATGGGTAAGTGATATGTCACTTGCCAAAGTAGATGACAGGGGAAGGGTTCAGCGCCCAAGCAATCTCCGTCGCAGGATGATGTTGAGGGAGGGCGACGAGTTCCTGGCTGAATCCATCGGAGCGGATACGATAGTCCTTAAAAGGCTCGATCTGCGAGCTATGCTAAAGGACGCAATAGAAGACGCGAAATCGATTGATCTTGATGAACTTGAGCGAGGGAATCGAGGAGGAGAGCAACCGGCTTGCCAGCCAGAAGTTCAATTTATAACAACATCTTCATTGCAGCAGTCAAGCGCGGATGGGCCCAGGAGTTACGGAAAAATCCTTCTATCACCTTCTGGATAGCCAGGCTGAGCTTCTCGCCGATGAACTCATGATCTTTGAGTTTACGAGAAATATGCCCATGGCATTGGCATATATGATCTTTTGAATTGCCGAGAGCCGCTGAGATTTCAGCATGCAAAAAGACGACCCAGGTCCACCTGCAACGCGTGCATGCGGACCTGCAATATATTTATAAATTATCTACAACCCGTTTAGTATTACTAATTTTAGAAAAGTTTATATTTCAATACAGCTACCTCATTGCTGCGAAACGTCCAGAAATCATGATCGATAGGGCCTTCGCAGGTGGTCATAGATATGAGATGGATTGTTATCTCCTTGGTTTTGATATCGTGCCTTGGTTTAGCGGTCTTTCCCGCGTGTGCTGAAGGCTTAGTGGTGCCGGGTGATATCGACGGAGACAAGATAGTCTCGGCTGAGGAGCTGGCAGCTGCAGAGAAAGAGGCGAAGGATGGAAAGATATCGGCGGATGATCTGCAAGAGATAAAACGCATTCATGAGAAGTATCCGATTGTAGTTACCAATTCCTATGGTGACACCGTCACTATATACAAGCCAGTAAAGAGAATTATCTCCACTCCATCGTGGTCTTACGAGACGCTATTCATCCTTGGAGCATTAGACAAGGTCGTCGGTGTCACGTCTACAGCTAAAGAGACCTACCATTGGGTTCCTGGAATGGATTCCAAGCCAACGGTAGGTGCCTGGAATTCGATAGATTACGAGAAAATAATTGAGTTAAAACCAGATATAGTCAATACCAATAAGGATGTAAAAGATAAGATGGAGATGGCTGGGATAGCCTTCTTAAGGATATCCACCAGGAATTGGACCACATTCGAAACAGATCTAAGATGTCTGGCAAAAGTCTTGGAGAAGGATGACCGTGCAGAGGCGTTTATTAAGTGGAATGACGATTACAGAAACCGGCTTGCTGAAATAATTGACAAGATTCCTCCGGAAGATCGGCTAAGAGTCTACGGAGAGAGCAATCATCACCATCTGTCTGCAGCTGCACCTGCTTCTGGATTACACTGTGCAATTACCATGGCAGGGGGCATCAACATTGGTGGAGAACTCAATGTGCAATCTACCTATTTGGATGTCGACCCAGAATGGATCATGACAGAAAATCCACAGGCGATAGTGATAGCAGCAACGATGGGTGATTGGCCACCGGGCATAGCCCTCGATTATAGTACTCCAGAAAACGCTGCAGAGAGCTTAAATCAATACTTGAAAGATACCATCTCTCGCCCTGGAATCAATACCACAGATGCTGCTAAAAATGGGCGCATATATCTGCTCCAGGGTTACTGCTCCGAGGGCGCTTCCAGGGGCGTAATCGCGGCCTATTATATAGCTAAATGGTTGTATCCCGAGCGCTTCGGGGACATAGATCCAAATGAGATACATAAAGAGTATTTCGAGAGATGGCTTGGTGCACCGTATTCGGGTATATGGGCCTATCCGGAGGCGAGCTAAGCGGTACTGCCCAATCACATTTTTAATATTGACCCCCACTTTTATGCCTATTTTCTATATTTTAGCACTACGTAATATTTATATTCAAATAAGTAGTTTACATAATTAGGTGGCCAGATTAGCTGGTCAAAGGAGACAGAAGTATGAGATTGTTGGAATACGCTGTGGCGCTGGTATTCTGCCTTTTTCTAGCTGTATTGCCAGCTATGGGAACTAATGGCTTTCCAATGACGATCGTGGATTCAGCAAATAGACCTATAACTATTGACGAACCCGTAGAGAGGATTGTCCCAATTATCTCTTGGTCATATGAACCTGTCTGGATCCTGGGACTGAAAGACAAAGTTGTTGGG
>MVRL01000199.1 GCA_002067705.1 Methanosaeta sp. PtaU1.Bin112
CTTCTGGCCGTTAAAGCCAGTCTGGGTGGAAATGATCATCTCTACGTTCTTGTATCCTACGCCCTTGACCGATGCCTTCTCGTACATGTAGTTGGCTGCACCGGCCATGCCTACCACGGCCATGGCGATAATAACCAAAACAGCTATTAGTTTTCTCATTTCTTTCCCACCTCCTTAGATTACCGTAAACCTTTATGAGATCTAAGCCATCGATTATGGCTCAAATCCCTGGCCCCTCGTTGACGGAGACAACATAGCCCATGCCCAGGCTTAGCCCGGCATGTGCCATCATACTGAAACTCCATCACAAGGAGTACCTGACACTCATCCATCTCCGCTCGTATTTGAGTATTTTGCTCAAACACAATCCAAATCGATCAGCCTATAGATAATAAGTGCTTAAGGATTTTAAGGGATTAACGCTATCAATAGATCCATTTATCAGGAGTTGTGAGCAAATGAGCTGGATAGCACCCCCTGTTTGGCTTGATGACTGCAACCTCCCCAGAAGTCGCGCCGAATCCGGCGGGATGGTTTCATGTGAGATAGGATCTGATACGGCCCGGCAATCAATGGACTCTTCTCGGGCAACAATATCATTTCACGATAGATGCATTATGCTAATGCATGCAATAACGGGTGCCTGAAGCACGCTTTAGAACCAATGAATAGGCAAGTCGAGTTGCGAGGAAAAAAATGCTGACCATAAAATGCTCCGGCCGGGATTTGAACCCGAGTCTTCGGCTTGAAAGGCCGAAATGATTGGCCGGGCTACACTACCGGAGCAATTTTCGCGACATAATGCCAGGCAGGTTATGCACTGGCCTTCACCCCATAGATATGAACGAATATATCTACGTTTCCAATGAGCTGCGAGTTGGAAGTAGTCCCGGGCGGATTCGAACCGCCGTCGCGGGCTCCAAAGGCCCTCAGGATTGACCGCTACCCCACGGGACTATGATTCTGGTGCCATTTATTTGATCATTTAAACTGACATAAGCTGATCCTATGCCGGGCGGGTATTATCCACATAAGATATATATGGCCTTTCCCGGAGGAGCAAGGAAGATGAAACTTCTCACCAAGGCACATGTGAGCCAGAGAAGGCTCATTGAGATCCTGCGTGTTATCGAAAATTCCAGCGCGCCCATAGGAGCCAGAGCAATCTCGGATTGCCTTTGCAGTCGCGGCTATGACCTGGGAGAGAGGGCAGTGCGCTATAACCTCAAGATCCTGGACGAGCTGGGTTTCACGAAAAAGAAAGGTTACAGCGGCAGGGTGCTCACCCCCCTGGGATTAAGAGAGCTGGATGACGCATTGGTCGACGATCGAATCGGCTTTGTCAATACCAGGATTGAAGAGTACATGTTCAAGACCAGCTTCGATCCCAAAAGCTGTCGCGGCGATGTAATCGCCAATACCAGCATCATCGACAAATCAAATGCTGAAGAGGTCTTCGAGATACTGCAGAACGCATTTGTCGCTGGCTACACCATAAGCCGTCGCGTGCTCATTTTGGAAGAGGAGGAATGCATCAGCAATCTTGAGATTCCGAGAGGCGCTATAGGAATAGCCACCCTTTGCAGCATCACTTTAGATGGCATGCTCATGAAGAGGGGCATTCCCGTCCTGACCAGCTTCGCGGGGCTTGCAGAAGTCATGGAAAAGCAGACTGCCAGATTCACAGACCTCATCGCTTACGCGGGTTCATCTCTTGATCCCATTAAGGTCTTCATGGGGCGAAAGGTGACAAGAGTCGCTGATGCCATCTTTAAGGGTTCGGGAACCGTTCTCGCCAATGTAAGAGAGGTGCCCGTCGCAGCGGCAGCGCCTGTGCGCGCGCTCCTGGATGAGACGCAAAACGCAGGCCTAGGCGGGCTGATAAGAATTGGAGAGCCATCCGAGCCGATACTGGGCTGCCCAGTGGGCTCAGGAAAAATAGGCATAGCCTTTTATGCGGGGGTCAATGGAGTGGTGGCCGCGGAGGAGATGGGAATAGAGATTAAAACGGCGCCTATTTCCATTCTGATCGACTACGCCAAGACCCATGAGCTGAGATGATTGAGCAGCACGGGCAAGATAATGTTTTATAGAGCATCAATCTCTAGAGAGACAGTTACGTTTGCATTTGATGAGGAAGAAAGATGGATTTTAGAGTTGTAGTCTCAGATCCGAAGAGCGGTAAGGCCTATCAGGTAGAGCTTAAGGAGCCAGGAGCAGGCAAGCTTCTGGGGAAACATATCGGCGATAAGATCGAAGGCGATGTTCTCGGCATGCCCGGATACTCAGTACAGGTTA
This sequence comes from Methanosaeta sp. PtaU1.Bin112, assembly GCA_002067705.1. Lineage (GTDB taxonomy): Archaea > Halobacteriota > Methanosarcinia > Methanotrichales > Methanotrichaceae > Methanothrix. The sequence continues at coordinate 2,299 of MVRL01000199.1, forward strand.
CGGGCGGCAGCGATCGCGAGGGATTTCCTATGCGTGCAGATCTGCCCGGCACAAAGCGCAGAAAGATCCTGCTCTCCAAGGGAACAGGATACCACCCCGCTGCCGAAGGAAAGAAAAAGAGAATGAGCATTCACGGCAGGGATATCTCGCCTGATATCGGCCAGATAAATGTAAAGGTTGTTGAGGCTGGGGCCAAGTCAGTCGAAGAGTTGCTTGGCAAGACACCCAAAGAAGAAAAAGCGTAAATCTCAGGATACCGGGGGGATCGGGCTGGCCCATCCTTCCCCGACCAACCCTTTTATTATTGCATTTGCACTCGGGGCTAAATCTGCGAGCGCAGGCGTTACTGATTCTGCAGGTCCAATCAGCCGGAAATCCAGGCACCTGATGCGAGAGGCAGAGGGATCTGAGCGCGCATTACTGATTTCATCTGCTCGGGACTTAAGGCGGCAAAGAGGGCATTCATGAGCCGATCGCTCTTCATGGCCACATCCACCATCTTTCTTATCCGGACCGATCGCGAAAGCTGTGCCCCGAACTCCTCGCGAATGCGCGACGCATATTCGCCCAGAGCCATCTCACCCCGCAAATGAGCTATTGCCGCTTCACCCGCAACTCTTCCCGCCACCACTGCCAATGGTATGCCTCCCCCGCTGGTAGCCATGACATGCCCGGCGGCATCTCCCGCCAAGAGCATGTTGCTTTTTTGAACAACGCCACAGGTCCCTCCCGAGGGAACCAGGCCCTTCATGACGGACAGAACCTCTCCACCAGCCAATTTTTCTGACGCGATGGGATGCTCGCGGATGAACCTGCCAAGTATGACTGAGAGCTTCTCGCCCGCCATATAAGAGGACCGAACCCCAATGCCTACATTGGCCCTGTCCTGGCCGAGAGGGATTATCCAGGCATATCCACCTGGAGCATAACGAGCTGAGAAGTACATCTCCGCGGCCTTTGCGTCGATATTCGCATCAACAATCTCGTATTCCAGGCAGATTCCCGTCTCCTGCACCGGATTTCCCATGGCGCGGGATACCGCTGAGTGCGGGCCGTCCGCACCTATTATTATCTGCGGCCTGATCTCGCCGCGAAAGTGGCCGGAAAGCCTCACTGAGCTTTCCACAAGGCGGGCGCGGGTCGCGGGCAGGACTCTCGCCCCGGCACTCGCTGCGCGGGCGGCAAGATGGCGATCGTATGCCCGCCGGTCCAGGACCCGACCGGCTACTGCGAATTGCTTGTACTCGCCAGAAGGAGAATATATCCGCTGCCACTGGGTGCGATGCAAGATGATGCGCTCAGGAATCTCCCTGAGCGTCAGAGGCAGTCTGGCGCGGGGCATGAGCTTCTCCAGCTCGAATGCCTCAGGGAGAAAACCGCCGCATTGCACCGGGCTGCCAATCTCGCTCTTCCTGTCGACCAGCAAAACCTCCATGCCAGAAGCAGCGACGGTCTCCGCGGCAGTGCTGCCAGCCGGGCCTGCTCCCACCACTGCTACCGCAATATCTTCTTTCATCGTCCCTTCATGCCAAGAGAAGAAAGCGTCTCTTCTATCTCCCCGTATGCCAGGAAAAGCTCATCCTTCATCCTCTCCGTCTGCTCGCGCCTCGGCTCAGCAGATAGCCAGATGTGGCTCTCATCGCCGCGCACCATCTTTACGCAGGCCAGCATGTCCGCCTGAGAGAGACGGTAGACGATGTGGCTTCCCGTAGGCGTAAACCAGACCGGGTATTTCTGAGTGATCATCGCCACAAAGCGCTCCCACGGCAGCTTTGCCGTTCCATCAACCGTTCTCGCTTTGCCGGCGGCATTATGGCTGACGGCCAGGTTGAGATGAGATCGCTCTCCAGCGATCTTCTCATCTGCCTGGGAGACAACATCCCGGTAGCGCGCGCTCTTTCTGTCGACTCGTGGCAGATCGCGACTGAAGACCTTCTCGGCAATCTCTGGGAAGAAGGGTGCCAGATGAATTTCCGGCTCCGGCTTTGTAGCCAGTGAGACACCGACAAAGAATAGTGCGCTCAAAGTCAGGCCCACCAGAACACCATGCTCGGTCAGATAGGGTGAGATGCTGTCCAGCGGCTTCGCGAGCCAGAATTGCTCATAGGCGACGAGAAGGATCTGTGTCCCGCCACCGACGATTAGGGCCGCCATAGCCCCCCATCTGTTGGCGCGCTTCCAATACAGCCCGCCGATAATGGGAAAGAAGTAGGATGTTGTGCCGATCACCGTGGCTATGATAACGGCATCGACGATGCTGCTCGCATGCAGAGCGATGGACGCCGAGATGAAGATCATAATGATAACCAGAATTCTGTTGATGACCAGCATCTCCTTCATAGTGGCAGCAGGCCGCAGGTGCCGCTGCACCAGGTCGCGAGAGACACAGGATGCAGCAGATGTGGCAAAGGTGTCGGTACAGGACATGGAGGCGGCAGCAAAGCCGATGGTTAGAAGGGCTAAGAGCCATCCGGGAACGTTATCGCTGATGATCTTGAGATAAAGCATCTCCGCCTCAACCTCACCACTCGGTCGGGGATAAAGCACGGAAAGGCCGACAGCCGTGAGGAAGCAGCAGAGGTAGACTAAAGCCAGCAAAAAGCTGGCCAGGACCAGGCCCCTCTTCGCGGAACGGCCATCGCGAGCCGCCCAGATCTTCTGCCAGGGATCCTGTTCCGCCACCCAGCCGGGCAAGAGAGCCACCAGAAAGACCAGAGCCCCCATGAGACCGCCCAGAAGAAGCGGGTCCCACCATTCTTCGCCCAGAGAGGACGCGGCGACCATCAAGCTGACCCCCTTGGCGGCAGATAGATCCAGGGCTAGTGAGGCCACATAAACGGCAAGGCCTGCCAGAAGTATATACTGCAGGATATCGGTCCAAACCACGGCGCGAAAGCCGCCCACGCTGACATAAAGTGCAACAGAGACTGCCATCAGTGCCACGGCATAAAAGGGATCGATGCCGAAGAATGTGCCCAAAACCAGCTTGAATCCGATGAAATCCGTCACGGAAAAGAGTATCATCATAATAGTGACTGCTATGGCCACCGGAGCCCTGATCATGGGATCATATCTGATCTCCATGAGTTCAGGCTGAGTTAAGGCGGGAATATTCTTGATCCTGCCGGAGATCGCGGCAATTATCAAGAGCCCGGCGATATTGGGAAAGACCCAGATCCAGATCGATCCTACGCCTATAAGCAAGAATAGTCCTGTGGCCAAGAGCAATGCGCTCGCCGTGATCCATGCGGACGCTGCGGAGAATCCAATGGTAATCGGCCCCAGCTCCCTTCCCGCCAGCCAGAAGTCGGTTACAGACTTCTGCTGACGGGAAGAATATAGACCGATGCCCAGTAAGACCGCAATGTAGATGGCGAGAAATATCAGGAACAACGAATAATCATCCAAGGTTTTTCCACCACTGGCGGCTAGTATTTTGTGGTATTTAACATGTAGGACAAGGCCGCTTCTCAAGGCAAGCAACTACTTAAACGGAGGAGTAGCAAAACCCGGAAATGAGGTTTTCTAAATGAGGAGCGATGTCACTAAAGTGGGCAGAGAGAGAGCACCTCATAGGGCTCTTTTGAAGGCCACCGGCCTATGCGATGAAGAGATCCGTCGTCCCTTCATAGGAGTAGTCAACTCGTTTAACGATTTCATCCCAGGGCATATCCATCTGGACAAGCTGGGAGAAGCAGTAAAAGCAGGCATACTCGCTGCAGGAGGCGTTCCCTTCGAATTTCAGACCATCGGCGTCTGCGACGGCATAGCTATGGGCCATAAGGGCATGAGATACTCGTTGCCCAGTCGCGAGCTGATCGAAGACTCCATCGAGATCATGGCAGAGGCCCATCAGCTCGACGGATTGGTAATGATTCCCACTTGTGACAAGATCGTTCCCGGTCATATCATGGCGGCAGGGAGACTGGACCTTCCCACAATCATAGTCACGGGCGGGCCCATGATGCCAGGCTTTGCCTGCGACAAGGAGCTGGACCTGATCAACGTCTTTGAAGGCTGGCAGGCAGGAGGAAAAACGCTTGACGCCCTGGAGGAGATGGCCTGTCCAGGCGCAGGATCGTGTGCCGGCTTATTTACTGCCAATACCATGGCCTGCCTCACCGAAGCTATGGGACTATCCCTGCCCGGCTGCGCCACCACTCATGCCGTTGACGCGCGAAAGATGCGCCTGGCAAAGCTTTCCGGCATGAAGATCATGGATTTGGTAAAGCAGGGAATCACCGCCCGGCAGATAGTAACAAGCGAATCGCTGGACAATGCCATTCGCGTGGACATGGCCATCGGCGGGTCCACAAATACCGTCCTGCACGTGATGGCCATAGCCGCGGAGTTCGGCCTGGATCTGAACATCGAGCGCTTCGACCAATTGAGTCGCGAGACGCCTCATCTGGTCAACCTGAGGCCAGGCGGGCCCCATCATATTCTCGATCTGGAACGGGCAGGGGGAATTCCTGCGGTCATGAACCGTCTCGGCTCGCTGCTTCATCTGGACTCCCTAACAGTCACAGGCAAGGAGCTGGGCGAGAACCTGTCAGCCTTCAGCCCAGTCAATCCTGAGACCAACAGGACGGTCATAGCCACGTTGGATGCGCCTGTGCACGACCAGGGTGGAATCGCCGTAATGTTCGGCAACCTCGCGCCCGAAGGAGGAGTGGTCAAGCAGACGGCAGTGTCTCCATCCATGCTCAAGCACACCGGCCCGGCCAAGGTATACGACTCAGAGGAAGAGTCCATGAAGGGCATCGTAGACGGCGACGTGAAGGCCGGAAATGTGGTCATAATAAGATACGAGGGTCCAAGAGGCGGCCCGGGCATGAGAGAGATGCTCGCACCCACCTCTGCCATTGCAGGAGCGGGCCTATCCGAATCAGTGGCCCTCATTACCGATGGACGCTTCAGCGGCGGAACCCGTGGCCCATGCATCGGCCATGTCTCTCCCGAGGCAGCCGCCGGTGGGCCCATCGCCCTGGTAAAGGACGGAGATCTCATCTCAATAGATATCCCTGCCAGAAGGATCGATCTGCATGTCGATGCAAAGATACTGGAAACAAGAAAGAAGGCATGGGTCCCGCCTGAGCCCACAATAAAAAGCGGCATTCTCGCTCGCTACAGAAGCTCGGTCACCTCCGCCAGCAGAGGCAGTGTCCTTAGATGACGGGATTAAGGTGCTTTGTGGCGGTAGAGCTTCCCAGTTCCATGCGCGAGGAGATCGGACGCCTGCAAAGCCAGATCGCGACCAAAGGCCTCAGGCTGGTGAGGCCAGAGCTGGTTCATGTCACCATAAAATTCCTGGGGGATGTTCCGCGAGAGGATATAGGGCTTGTTACCGAGGCTCTGGGAAAGGTCAAAGCATCGCCTTTCCCTGCCAGGGTTTTGGGCATGGGCGCTTTTTCCGGACGAGCGGTGCGCGTGGTGTGGCTGGGCCTGACCGGAGATTTCCAGGAGCTTTACAGGAATGTGGAGCAAGCCCTCAGGCCTCTGGGATTTGCGCCCGAGGATCGAGGCTTTTCAGCACATGTAACCCTGGGCAGGGTAGCTCGACCCAATCCTGAGATGAGCCGCCTGCTGGGAGAAAAGATCGCAGAATTCTCCACCCAGGACCTGGGCAGCTTCAATGTGGACAGATTCTACCTTAAGAAGAGCACACTCACTGCAGGAGGGCCGATCTACGAAGACCTTGCAGCATTCCCTCTCTGAGATTCAGGAGGTCGTGCTCAGCCAGGTCAGGCCCAAACCGGCAGACAGGACGCGAATTGAGAAGACCTCAACTGCCATTATAACCCGCGTGGAGAAGCTGGCTAGTGAGCATGGCCTGCATCTTCAGGCCATGCTGGTGGGCTCGGCTGCCAGGGGCACGTGGCTTTCCGGCGACCACGACCTGGATATCTTCTTAGCAGTTCCTCCAGAGGAAGATCTGGCTGCCGCCCTGGATATTGCCAGAATTGCAGCTCAGGATTATGAGGAGAAATATGCCGAGCACGCCTATATCCACGCCCGGATGGACGGATTTGAGGTCGACCTGGTTCCCTGCTACCTGGTGGATGATGCCGCCCACCTGAAGAGCGCAGTGGACCGCACCCCCTTTCACACAAGATATCTCAGCAGAAAGATCACAGGCAAAGAGGATGACGTCCTCCTTTTAAAGCAGTTCATGAAGGGCGTGAATGTCTACGGATCGGAGCTGAAGGTAGGCGGATTTTCCGGCTATCTGACAGAGCTGCTCGTTCTCTGCTACGGCTCATTCGTTGAAGTGCTGCAGGCGGCATCCTCCTGGAGGCCAGGCAAGCGACTGGACCTGGAAGGGCACGGCGCCGGAAAGCATTCCGATCCCTTGATCGTCATAGATCCTGTAGACCCGAAGAGAAACGTGGCCGCTGCACTGACTCTTGACAAAATGCTCCAGTTCGCCGTGGCGGCGCGCTCCTTTCTGGCCGGGCCGAAGCTTGATTTCTTCTTCCCGCAACCGCTTCCTCCCCTATCCGATGAAGAGCTAATTGCCGAGCTGGACTGCCGAGCAACAATGCCCATACTCCTGGAGTTTTCCGCGCCCGATGTGGTGGAAGATGTGCTATATCCTCAGCTTCGCAAGGCGGAAAGCTCAATCAAAGCGCTTCTTGAGCGAAACGGCTTTTGTTTGCTGCGAAGCGACGTCTCGACCTATCGCGACAGAGCGGTGATGCTCTTTGAGATGCAGGTCTGGCAGCTCTCTAAAGCCAGCAGGCGCGAGGGTCCCCCAGCCTGGGAAGCTGAACACACCGCTCGCTTCCTGGCAGCCCATCCTAGCCCCCTTTCCGGCCCCTACATCTGCGACGGCAAAATGGTGGTGGAAGAGGCCCGCCAGTACACCTCTGCTCGTGAGCTTCTCTCTTGCCAGATCGAAAACCTCTCTTTAGGAAAGCATCTCTGTGCCTCTATTCGCGAGGGGCACAACATATATGTGGGACAGGAGCTTCTGGGCATCAAAGATGATGGCTTTCGATCATTTCTGGCCCACTATTTTTGCGCCAAGCTGCACATCGGCTAAGCAAAGCAGCTCCAGTAGCGGCTCTGGATCTTTTTAACCTCCTCGATTCTCCTGGCAGCGTCTGTGTCCGTGCCTCTTATCTGCGCTGATTCGCCGCCAAAGGCTCTGATCTCAGAAACAACCGCTTCTGCCTGGGCCTGCAAGTTGTAGCCGCCCTCCAGGGATGCGGCCAGCCTTCCCCGGCAGCAGGCATTAGCTATCTCCTTGACCTGGAAAGCGATCGCTCCAAAGCCGTCCGTGGTAAGGCGCATGCCGCCCAGAGGATCATCCTTATGGGGATCCTGGCCGGCGGATACGAGAACTATGTCGGGCTTATACTCCATGGCGATCGGCCGCAGGATCTCCCGGTAAGCCATAAGATAGCCGGCATCCCCAGTGCCTGAGGGAAGAGGCACATTTACCGTGAAGCCTTCGCCGCCGTCTTCTCCCACCTCGTCGGCTCTTCCCGTGCCTGGATAGTGCGGGTACTGGTGGGTGGAGAAATATAGTACACTGGAATCCGAATAGAAGGCGTCGTTGGTGCCGTTACCGTGATGCACATCCCAGTCTACGATAAGCACTTTTTTCGCCCCCAGCGACTGGGCATGCTTCGCGGCAATGGCAATATTATTGAAGATGCAAAATCCCATGCCGCGATTGGGCATGGCGTGGTGCCCGGGGGGCCGGACCAGGGCGAAAGCGCTGCCATATTCACCGAGAACGGCTTCAACCGCAGCCATCGCGCCGCCTGCTGCCATCAGAGCGGCATCGTAGGAGCTCTTGGAAAGGACAGTATCGACATCCAGATAGCCGCCACCGTGCTCACAGATGGCCTTTACCTGATCGATATATCTCAATGAGTGTATAGCTGCGACGGAAGAGACAGTCGCGAACTTTGGCGTAACGAAGTCCACATCGAGTCTCTCAGATTGAATCTTATCCAGGATCGCAGTGAGACGCTCTTTTTTCTCCGGATGTCCGTTAGTTTCATGCTGCAGATAGATAGGATGATAAACCAGGCAGGTTCGAGTCATAATTTGCCATTATAATGCCATCTGCAAAAACGGTTTTCCCCCGTTTTCCGGAAGAGATATTCTGCAACAGATCATCTTATGGCAATACAATGAGTCTTGCTTGAAGGCTGAGAGGATTTGCCTAGAGCTCAAGAATATGGCTCATATGGCTCCGATAGCCTTCCTGGTAGCAGGCCCAAAAGAAGAAGAATAATAGATCAGCATCGTTGCCACACAAAGAAGTCGGTCTTGATTTGCCAGAAATAGTCCGCCGGAATTAATGCTAAAATAGCCATCTAATGAATGATATGCTCCAAGAGACTGCTATCGGTTCCTGACTGTTTGTTGTCAAATTTGCACAAATATAATCATTCGAGATTGCTTATGCCACATGCGGCATTGAATCGTCCCCCCGGAGAATAGTCTTTAAATAGGTAGTGATTAATGAAGGTTTGAGCCTTGTAAAGCTCTTTGGTATTGCAGACTAAGCAGAGAAGAACGACACCAAGCTGCTGGTAGAAGACCAAAAAAGATATAATAGGGAAATACTCTATCACTACCCTATATCCCTTATGGGATTTTGAGGAGGGTGACGTAGCTATATACATGTCTGAGAAACGCCAGGCAGCAGTGGCATCGCAGGAAATCTCGGTCCACGATATGTAGCTAGGCGGTCGAAGACTTTATTCAGGCAATAGTTTTAAGAATAATCAGACTGTATGCTGCTGAACGTGATCGTGAAGGGAAAATAGGAGGTTAAAGGATGAAGAAATTAGCTGCAATTACGCTTACATCGATGTTTCTGCTATTAGCGGCAGCGATGGTAGTTGGAGCTGTCGACTCTGTCGAGATCCGCGGACAGGTTGCCACTGGCAACTTCGAGTGGACCGCCCAGAATTTCGCTGGCTTCTACTACGATATCGATGATGACCTGGGAACTGAGAAGCTCACCACGTCTATTACTGAGGGCAACAAGCTCCAGGAACCCAGCGGTGTATCTTACACCACAACTGTACAGAAGAATGACTTCGACTTCGATGAATGGGGATTCTACAACGTTATCGGATTCCAGGCCAACAAGTACTTCGCTGGCTACCTCAACGACGAAGCAGTCGATGATGCCAACGAGATCCTGTTCAAGGAATCCACCGACGAGAACTCCCTCTCTGACGAGCAGCTCGAAGCCATCCTGATGGATAATGATGATGAGATGACCGTCACATCCGGCACACCCCTCAAGCTGGAAGAGGGATACGAGCTGGCTATCAAGTCCATTGATATCGACGGCAACAAGGTTTACCTCGAGCTCTCCAAGGATGGAGCCGTTGTAGACAGCAAAGTCATCTCCCCGTCCAAGGATAACCCGACCATGTCCGACAAGACCTACTACTACAAGAAGGATGTCGGAGACTCCAAGGATCTGGTAGTTATCGCTGCTCACTTCAAGAACGCTTTCCGCGGCTCTGACTCAAACCTGGCAACCGTTGACGGCATCTGGCAGATTTCCGATGTTCCAACCGAGGTCAAGGTCGACACTGAGTACGAGAAGATGAGAATCGCAAGCGTCTCTGCCGATACCATCACCATGGACAACAAGGATAACACAGTCACTCTGAGCAAGAACAAGGACATCGATCTGATGGGCGACGTCAAGATCATAACCTCCGATCAGGATGTAGTCGACGACGCTAACCCACAGAGGTACTACATAGCCAAGGAAATAACAGCACCCGGCACCTATGAGGTTCGCGGACAGGTTGCCACCGGCAACTTCGAGTGGACTGCCAAGAATTTCGCTGGCTTCTACTACGATATCGATGACGACCTGGGAACTGAGAAGCTCACCACCACAATCACAGAAGGCAACAAGCTTCAGGAACCCAGCGGCGTAGCCTACACCACAACCGTCCAGAAGAACGACTTCGACTTCGATGAATGGGGATTCTACAACGTCATCGGATTCCAGGCCAACAAGTACTTCGCTGGCTACCTCAACGACGAAGCAGTCGATGATGCCAACGAGATCCTGTTCAAGGAATCCACCGACGAGAACTCCCTCTCTGACGAGCAGCTCGAAGCCATCCTGATGGATAATGATGATGAGATGACCGTCACATCCGGCACACCCCTCAAGCTGGAAGAGGGATACGAGCTGGCTATCAAGTCCATTGATATCGACGGCAACAAAGTTTACCTCGAGCTCTCCAAGGATGGAGCCGTTGTAGACAGCAAAGTCATCTCCCCGTCCAAGGATAACCCGACCATGTCCGACAAGACCTACTACTACAAGAAGGATGTCGGAGACTCCAAGGATCTGGTAGTTATCGCTGCTCACTTCAAGAACGCTTTCCGCGGCTCTGACTCAAACCTGGCAACCGTTGACGGCATCTGGCAGATTTCCGATGTTCCAACCGAGGTCAAGGTCGACACAGAGTACGACAAGATGAGAATCGCTAGCGTCTCTGCCGACACAATCACCATGGACAACAAGGACAACACAGTCACTCTGAGCAAGAACAAGGACATCGATCTGATGGGCGACGTCAAGATCAAGACATCCGATCAGGATGTAGTCGACGACGCTAACCCGCAGAGATACTACATATACAAGGAAGTCACCATCGAGGGCGCTGCTGCACCCGTCGCTGAGGCTGCACCTGTCGTTGAGGCCGCTCCCGCTGCCGAAGCCGCACCCGTAGCTGAAGCCCCCGCAGCTGAAGCTGCTCCAGTAGTTGAAGAGAACAAGACCGAAGAGGCACCCGCCGCTGAGGCACCCGCTGCTGAGCACGCTGCTGAGCCCGCCAAGGAAGAGAACAAGACCGAGACAGGCGCTAAGGAGCAGCCCGGATTCGAGAGCATTCTCGCCATAACCGGCCTCCTGGCAGTCGCCTTCCTGGTACTTGGCAGAAGAGAGTAAGAGCAAATAGCTGGAGCGCTTTCGGGCACTCCAGAACTATTTCCTTTTTTAAGTCAATTCATTCAAATTAAACCTATATCACACCAGAAAAGATATGGATTGCTAGGAAATGCAAATCAAAGGAGGACCAACAATAATGAAGCTTGTATCAATAATGCTCATAGCTTTGATGATGCTATTCTCAGTGGCTATGGCCGAAAACGCTGAAGAGACCGCCGTTAAAGAAGCTGCAGAGGCGGATATCAATGCCACAGAGCATGCCGTCGCGGAAGAGGCAAAAGAGACCGCAGCTGCAGTTTCCGAGAGTGCAAGCGCCGAGGCTAAGCAGGTAGAAGAGAAGGCTACTGAAGCCGTTAAGACCGAAGAGCAGAAAGCTACTGAAGCCGTCAAGACCGAAGAGCAGAAAGCTACTGAAGCTGTCAAGACCGAAGAGCAGAAAGCTACTGGATTTGAGGGCATCCTCGCAGCTGCCGGCCTGCTGGCAATTGCATTACTAGTTCAGAGCAGAAGAGAGTAGAAGGGCAGCTTCTATTTTAAATTTATTTTTAAGAATAATTAATAAAATTCCTTGCATCAATGCTTCTAACACCATTATTATACATATTATAAGCACTACAAGTAATCAGGTGAATTTCATGGCAGCAGAGACAATTAGAGAAGCACTATTTTACAAGAAGCTTGACGGCGACGTTATGTGCGGCCTTTGCCATCAGCAATGTCATATTCGGCCAGAAAAGAGAGGTTTTTGTGGCGTTCGGGAAAATCAGGGCGGGAACCTCATGACTCTGGTATACGGAAGCCTAATAGCGGCCAATGTTGACCCCATTGAGAAAAAGCCCTTCTATCATTTTCTGCCGGGCAGCCTCGCCTATTCCATAGCTACAGTAGGATGCAACTTTCGCTGCCTTCATTGCCAGAACGCAGATATCTCCCAACTGCCTCGAGAGACCGGCCAGATACCAGGAAATTTCGTCAGTCCGGAAAGCGTAGTCGCAGAGGCCAGCGCTCTCGGCTGCCAGTCAATTGCCTACACATATTCTGAGCCCACCGTTTTCTTCGAGTATGCCTTCGATGTAGCTACCCTCGCCCATGAGGCCAGCTTGAAAAATGTTTTTGTCAGCAACGGATACATTGGCGAAGAGCCAGCAGAAAAAATCATCCCCCTGCTGGACGGAATCAACATAGATCTAAAAGGCGACGATCAATTCTACCGAAAGGTCTGCGGGGCAAAGCTTGAGCCTGTAAAGCATAACATCGATCTTTTCTATAAGAGAGGCGTTCATGTGGAAGTGACGACTCTCCTCATCCCCGGACTTAACGACTCTAAGGCAGTTCTGGCTGACCTGGCTGCCTTTCTGGCAGGGGTAAGCATGGATATACCCTGGCATATTTCGGCCTTCTATCCTATGTATAAAATGAGAGATGTCCCCAGGACCAGGCCCGACTCAATTCGCAGAGGAATAGCGGCGGGCCTCGATGCCGGACTGAAGCACGTTTATGCAGGAAACCTCTCCGGTGAAAGCGATAACACCATTTGCCCAAAATGCAAAGAGCCTCTCATTGAACGGTCCGGATACCAGATTCTGAAGAATTCCGTGATCGATGGGCATTGCAGCAAATGCAACACACCTCTTTATGGCGTCTGGAGCTGATCAGAGAAATCTGCAAAACTCTTAAGTATCGGCCTGCGGGAATAAGCATTCCATATGCCATTTTGCTCTGTAGAGGAAGCGATTTCCGACCTGCAATCAGGCCGCTTCATCATCGTCCTGGATGATGAGAATCGGGAGAACGAAGGAGATCTATTGATGGCTGCAGAAATGGTGACTCCTGATGCCATCAATTTCATGGCCCGGTTCGCTCGCGGACTTATTTGCATGCCCATGACCGCGGAACGGCTGAGGGAGCTTGACCTGCAGCTCATGACCGCCCAGAATTCAGAATCAATGGGCACGGCATTTACGATCACGGTTGATGCCAAGGCCAATACTACCACCGGCATTTCTGCATTTGATCGGGCCACGACGGTCAAGACTCTCATAGATCCCATGACAAAGAGGAGCGATATAGTTACTCCCGGCCACCTCTTTCCCTTGCAGGCCAAAGAAGGAGGCGTCCTGCGGCGTACCGGCCATACTGAGGCATGCGTGGACCTGGCAACGCTGGCGGGACTCTACCCGGCAGGCGTCATCTGCGAGATCATGAATGAAGACGGCAGCATGGCCAGGCTGCCACAACTCGAGATCTTTGCCGAGCAGCACGGCATCAGAATGCTGACCATAGAGAGCCTCATCAGCTACCGCATGCAACGAGAGAAGCTTATCCGCAAGGTCTCAGATGTGAGCATGCCCACTGAGTACGGATACTTCCGGGCTATCGGCTACGAATCGGTTCTGGACGGCCAGTGTCATGTGGCCTTTGTGGCCGGCGACCCACAGGCCCCTGACGCTCTGGTCAGAGTACACTCCGAGTGCCTCACCGGCGATGTCTTCTTCTCAAAACGCTGCGACTGCGGCGAGCAGCTCAGGAGAGCTCTGCAACTCATTGCCGAGAACGGAAATGGAGTGCTGCTTTACATGCGCCAGGAAGGAAGAGGCATTGGTCTGGCCAACAAGCTGCGCGCCTACGCCCTGCAGGACGCGGGATCGGATACCGTTGAGGCCAATAACAAGCTGGGCTACCCTGCCGACCTCAGGGATTACGGCATTGGCGCCCAAATTCTTGTAGATCTGGGCATAAAGGAGATTCGCCTCCTGACCAACAATCCTCGAAAAGTAGTTGGCCTGGAAGGATACGGCCTGAAGATAACAGAACGCATTCCTCTGGAGATCGAGCCCAATAATATCAACAGACGATATCTTGAGACGAAAAGGGATAAACTGCACCATCTGCTTCTTCAAGACAACGCGCCCTGAAAACCCGACGCTCAATCGCTTAAAGCAGAGAGATATGCTTCCTGAATTTTCACCACCTCGGCGGAGTTCTTGGCGGCGGCATACTCCTGCAGCGGTTCATGGTTGAGCTTTAAAAACACATGGCCCCAATTGAACTTGGAGAGAATTAATTCCGCCTGGCTCCTCTCTCCTAATATTATCAGCCCTGCTGCCAGTGCCTCCACTGTGGAGAGACAGAAGGCCTTCCCATAGTTCACCGGATTTGCGGCTACCAGGAACGGCAGCGCTCTCTCCGTGAGATGAAATCGCATGAAGACCTCCTCGGCGCGAGCCCAGCTGCAGTCCAGTGCAGCCAGTCCCCTTGCACCTCTGTCTTCGGGAGAGAGCGCTTTTTGAGAAAAGGGACTTAGGACCAAAAACATGCGAATCTGCTCGATTTTATTGGTCAGGGCAGCCAGACCGAAACGAGCCAGCCTCTTTGCCGAGCATTTCTTGGGATTGCACTGATTTGCATGATAGATGAGAAGTTGCATATTGCTAATGGTCTACCGATAATCCTATTAACATTGTGTTCAACAGCTCAAGCAGCCAAAGAGCAGGAGCATTCTGATGAGCGAGGTCTCCAAGGAGTACAACTTTACTGAAGTTGAAAACAAATGGGTGCAGAGCTGGGACAGCACTATTTATCACTTTGATTGGGATTCGAAAAAACCGCAATATATAATCGATACGCCACCACCCTACCCTACTGGGGACTTTCATATCGGAAATGCTCTAAACTGGTGCTACATCGACTACGTGGCACGCTACAAACGCATGCGTGGCTACAATGTCATGTTTCCGCAAGGCTGGGACTGCCACGGCCTCCCTACTGAGGTTAAGGTGGAACAGATAAATCATATCACCAAGAACCAGGTACCCAGAGAGGAGTTCAGGCGATTGTGCGAGAAGCTGACCTTTGAAGCCATCGAACGCTTTCATAAATCCATGGGCAGGCTAGGCCTTTCCATAGACTGGTCCAACGAATATGTAACCATGAAGCCGGAGTACTACGCCAAGACTCAAACCTCTTTTGTGCGCATGTGCGAGAGCGGCCAAATATACCGGGCCAACCATCCAGTCAACTGGTGCCCGCGTTGCGGGACTGCCATTGCCTTTGCGGAAGTGGAATATGATTCCCGAACCACGACTCTGAACTACATGCGCTTTTCCGCAGAGGACGGCGAGATGCAGATCGCTACCTCCAGGCCTGAGCTGCTTTCGGCCTGCGTGGCAGTAGCTGTCAATCCCGAAGATGAGCGCTACCGCAAATACATCGGCGGAAAGGTCTCCGTTCCCCTATTCGATTATGATGTTCCGGTTATATCTGATCCTGTGGTAGATACGAGCTTTGGCACGGGAATAGTCATGATCTGCACCTTCGGCGACCGGCAGGACGTCAGATGGTGGATGGAGCATCACCTCCCCCTGCGCCAGGCCATAGATCGCGAGGGAATGCTCACGGAGATCGCCGGACCCTACCGCGGCCTATCCGTTTCCGAGGCCAAGAAAAAGATAACCCAAGACATGGTTGAAAAGGGAATAATCTTCAAGCAGGAGCCTCTGGAGCAGAATGTGGGACTGTGCTGGCGGTGCAAAACCCCAATTGAGATTCTATCCGAGCAGCAGTGGTTCGTCAAGATCAACCGGGAGGAGATCAAGAAGACGGCGGAGGAGATCGAGTGGGTTCCACCTCACATGCAGGTCCGACTGAGGAACTGGGCCGATTCAATGGAATGGGACTGGTGCATCTCCAGGCAGAGGATCTTTGCCACGCCCATACCGGTCTGGTACTGCCGCCATTGCCATGAGCCAATGATCGCCCGAGAGGAGTGGCTGCCGCTTGATCCCAATCAGACCAATCCCCCTGAGAAATGCAAATGCGGAAGCTCTGATTTCGTGCCTGAGCAGGATGTCCTGGACACCTGGATGGACAGCTCCATATCTGCCCTGTCAGTAGCCGGCTGGCCGAAGAGAGCGGATCTGCGCATGCCAACGCAGCTGAGGCCACAGGGCCATGACATCATCCGCACCTGGGCCTTTTACACCATTCTGCGCACCAAATCCCTGGAGGATGTCAGGCCCTGGGATACCATTCTCATCAACGGCATGGCTCTGGGCGAGGATGGACACAAGATGTCCAAGTCTCTGAACAATTTCATACGCCCGGAGGAGGTCTTCCAGAGCAACGGTGCCGATGCGCTCCGCCAATGGGCGGCAATGGGAGGTTCTCCCGGAAACGACATCATGTTCCAGTGGAAGGAGATCACGGCTGCTAGCCGCTTCCAGCAGAAGCTCTGGTCGATCTATCGCTTCTCGCTGCCCCTGATCGCCAAAGTCGATGCAATTCCCGGTCAGGTGGATCGCTGGCTTCTGGGTGAGCTGGACTCGCTCATTTCGAAAGCGACCGCTGCCATGGACGCCTTCCAGTTTGATGAGACCATGAAGGCCATTCGCGGCTTTGCCTGGGAGGTCCTGGCCGACAACTACATCGAGCTGGTCAAGGCGCGCCTCTACGGCCCGGACAGTCCCGAGAAAAGAGCCGCTCAGAATACCCTTTACACGGCTCTGGTGACCATCTCCAGACTCATGGCTCCCTTTACTCCCTTTATATCAGAGGAGATTCATCATACCCTCACAGGAGAGAGCGTACATATGCAGAGCTGGCCTGAGCCCTCGGGCATAGCCGTGGACCCGGCCGGGCTTGCCATCAAGGAGATTGCCGCCGCTCTGCGTCGCTATAAAGCGGAAAAGGGAATGGCACTCAACTGCCCTCTGCAGGGAATAGTAGTATACTCAGACCTTGCTCTGGAGACCGTTGACCTCGTAGGCGTTGCCAACTCTCAGGTGGAGAGCCGCACTGGAATCCCCCAGATAGAGATGAGACCTGTGGCGGTTAAGCCGCAGATGAAGGTAATAGGCCCCAGGTTCAAGGACAAGAGCGGCAAGATCATCAAGGCCCTGAGCGGCATGGACCCGGCATTGGTCGCGGATCAGAAAGCCAGGGGTGCAATTTCTGTCCCAGTAGACGGTGAGACGATAGAGGTCCCAGAACAGGCTGCAGAGATCGTTGTGGAGAGCCTTTCCGCAGGTGAGGCGGTGGATATTCTGCGCCTGGATAGAGCCACCGTGCTGGTCCGAAGATGATCGAGGTCGAGGTTAAGGCCCGCGCCCCAGAGGATATCGAGGAGAGGATTGCTGCCCTGGGAGCAATCCCTCTGGCGGTGGAAAATCACCACGACCTTTATTTTGCCTCCACCCAGCGCGACTTTAGGCGCAGCGATGAGGCTCTGCGCATTCGCATTAAGGAGGAGGGAGCGCGCCTTACCTACAAGGGTCCAAAGCTCGATTTGACCACCAAGTCCCGCCTGGAGATGACGGTGAAGATAGACGATCCCAGGCAGATGGAACTGATCCTCTCTGCTCTGGGATTTGCTCTCTCCGCCCAGGTGAAGAAGCAAAGAAAGAAGTACGCCTGGGAAGGGGTGATCATTGCCCTTGACAGGGTGGAGGGTCTGGGCGGCTTCATTGAGGTGGAAGCAGAGGGTCCTGGCGAGTATGAAGAGCAGAAGCGCAGGGTCATGTCGGCAATGAGCAAGCTTGGTCTTCATGAGTCGATTAGAAGCTCCTATCTCGAACTTCTGGAAGAGAAAAGAAGGAATACCGAGAACAAAGGGGCCGGGCGGAGCTCTTAGGCGGCAAGAAAGATGCCAGCGAATTCGAGAGTTCCAGTCCTGGTGATGCTGCTCTTCATAATAGCGGTTCAGCTTCTGGCCATCGCCATCACCCCCGCCATCTCAGCCACCGACAATAGGGTCTTTGCCGATCCCTCATCAACCTCCAATCCCTTTGTCTATATGCTCCTCATCCTGGCCTTCACAGCCCTTCTTCTCCTGGCCATCAAGAAGAAGAAGAACTGGATCGTCAATGGATTCATACAGCTATCTATCGCTACAAGCATCTATTATCTGATGGGTGCATTTGTCTCACCTCTGCTGGCGCTGCTGCCAACAGCGGGATCGCTTGTCCTGCTCCGCTACTATCCGGAGTGGTATATCATTGACCTCTTCGGCATCGCCGTATGCGCCGGCATAAGCTCTCTATTCGGAGTGAGCATGACCATCCTTCCCGCTCTGCTGCTATTGATCATTCTGGCGGTCTACGATGCCCTCTCCGTCTACAAGACCCGCCATATGGTCTCCCTGGCTGAGGGAGTGATTAAGATCAAAGCCCCACTACTATTTGTGGTGCCGAAGAGCCGAAGCTACAGCTTCCGGAAAGATGCGGCGCCAGTTTCAGCTTCGCAGATCAGGGACAAGTCAAGCGAAAGCACCGAGAGCAGCAGCCCGGCAGACAGAAAGAAGGGTGCATTCTTTCTGGGGCTGGGAGATGCAATTATTCCCACCATTCTGGTCATATCGGCCTATGCATCACTTCCCGCCGGAGGATTTATGGGCATAAATCTGCCGACCATCGGTGCCATGCTGGGGACCTATCTCGGTTTTCTGGCACTCATGACCACATCGCGGGACAAGCCGCAGGCAGGACTGCCCTTCCTCAATTCCGGGGTGATCCTTGGATTTCTTGCGGGATGCGCAGCCGCCGGCATCGCGCCATTCTAGTCAGCTAAAGATAATTTTTTATAATCAGCAGAGGATAACCATTGACCATATCGACCACGAATAGCAGTATCACATCTGCATTCCGGGTCTTTGCCAGGAGGGCTCTGATGAAGCTGTTCAACCGCCACATGATGCGAAACCAGGAAGCCTCCAATCTCCTGGAGCTGTTCCTTGTCATTTCCGTCCTTTCCGTTCTGGCCATTCGCTTTTTCTTAGCCTTGACCGGCTATCCCAGCTTTCGACCAGGCAACCTGCATATCGCCCATGTCCTTTTGGGCGGAGTGCTCATGATGATCGCTCTGGTCATCGCCCTGGCCTACATCAACAAGTCCTCTTACTATCTGGTTGCCGTCCTGGGGGGCCTCGGCTTTGGGGCTTTTATAGACGAGCTGGGAAAATTCATCACCGGAGACAATGACTACTTCTACCGGCCCACCGTGGCCCTGATTTACATAGTATTCGTCCTGATCTATCTGCTCATAGAGAACTTTGTTAAAAAGCCGGTTCTGAGCGAGCAGGAGAAGCTGATCAACGCCCTGGAGATTGCCAAGGAGGTGGTCTTAGAGGACCTGGATCACCGGGAGAGAAGAAAAGCGCTGGATCTGCTCAAAGAGTGCTCTCCATCCGATCCGGTGACAAAAGCCCTGCGGGCGCTTCTTTATGCCACTCAGTCTGTGCCGGTCCCAAAGCCCGACATTTACACCGCAGCCAAGTATCGGGGCAGGAGGATTTACCGCAGGCTGGTAGCAAAATCGTGGTTCGTAAATGCGATGATTGCGTTCTTCGTACTGCAATCGCTCTCCGCCCTGGCTCTGGACTTCTTCCTGCTCTATGTCAAGCTGGAGATGGCGGTGGATCTGCATACCATCTTTCCCACTCTCTCTCTCTTTGATATGGTCGGGCTGCTCTCAGCGACGCTGGCAGCGGCACTGGTAATTTTGGCGGCAATAAAGATAAGAAAAGACAGGCTAGATTCTTATCTGATCTTCAAGAATGCCGTTTTAGTGCAGATCTTTCTGGTGCAGGTGTTTCTCTTCTACCGGGCTCAGTTTCTGGCATTGCTGGGGCTGGCAGGCAACATCTGCGTTCTCTTCGTGCTCTACTACATGATCCGGCAGGAGAAGGCAGCAAATGGTGTTTGTGAGGGGTGATTCAGAACTCAGACGGATCATCCGACAAAACTATATACTTTTTATGCAGACAGAAAATTATGACAACGAATGTTTACAGCATACGTCTGGAATCAGAAATTCGCCAAATGATGGAGGAGATGAACGACATCAATTGGCAGAACGAAATCAAGCAGATCGTGGAGAAGACGGTCAAGGAACACAAGAAGCAGAGAATCTTGGCCAGGGCCCAGGAAAGATGGAAAGACCAGGTTTCCAATGAGAGAGGGGCAGCTGAAATGATAAGGGAGGATAGGGATGCCAGGTAGAGCATTATTCGATTCAAGCATTCTCGCCGCCATGTTCTTTAAGGAAGCATCATCATCAAAAGCCTTGAAATGTGCGGATGAATGCGATCCTGTCACCTTGGATTTGGCCATCGCCGAGATTGGCAATGTGGCCTGGAAGATGGTCGTCTTTTCTGGAGAAAACAAAGAGAGAGCATTGGAGGCATTCCGAGATTGCCAGGATTTTATTGCGACGGCATGCACCCTCATGAAAGCCTCCGATCTGACGGAGGAAGCATTTGAGATTGCAGTGGCAAATAGGACTTCATATTATGATTCTCTTTTCATGGCGGCTGCAGAGGTGGAAAAGGTGCCACTGTTGACTCTGGACAGAAAACTGTATGAGAAAGCAAAATCGAAACGAAATGTTCGTCTGATCTGATGGTAATCAAAGGGCCCAAAGCGATTTGCGCATACTATGAAATATTCTTATCCAAAGATGACGCATTGGCCCTATGAGGAGCACCGGGTCAATGAAGTCGGCGAGAAGCGGCGTACTCTAACTAGCGGTAGGTCGCCCAGCTTTCCGAAAGCGAGCCTCAGGGTCACTCAGGCGCGGGAATGCTGGGGCGCGAGCTGACCGAGGTCCGCATAGCAGAGGGCCAGGTTGTCGAGGAGATCGGGATTTTCAGATAATTGCTGGATATTTGATTTTTTACTTTCAATGAGTTAAGAGGACATGCTCCTTAACTCTCCAATTCACGTTCGTACCTCTCTAACGTCCTCCGAAGTTCATCATACCTTTTTTGTATCTTTGGCGTTAACTCGGTAATCGATTGATCAAATAAGATTTTTACCGCAGTAAGTTCTTCACCAGCAGTACTGTAATCCCTTCTGGCTTTTCTATATTTTTGTCTTGCATCTAATAATTGATTAAACATTCTCTCAGATCACCAGGAGCTAAATACATATTTTTTTTGATATCCCTCCAAAAAGCATATATTTCTTGGAAAACTGGCCCGCCCTCACTACTATGAGTAACCGCTGTAAAAAACGGAGCCGTATGGTCGTCCATCTTTGAATATAATGGTCCGATAAGATTATCCATTTCTTTAACGAGTCGCTCATATTTTTTTGTGAGCTGGTCCCGTTCCATGCTAGCCCGCATAATCTTGCCTTGTTCTGCCATTGTATCAGATTGCTCTTTCACCAACCTAACGTACCTATAAGTAATGAATGCTAAGGTAATAGATGCAAAAGCACTTATCCAAGTGGGCAAGTCTCCCATGGCAATACCAGTATGATCCAATGTGGTGTAGCACATATATCATGCCAGATGAGCGGAAAGGTAAAAAGGCTTACCAAAAAAAGAAAACAATCAGAAACATCAGGAATATATTATGGCAAATTTTAGTGCTTGATGCTGCCCCAAAGCATCTTTCTTCAGGTCCATCTTCTTCCTGCCAGACTCCTTCTTGCGTATGCACAGGCGCGAAACCGGGAGCAGTATTCAACCAGCCGAGGCTGTAGCTTGATCGCCTCGACTCTGCAGCGGCCGCCTCGCTTCAGCCCTTGCCACTAGCAGAGGGTTGGGCCTGAAAATAAGAGTGCAACCAGGAAGGTGTTCAACATTTGTAACCATCGCATAATACTGGTTTTCCCCCGCAGCAGCCACAAAGTCAGACGGCACACCCCGCTGCAATCTGAGGGGTATTCATTTAAAAATAAAAACTGGACCGCTACCTTTATATAGACGTTCAAACACCGGGTATCTCACTTTGAGATAAAGCGATTGGAGGTATTAAATTGGCAGCAGGACAATTTGGTGGAACGCCCGTACTTATTCTTAAGGAAGGAAGCCAGAGAACAGCTGGAAAGGAAGCACAGAGATCGAACATCATGGCCGCCAAGGCCGTGGCAGGAGCAGTCAGGACCACTCTCGGTCCCAAAGGCATGGACAAGATGCTCGTCGATACTCTCGGCGACGTAGTAATAACCAACGATGGTGTCACCATTCTCAAGGAGATGGATATCGAGCACCCCGCCGCCAAAATGATGGTGGAGATCGCCAAGACCCAGGATGCTGAGGTCGGAGATGGCACCACCACCGCCGTTGTTCTCGCCGGCGAATTGCTCAAGCAGGCCGAGGCTCTGCTGGATCAGGAGATCCATCCCACGGTCATCGCCGCCGGCTACCGGGCCGCTGCGGACAAGTCCATGGAGATCCTCAAGACCATCGCCGTGGATGTTTCCGTTAAAGATACTGAATTTCTCAAGAAGATCGCAGTCACCGCCATGACCGGCAAGGGCTCTGGCTCAGCCCGTGAAGAGCTGGCCAACCTGGCTGTCAAGGCAGTCGAGGCCGTTGTGGATGAGGACGGATCTGTCGATACCGATAATATCACTGTAGAGAAGAAAGTGGGCGGAGGAATCACCGATTCCGAGCTGGTGCCGGGCATGGTCATCGATAAAGACCGGCTGCACCCCAATATGCCCAAGAAGGTCGCTGGCGCCAAGATCGCACTGCTCAATGCTGCCATAGAGATTGAGAAGACTGAGGTTGACGCCAAGATAGAGATCACCTCCCCCGATCAGCTCCAGGCCTTCCTGGACCAGGAAGAGAGCATGCTCAAGGGAATGGTGGATGACATCATGGCCACCGGCGCTAACGTCGTCTTCTGCCAGAAGGGCATCGATGACCTGGCCCAGCACTTCCTGGCCAAGGCAGGCATCTACACCGTACGCCGCGTCAAGAAGAGCGACATGGAGAAGCTCGCCCGCGCTACTGGCGGAAGGGTTGTCACCAGCATCCACGATCTGACCAAGAACGACCTGGGCAAAGCAGGCCTGGTCGAGGAGAGAAAGATCGGCGACGAGAAGATGACATTCGTCGAAGAGTGCGAGAATCCCAAGTCAGTTTCCATCATCCTGAGGGGCGGAACCGAGCATGTTGTCGATGAGCTGAACAGGGCTATGGAAGACGCACTGCGCGTTGTGGGCGTTGTTGTAGAGGACAAGAAGCTCGTTCCCGGAGGCGGCGCTCCTGAGGTAGAGCTGGCCCTGCGGCTGCGTGAGTACGCGGCAACCGTGGGTGGCCGTGAGCAGCTCTCCATCGAGGCTTTTGCGGACGCTATGGAGGTAATACCCAAGACCCTGGCAGAGAATGCGGGACTGGATCAGATCGATTCCCTGGTCTCACTGAGAAGCCAACATGAGAAGGGCGTCAAGAGCTCCGGCCTGGATATGGACACCGGCGAGCCCGTAGACATGCTGAACCTCGGCGTGGTTGAACCCCTGCGAGTCAAGACCCAGGCGATCAACAGCGCTACTGAGGCAGCAGTCATGATCCTGCGCATTGACGATGTCATCGCATCCAAGTCAGGCGGACCGGCCGGCGGAATGCCAGGCGCAGGCGGCATGCCCGGAGGCATGGGCGGAGAGGACTTCGATTAGACCACTCTTATCCTCCTTTTTTTCTGATCTTCTTTTTCCAGTTTTCTACGAAGAGCACATGGCAGCGCCCAATGCAAACGTATTTCCATCGTCGTCCCCAAATATCCCAAATTCCATCATCATCAATTATTTATTTAAGACTAAAAAGCGATACATAATAGGTGAAACAAATGAAATTCCTTCGAACTAGCCTTATGTCGACATCGCTTATTCTGGCACTATTTTTGAATGGTGAAGAATAACCGTCTGCCAGTCCTTTGCTCAGCAAAAGGATTATTATCCAATGACGAAGTAACAACCGACGATGCAGCGCAAGCTTTTGATGAAGGGCAAGGTCAAAGAGGCCTACGACCTGGGCGACCGACTGGAATTCCGATTTACTGACAACATTTCCGTCTTTGATAAGATCATTCCCAGCCAGATCCCCTTCAAGGGCGAGACCCTCAGCCGAGAGGGCATGTATTGGTTTAACAGAGCCGAGAAAATGGGCATCAAAACGCACTTTCTGGAATACCTCCCGCCCGCAGGCATGATCTGCAAAAAGGTCGATATAATTCAGCCGCAGCAGATCACCGCCTCATCCAGAAACTACCTCATTCCACTGGAGTGGATCTGCCGCTGGTTTGTGGCCGGCTCTCTCTACGACCGGGTAAAAGAGGGAAAGATCCAGGCCACTGATCTGGGCTTTGCCCCAGGCCACAAGATCTCTTCCGGCGAGGCTCTTCCCGAACCGTTCATAGAGGTCTCGACGAAGCTTGAGAAGACAGACAGACTACTGAAAAAAGATGAAGCCCTACAGATCTCCGGGCTGTCGCCCAAGGAATATGAAGATGCGAGGGAGGTCGTGCTTAAAATCGACGAAGACATCGGCAGGAGCGTTGCCTCGCGCGGCCTGATTCACGTAGACGGAAAGAAGGAGCTGGCCTTTGATAATGATAGGCAGATCATGGTGATCGATGTATACGGCACTGCTGACGAAGACCGCTTCTGGGACAAAGCCCGCTACGATCAGGGTGAGTTTGTGGACCTATCCAAGGAGTACGTCCGCCAGTACTATCGCCAGACGGGCTACAAAGACAGGCTCTACTCTGCACGCGACGCCGGTCAGGATGAGCCGTCCATTCCAGCATTGCCGCCTGAAGTGGTGCAAGAGACCAGCCGAATATATATAAAACTATTCGAGATGATCACAGGCGAAAAGTTTTTGCCATCAAGGCAAGATTAATCGCGATTGATTGAGATGGAGATGAAAAATATGAAGAGATTATTACTAGTTCTGGTATTAATTGTCGTGGCGTTCTCCGGCTGCACAGAGAATAGCCCGAGCGTTGCAGGAAAGAGTCCAGCAGAACTTAAGACCCTGTCCGTTGCGGCTGCAGAAAACCTGACCAGCTACAGCATCAAGAGTTCAATGACACAGACGCTGAAGCTGGAAGCAGGGGACAATGCAACTGCGGAAAAATCGACCACAATTACAGAAAACGCTGAGACTGCTGCCACAGTAAATCTCTCGAGCCTAGAGGCTCATGCTACCGGCTCTACAGAGAATCAAATGGAAATATCAGGCCAGCCTGCGAACACCAGCACCACCAACGCCGATGTGTATCAGATTGGAAATTCAACCTACGTAAACGATGAGAGCGGCAACTGGACACACCTTGCAGATCCGCGATCCAAGGAAGAGGTCTGGGGACCGGACAAAAACAATCAGGCAAAGGCAATAGCGGCAACATTTAATCTGTCCACGACTGAAGAGCTAGGTTCAGAGGCGATCAATGGCGAAGATGCCTATAAATTAAAAATAGTTACCGGAAGTGGGGATCAAAGCAATCTGCAGAATGCCGCCTTTGCCATAGCTGCTAAAGTTACCCAGTATCCTATGTATCTGCCCTCGATTAACAGAACCGAGCTGAATGAGACCGGCAAGATTGAAAAGACGATTTGGATCTCCAAGAGATCGTACCTGCCTGTAAAATACCAGAGCAGCATGAGCTTCTCCATGACACCAGAGATCATAGGTGCACTGGATCCCAGCACAAGCCAGATGAAGATGTTCAATCAGTCCATTCGACTGGGAGAGATCTCTGTGAGCATAGAAACGGAAGACATATATTACGACTTCGACAAGCCAACAGAGATAACTCTGCCAGAGCAGGCACTCTCCGCGCCGGTCATAACACCCACTCAGGTACCGATGCTTGCGGAAGCATAGGCCCGAAAAACGAAGAGAACAGAAAATGCGTGGACAATTAGAACGGCTTTTCCTTCGGGAAAAGCCTGTCTTAGCATTGATCGCGGTAGATGAGATGGATAATGCCTATGCAGCGCTGATTGCTAAGCGCATCAATTCCACCGTGCCTCATACTAGCAGCATCTTTCGTGAGCTGGAAGAGCAAGGGTTGATCAAGTCGCGACCAGAGGGAAGGATCAACTACCTCGAGCTGACAGCACGCGGCAAGAGCATCGCCAAGATCCTGCGAGAACTGTCGGAACTGCTCAACAAGAAAGATGAAACGAGGCTTAGGCTGGAGAAGTTGCAGCAGATGGTCTACACTACAGGGATAACGAACGCGAGCTTGCGTCTGGGCCCATTGCGTCGGGATCTGGCAAAGCTCAAGAACCAAGGGGATCAACTGCTGCGAACGGATGCAGAAGAACTGGATCGAGCTATTGCATCCATTTTATCAGGATAGTGGCATTTTTTATGCAGCAGATATAGAATATGCTGCATAGAAGAGCGTTAATGTAGAGTTTTCCCATGAAAATCTCTCGTTACGTATCGATTTTTATCTTCTGTGTATGAGTCAACGAATCATGAGGGTTTTAAATTCATAGGTATTTGTTATCCAAAAAAATACATAAGATCAAAGTTACGAAAGTTTTATCAGTATCTAATTTATAAGACATAAGGGGGCTATAAAGGAGGAGAAATCAGTAGATGACACGAAGGAATAAGCTGGAAATACTTGGAGGTATTCTCAGTATATGCAGAACAGAAGGATCAAGCAAAACCAAGATAGTCTATCAGGTCAACCTCAATTTCAAGAATGCAGGACAATACCTAGATTGGCTGACTTCACACGGTTATCTAGTCAAAGAAGAACGGTTATATAAGACAACATCTTCCGGAAACGAGCTGCTAAAAAATATAGATAATATTAATTCGACAATAAATGAAGATCTGGAAGGAGAATTAACAAATAATGAAAAAATAGATACCGTCTAAATTCCAAACCCCAAGAAGTGAAGCAGTATCACCAGGAATGCACCCAGAACACCACCTATGCCGCAGATCAATATCACCAGCCAGCTATAGCCAATCCCGAGGCCGGCCACTGCATTTGCCAGAATAAGAATCAACAGCCCCATTACGGCATTGATCACGAAATTCTTAATGGATCTCAAGATCAAGAAAGTGCCAAATACTATGACGATCAACAATAATACTAGTCCTGCATCATACATGACTTCGGGTATCAATCGCTAACTATTAAAAGGCTCTTTCCAAATTATGCATTGAAGGTCTCCATTTCGCTGCTCAAACGATGCAGCTCCTTTGTATCCAGAGAGAGTGGATCGATATGCACAAGCATTATAGCGTTCTTTAGAGCGATCTCATCTCTCTGAGACTGAACAAACCTGAGCACGGTCTCGTAGTTGCTCTGCGTGATGAGATATCCCATTCCCTCCAGCAATATAATAGGATAATTGGCCCTGGCCAGGAAGTCAGAGATTATGCTGGAAAGACGGGGAAAGTTGGTCGGGTCCACGGTCTTGTATCCAGGCTCGCTCTTCTGCGTCAGCCATATTACCGTATCCGTGGGTACATTGAACCTCTCACTGAGGGTAGCGGGATTATAGCGACTCATGCAAAGGCCATCCATGCCGTGCCTCACCAGCTCGCTAAATAACTCCAGGCTCTTTTGCGGCTTTTCTTCGGCGATAATGTATGTAGTCCCAGGAATAAGAGAGATCTCATACGGACTTCGTCCATAGCTCTTCATGAGCTCTGCCAGAGTGGTAACAATGTCGAAGGCGGGATCGTATGACTTTATGATCTTGCCCAGCCTTCTTACTGCCACAAAGAAGCTGCGCCTTGTCAGCGACAGATCCGGGCGGACGTTTAGAGACATGCCGAACTGCAATGCGCTGTTCATCTCAGGCTCGCAGGCGCTGACTGAATCATCTGAGAGCGACTGCATTTTCTTTGCAGTCTCAAAGAATTCTCCGGAGGCTATTTGATCATTGGCTTGCATAACTGCTTCTCTTCTCGCATCATCGTGAAGTTGGGAGAGCATGGCATCGGAGAAGACCTGGAAGAGATAGCTGGAGAGGGGACCTAACGAAAAGAGCAGCTCTTTTGCCTCATTAATGCTCTCAGTCATCTCCATATGGACAAAATCCGGGTCTTCTGCCAATAAGAAATGTGATTTGCGGGCCAGAAGCTCTATTTGGTAGACATAGTCGAGCATCTCTCTATGCGGGACTCGCCCTTCGTTTTCTTTGATGAGCCGTCCAATGCTGTCTATGAGAACGATGCTGTTCTTGCTGGACTCGACGAACGACTTTATAGTTACAAAGAGCAGAGGCAGATTTCTGGGAGAGATGTATCGATCGCTTCCTTTTTCATCGGAAAGTTTGATGATGGGCGTCTCGGTAAATCCCCATTGCCTCCTCACATCTTCAGGAGCGTAATGCGTGATGCATAGCCCCTCTACGCCATGAGTGATCTGATCGGTGAAGACCTCGTAGGCAATCTCAGGCACGATATAGATCTTTCCCCGCGCCAGAGCATACGCAGGGAGGGTCTCCTTGGCCGCCTCAATCACCGGTTTCACAGCCACATGATATTGCACAATCATCTTGGTAGCCGAAGGTCCCACCGAACCGGTAAGCGTCTTTTCAAATTGGCCCCACAACTGTCGAAGCTGGTCCGACCCGATCTTCTCGCGGCTGGTTCCCAGACGCTCGAGGTAGGCATCGACCTCTATCCTGGCAGGAGTCTCACCAATGTAATGCGCCAGCGTTGACTCCATCTCTTCAACAGTTCCCTGGTGTATAGGTTTTTTGTCCAGCAAATGAGAAGATCTTTCCTGCTGGTAGGCATCAACGAAGCAAGCTGCAGTGCTTTCTTCATCCGAACTGGGTTTGCTTGCCAAAGATACGAGAACATACAGGCTGCAGTTGATGAGAAGGGTCCAGAATGCAGAATTTGTCCAGATATCCAGGTCGAGCCCGAAGAGATTGGTGGGCCTGAGGACGGCTATGTCCAGCGGCCCGTCTCTTACCAGTTCTACCAGCCAGTCATTGCCTTTTGCAATTGTAGGAATCAGGGCCGTATAAGCCCAGAGCAAAAATCCAGAGGTCAGGCCCGTCATGGCGCCTTTTCGGTTGCCATTCTTCCAGTAGAGGCCACCCAAAGCGGCTGGTGCAAGCTGACTGGCCGCAAGAAAAGAGACTACACCGATATCTGCGAGAGTCTGGTAAGCGACCGCGCGGGAGAAAAGATATCCCAAGAGAACAACCAGAAGTATATTTGCCCTTCTCGTATTGAGGAGTGTACTGGCCAGATTTCCATCCTTCTTGATATGACCCAGGACATAAGGCATCTCCAGATCGTTGAGCAGCATGGTACCTACAGCAACCGATTCGATCAGGATCATAGCCGTAGCGGCTGAAGTGCCGCCTATGAACACGAAAAGAGAGAGAGCATCCTGGCCCATTGTGTAAGGTATGGTTATTACAAAGGCATCCTTCAGGCCAGGCGTATTGAGTAGCACACCGCCCCAGGCGATTGCAGGAACAAATAAATTGATCAGCAACAGATAAAGAGGAAATAGCCACATAGCCGTCTTGAGATGCGACTCATCGGAGTTTTCCACAACCATGACATGAAACTGCCTGGGCAGAAACAATATGGCAAAGAAGGAGGATAGCGTCAAGGTGAACCAGAGCACCGGCTCTATGTCCATCAGCGTATCGTATGCCGGATTTTTTACAGCCAGATCTATCATTCCGCTCGTAATATACCCATATCCGGAAAAAATGCCGTAGGCGACGTAGAATCCTACAAAGAGAAAGGCTACCAGCTTTAC
The DNA here is from genome assembly GCA_002067705.1 of Methanosaeta sp. PtaU1.Bin112. Lineage (GTDB taxonomy): Archaea > Halobacteriota > Methanosarcinia > Methanotrichales > Methanotrichaceae > Methanothrix. Next base: position 31,752 of record MVRL01000199.1, read on the forward strand.
CAGGGACTCAAAGGCCACCACGGCGATTAAGCCCTCATGTCGCTCCATGGGATCGAGGTGTCGGGCTCCAAAGATCACAGCGAAGGCCCCCAGGAGAACAGCTACTACCAGCTTGCTTTCCACATTAAGGCCCAGGAGCACGATGTTCGATCCACTCAATATATCAAGAGATGTGGAGATAGCAATGAGCTGCAGTGCGACATAAGGCGTTACTAGAATCATGCTCAATGCTGCCACTACGGCACCTATGGTGTAGCTTCGTCCGTAGCGAAAGCTGATAAAATCGGAAATTGATGTCAGGCGATGCTCTTTTGAGACGCGAATCATCTTTCGGATTATGATCCATCCGACAGTCATGGCCAAGACTGGCCCCAGGTAAATAGGCAGAAATTCCAGGCCGGTGGAAGCCGCTCTTCCGATAGAGCCGTAAAAGGTCCATGCCGAGACATAAACACATAGAGAGAGGGCATAGACATAGGGATTGGCAACGATGCTCTTTCCCAAACGCTTTTTTGTATCCGCATACCTGGCTATGCCAAAGAGCAGCAGCAGATAAAGAATCATTAAGACCAGAGCGACATGCGGGCCGATCAATCATAATTCCCCCGATCGAAGAGATACAGAGCCAGGATGAGGATAAACCAGATAGATAGAACATAAATCAGTATAGCGGGCATGCCCAATAGAACATAACCATCGGCCAGCTCAATTAAAGGCCAGTTGAAGAGCACCCAACCGATGGCGAAGAGAAAGATCCAGAATTCCTTCTTGCCCAGGAGATTCTGCATGGATATCGTCATAATTACAGACCCGGATAGACAACTAAGCCTTTGACAGATATATCTACTGCATGCTTTCCCAAATGGTGAGATGTACCTGACATCTTCAGGATCTCAATCGACCTTCTCCTTGCGAAATTGATCACTTCGTTCTGTAGCAGGATTATTCCATCTGCAACCTGGGCGATATTTGCAGGATAAGGTATGCCCGGCTGTGCGTCCTCAGTAACCAATGCCACCATTGATCTAGATTTGATCATATGAGACAGCTTGAGAAGAAAACGCCAGTACTCTTCTTTGAGAACACCCTCCAGAACGGAGAGGTTTTCAATGACGATTCGAGCCGGCTTTAACAAATCTATCTCCCTTTCCAATAGGTCTAAAAAATCCTTCGATTTGCATGCATTTTCGACCATCTCCTCAAGCTCCAGATAGAAGATCTCATTGCCGAAATATGCGCTTTTAACAAACTCATAGCTGGAGGCATAATTGATCTGCAGATCGGACGGACCGCCAAAGGTTAGCAGATATAGGCCGTGCTCGCCCAGATCAGCACCCTTGCAGAGAAACTGAGTGCAAAATGTGGTCTTTCCTGCCCCAGCATCGCCCGCTAGAAGGGTAAGAGACGGACTGGGAAGACCCCCTTCGATCATGTTGTCCAGACCTGGAATTCCTGTGGATATCCTTTTCATCAAATTCAATCCACCACCCCATATCAATATTCAGGAGGAGCTATTTTGCAGGGAAGTGAATAGCAGCTTTAAGCGGCATATTAGAGCCACAGATGAATTATTGCCGCTCATCTTATTTGTCTTTATCTTATGCAGACGGCTTTTATATCAGGAATTCATTCTCGCTCCCGTGAGACGACTTGATCCTTAGAACTCATTATTCAGGCGATATTGACGCACAGCTGGATGGAAAAGAGGTTATACTGGCCGGCTTTGCTCATGAGATGCGCGACCTGGGAGGCATAGCCTTCCTGGTTTTGCGAGACCGAAAAGGGCTGGCACAGGTAACGCTCGTCAAGAAGCTTCTGGGAAAAGAGGCTTTCAAGAGTGCGCGATCCATCAGCAGAGAGAGCGCAATTATGGTGCGGGGAAATGTCAAAGCAGAGCCGAAGGCCCCTCGCGGATATGAGATCCTCCCCACAGAGATCCAGGTGTTGAATCCCGCCCAGGTGCCATTGCCCCTGGACCCCACTGAGAAGGTGGAGTGCGAGCTGGACACACGCCTTGACTCCAGATTCATGGATATTAGAAGGCCCTGCGTTCTGGCCGCCTTTGAGATCGAGAGCGCAGTCCTGCAATACCTGAGAGGCTTCTTCACACAAAGAGGGTTGACCGAGGTCTTCACCCCCAAGATCGTAGCTGCGGCTACAGAGGGCGGAACTGATCTCTTCCCCATCAGCTACTTTGAAAAGGAGGCGTTCCTCAATCAGAGCCCCCAGCTCTTTAAACAAATGCTGATGGGTGCAGGAATGGATCGGGTCTTTGAGATAGGCCCCATCTTCCGGGCGGAGGAGCACGACACCCGCCGCCATCTTAATGAGGCCATCTCCATCGATATTGAGGTCAGCTTTGCCGATGACAAGGACGTTATGGAGATATTAGAAGAAGCGGTGGCAGGGGCCTATCAGCATGTTGCTGAGACCTGCGCCTATCAGCTGAGCGTCTTAGACCTGAAACTGGAGGTTCCAAAGCTTCCCTTCCGGAGAATCACTTACACCGAGGCGCTGGAAATGGCTTCTCTGAAGGCAGGCGTCAAGATGCAGTGGGGCGATGATCTGGATACCGAGACGGAGAGGTTCCTGGGCGAGACCATAGGCGAGCACTACTTCCTCACCGATTGGCCTTCCTCTATAAAGCCATACTACACTCTGCCCTACGAAGACAAGCCGGAGGTTTGCAGGGGATTTGACCTCATGCACCCCACCATGGAGCTGGCCAGCGGGGCGCAGAGAGTGCATGACTACAATCAGCTTGTAGAGCGCATAAAAGAGAAGGGGCTGGACCCGGACGGATTTGAGTTCTACCTCAAGGCATTCCGCTACGGCATGCCGCCTCATGCCGGCTGGGGACTGGGACTCTCCCGCCTGGTCATGACCATGCTCAAGCTGGAAAATATTCGCGATGCTGTGCTCTTTCCACGAGACAGAAGGCGGCTGGTGCCTTAGAGGCAAAGTCGCCTTATTTTTTTTAGCAAATTTGCAGTATTCGCTCTTCCCTTGATCCCTTTGGCTATTTCGGATGCCTCAAATCGATTCTGCTAATCGCCATTAAAATAATATACTCATACTGAGATATAACTAATCCTATTGAAACTAATTTTTTTAGAGTTATAAGTTGACTATGTGAGTTGATCATGTCATTCATTTATCGAAATACAATTCTTTAAGTAAAAAATATATATTACTTGTCTACAAATTAGCTGATACGAAAAGAGATGATCTCATGATTAAACGGCAGTTACTGCGAAAGAAGCAGGCGATTGCGGCCATGACAGGGATTCTGATGCTGCTCTTAGCGGCATCGTGTCTAGCCCAAACTCCTCTGGAAAAAGACGGCGCGGGGAATTCGGATACTTGCACGAACTGCAATGATGATTCCTCCGGTCTGCTAATCACGAATGATACCGATTTATCGGAATTCTCGATCGGTCCGGACCTCGGAGCGCCCGAACTTGTATCGCCATGGGGAATTCAGAATAGCGGAAAACTCACCTATACCTGGAAAGGAGTTAGCGGAAGCCAGACCTACTGTCTGGTAGTAAAGGACAGTCAAGACCGGGTGGTCATTAAGGAATGCTGCAGTGCCTTGTCAGCCAAAAAGAAATACTCCATAACACCTCGAAAGATACTGCCTTCCGGAGAGTATACCTGGAGAATCTCATATCGAGTCCGCGGCCATACTCTGTGGAGCGACCAGATGGAATTTACCGTCTGCACATCCCTGCCGGGCAGGGCAACTCTCATCTCGCCCAAAGATGACATAGGCAGCAAGAATCCGACCTTTAGATGGTATCACATAAATGGCGCCACACAGTATCGTCTAAAGGTGGCCAAGGCAGCCAGTCCAGATACGCCGATCTTTGAGAACACCTATGACACCGAAGATGTTTACTCAGACATAGATCAGACCTGCTCAGTTGGACCCGTCCTGCCTCAGGATCTCGAAGAGGCAGTCTATTACAGATGGTGGATTCAGACCATCAATTGCATGGGAGAAAGGCCCTGGAGCTTTTTTAAGGACTTTAGATACATGCCGGTGACGCCTGGAAAACCCACACCAATATCCCCCAGCGGCCTAATCTCCACCAACACGCCAGCTTACTTTTGGACGAAAGCCTCTGCAGCCACTGACTATCATTTAGAGGTGTATATTCGCAATAAAAGCCCGGCGGACGATTTCATTCTCGTGGATGAGGGGTGGTTTGATGCCAACAAGGTGACAAAGGGATCCAGATGCTCAGGCTCATTGGGAACCCTGCCTGATGAAGACTCCGTATTCTTCTGGCGCGTGCAGGCCAGCAACGATGCTGCGGATGGACCCTGGAGCGTCTGGAAGTATTTCGAGACCGTATGCGCCTTCAAACCAGGAAAAGATGCAAAAAAGAGCACGGACGGTAGATCCTCTCGCAAAGATGCGAAAAAGCGGGGGTGAGGCAAACCGCGACCTCATCGTCCCATAACCATTTTTCGACTATTCCAGTCTCTCGATGCCGACCTTCTTTACCTTGGGCTTCCAAATCTTATCCGGCATCCAGGCCGGTGCACCGGCGGGTTTGTCCACCTGCACTCGCTCTCCCGTAAACACATGCACCTTCTTGGTTCCGCGTTCACGCAGCTTGATATCGGTATAGCCCCGGTTAGCTGCCTTTAGGGCTGCCTGTCTGGGTGATTTTCCTGTAAAAACTCCAATCTCATTTCCCTCAGCATCACGCAGGGCAAAATTTCTCATCTCAGCCATATATTCCCTCCTTCGTGGATATGAATAGCCTCTCTGATTCGGTATATTAATTTAATCCAAGTTAAAGCCGAAAAAGGGACAAAAAACCGGAAGACACTGCCGCAAACGCTTCTTCCAATTAGATAGAGATTTCAGCAAAAAATAAATTATCTAAAAATAGAATTAGCAAAGAGCCTGATGAGTTCTCCTCTTTGCCATTCCTTAAGCGGCTTTATCCCCCAGTGCATCCCGCACCCCGCCAGGGCGACTCGTCGCCAGACTTGCTAGCACATAAGCCGCCGTTCCGCACACGAGGCCTATGAAGACCGGGTGGATGAGCGGATTGCCGTAGAAGTTCCAGACGACAACCGATGCAAAAGAGGCCAGAAGGCTGGCGATAAGACCCATGTAGTTGCCCCGATCCCAGAAGAGGCCGAAGATCAGAGGCACAAATACACAGCAGGCTATGACACCCATGCTCACGGAGACCAGAGGCACGATCTGCTGAGGTACATCGACCGCAGATATGGCAGCGATCATAATGATGGTCACACCCACAATGCGAGTGAGCAGCAGAATCTTCTTGTCGGAGATCTCAGGATGCAGGTATCGCAGAATATCTGAGGTCAGGGATGTGGTGGTAACCAACACAATAGCGCTCATGGTCGACATCGCCGCAGAGATTGCCGCCAGCAAAATGATGGCGTCAAATCCCGGCGGAAGCAAGGTTGTGGCCAGGAAGGGCACCAAGCCATCGGGATTCTTGAAGAACGGTGCCAGCTGCTCTTCGCTCAACACTCCATAGGCGAGGATGCCCAGGGAGAAGATGCAGAGAGCATAAATCGCGATGGAGATCGGCCCCCAGATGCCGGCAAAGCGGACTACCCTTCGGTCTTTAGCTGAGAATATCATGATGAGCAGATCGGGCAGAGCCAAAAGGCCCAGGCTTATGGAAAAAGCCATCCCCAGGGTCTTCTGCCAGGGCACATTCAGGCCTTGCATGGAGAGCACGTTTGCGGGAATATTCTGCCAGATCTCAGATCCGCCGCCCGCAGAAAAAAGGCCCCCGTAGAGCAGGATCGCTCCGGCGAGCATCAGAACGCCCTGAATGAACCCGATCCAGATGATGGCCGGCAGTCCGCCGATGGCATAATAGATGGCCACAATGGCCACGGCAATCATCAGACCCTGCAGATAGCTGACCCCTATCAGTCCCTGGAAGAGCGTGGCGCATCCCTTGAAGATGGGAACCAGATATACCGCATAAAGGATCAGCATGATAGCGGCCAGAATTACCTTGCCCGTGGGTGAGTTGTATCTCTTCTCCAGAAGCTGGGGGACGGTCTTGGCATCATAATGCTTGGCCATGGCCCAGATCCGTCCCGCAAGAAGCCAGGCGAGACATGCGAAGCCCACATGGAAGAAGGTGCAGAATACCACCCAGGGCATGCCGGCGATCAGTCCGTACCCGCCGCCGCCCAGGAAGGATGCGGCACTGAAATAGGCTGCAGTAAAGGCGATGCCAATGACTGCCGGATAGGCGATGTTGCGATCGGAGAGAACGAAGCCAGAGAAGGTCCCCTGGCGCAGCTTGAATGAGAGCAGGACTATGAGGGCTACGTAAGCGAAGAGCAGCAGTTCATTGATCATTGTTCCCTCCTCAGCAGAATGAAGATCGTTATCGAAAGCATTAATATAATTGATATCAGCAAGCCAAAATAAGGCGAAGGCATAACAGTTTCCTCTCATCAGTGCAGATAGGCTCCTGCACTCCCTGAAGTCATGAGCATATTCATATTCATATTTCTACTCCCGACTATGTACTAAGTTGTACTACAATGTGCTTTGTCGATCAATTTGTTTAAAAACGTTTCCCTTCACAGATCCAGACTTTATGAATCCACCACAAGAAATATAAGCCAAAATCAGTTATCGCCTCGTGTATCTTTGATGTATTAGATTGCGCATAAACGATTAACAACAATCACCATAGATTTTGCATACGAGACCAAGGAGATAAATGGCATTGAGACGTTTGATGTCCGGCAACGAGGCCCTGGCGAGAGGCGCCTTTGAAGCCGGTGTGACGGTTGGAGCGGGCTATCCGGGAACTCCCTCTACCGAGATCCTGGAGAATCTGGCCCACTACAAGCCGGAAGTGTACTGCGAGTGGTCGCCCAATGAGAAGGTTGCCTTTGAGGTGGCGGCAGGAGCATCCCTGGCCGGGGCCCGCAGCATTGTGACCATGAAGCATGTGGGGCTGAATGTAGCGGCTGATCCGCTCATGACGCTGAGCTACATCAGCGTGGAGGGAGGATTTGTGGCCTGCGTGGCCGATGATCCTGGCATGCACTCCTCACAGAACGAGCAGGATACCCGCAATTATGCCCGTTTTGCAAAGATTCCCCTTTTCGAGCCCGCCGACAGCCAGGAAGCCTGTGATTTTCTTAAGCAGGCCATCGAGGTCTCAGAGGAGTTCAAGACGCCGGTAATTCTGCGCACCACCACCCGGGTCAGCCACTCCCGAAGCCTCGTAGAGCTGTCTGAGAAAAAGCCCTCCCGCAAGAAGATTGGCATGATAAAGAATCCGCCCCGCTTCGTTCCAATACCCGTCTGGGGCAGGCCCATGCGCCAGAGGGTCGAGGACCGGCTAATTCGCCTGAAGGCGCTCTCGGAAAGCTCGCCCGCCAACCGCATTGAGTGGCGGGACCGGAGCCTGGGTATCATCACCTCCTCCATCTCTTACCAGTACGCCAGAGAGGTCTGGCCTGAGGCAAGCGTCCTCAAGCTGGGGATGTCCTATCCCTTCCCGGATGCCATGATAAAGGAATTTGCAGCTGGCGTATCCAATCTGCTGATCGTAGAAGAGCTGGACGACTTCATCGAGCAGCATGTCAGGACTCTGGGCCTGGCCTGCCGTGGAAGGGATGTTGTTCCCGGAATCATGGAGCTTTCTGTGGACCGACTACTGGCTGCAAAAGCGCTCTTGGAAGGAAGGACCCCGCCAGTGAGCAAGCCTTCCGCATTCGCCGACCGGCTGCCGCCCCGTCCGCCGGTGCTCTGTCCAGGCTGCCCGCACCGGGGAATCTTCTATTCCCTGAGAAAGAAGAAGGTGCTGGTTACTGGTGACATCGGCTGCTACAGCCTGGGGGCTTTCCCGCCCCTGGACAGGATGGACAGCATCCTCTGCATGGGTGCCGGCATCTCCATGGCGCACGGCCTGGAGAAAGCGGGCGAGCCCTCAAAGGTCGTAGGCATCGTGGGCGATTCGACATTCTTTCACTCAGGCATCACCGGTCTATTGGACATCGCCTACAATAGCGGCCACAGCACCATAATCGTGCTTGACAACCGCACCACCGCCATGACCGGCCATCAGGATCATCCCGGTACAGGCAGAACGCTCATGGGCGAGAGAGCAAAAGCCATCTCCATCGAGGACATCGGCAGAGCCTGCGGAATCGAGCGAGTCTCTGTTATCAATCCCTACAACCTGGACCAGGCGGATCGGGTCATATCTGAGGAGATCGCTGCCGACAAGCCATCTCTGATCGTCTCCCGCGCTCCCTGCCCGCTGCGAGAGAGAAAGAGGGTGGGCGAGAGGCGCAAGATTCAGGCAGACGAGTGCAAGGGCTGCGAGCTGTGCCTGAATTTGGGCTGCCCGGCCATCGAAGGCACTGAGGCCGGACCAAGGATAAACGAGACCCTTTGTGCAGGCTGCGGCCTGTGCGAGCAGGTCTGTCCGGCAGGAGCCATTGGAAGTATTGTCAGGGGGCAGAAAGAATGAACGAGCAGACAAGGAGCATAGTAATAGTCGGTGTAGGCGGCCAGGGAATATTGCTCGCCAGCGAGATCCTGGCTCAGGCGGCTATGCTGGAGGGCTACGATGTCAAGACCAATGAGGTGCACGGCATGGCACAGCGGGGCGGCTCGGTGATGGCCCAGATAAGATACGGAAGAGAGGTTCACAGCCCCCTGGTGGCCAGAAATGAAGCCCACATTCTGGGCGCCTTAGAGAAGATTGAGGCGCTTCGTTATGCTGATTACCTTAAGCCGGAAGGACTTGCGGCCGTCAGCACTCAGGCGATCATGCCGGTTACCGTCTCCTCAGGCGGGGCCAGGTATCCTGAGAACGCAGAAGAGCTGCTGAGACAGGCATTTCCCAGGCTGCTTTACATCGATGCGGCAAAGATCGCCAGCGACCTCGGCGACATCCGGGCGGCCAAT
>MVRL01000200.1 GCA_002067705.1 Methanosaeta sp. PtaU1.Bin112
TATTCTTCTCGAACATCCTTGTAGCAAAGATCACTGCGATAGCAGCCATCGCCCAGACATACGCAACCTCGAATAGCGGGACACCACCGTTCCTCAATCCCTCTATGGCCTGTGTTAATGGAATGATCTCGATCAGCATTCTTGCTGCCTTGGGATACATCTCTGTAGGAATGAATACACCGCACAGATAGGTAAGAGGCATGGTGATGAATAGGCTCACAGTTGTCAGGTTGTGAGGATGACGAACGGTTACACCCACTATAATTCCTGCCGAGGTGAAGAAGAGGGCCAGGCCGATGGTGAATAGAATGAGGGCGACAAGGGAGATGTGAAATCCTGAAAGAAACAGCCAGACCGGCAGAAGGAAGCAAAGGACTGCGAAGAAGGCAACCACTATGCCGGTCAGCAGATATCCGGCTACGGCCTCACGAGGATTGATGGGGGCGGCCATGGTGAGCAGCTCCAGGTAGCCCTCGTGATTCTTGGACATCCAGATCTCGGAGCTGAAGTGCTGATAGCAGACCTGCACCACGCACATCATCAGTATCCCTGGCATCATGAAGCTTAGATAAGACTGTCTACCGGGCAGGCTCACCATAGAGCCTAGACCGATGCCAATCACCAGCACGAAGAAGAACGGCTGGACGAGATTGCGTAGGGCGAACAAGAATAGATTCTTTCGATAGTCATAGATCTCCCTCTCGAAGGTGACAAGGGATGCCGAAATGGCACGCGGAATCATTCCCGCAGCCCCCTGCCTGTGAGCTGCAAGAAGACATCCTCAAGGCTTGGCTCCTTCAGGTTCAGCTCATTGATTCCTGCCAGCTTTGAAGCTATTACTACTATCTCATCCAGGGCCTCTTTCTCCCGCAGATGAATCGAGAGGCAACCGTTGGAGTTATGAAGTTTCATCACGCCAGGAATCTCCTGCAATGCCAGGAGATCTGCGGACAAGAAGGAGCGACGGGGTTTGAGAGTGAGGACGGAGTCGATGCCCATGGATCGCCGAAGCTCAGAGGGTGATCCTACAGCGATGATCTTGCCGTGGTCGATGATGATTACCCTGTCGCAGAGCATTTCCGCCTCTTCCATGTAATGCGTGGTGAGGATGATGGTCTTCTTGCGGCCTTTCAGCTCAGAGATGTAGTCCCAGAGGGCGTGTCTGCTCTGCGGGTCCAGGCCGGTGGTGGGCTCGTCCAGGTAAAGGATGGGCGGATCGGTGATCAGGGCTCGGGCCATGAGCAGGCGGCGCTGCATGCCTCCGGAGAGCTGACGGCCGTTCTTGGCAGAGTGGTCCTCGAGTTTGGCCCAAGCAATGGTCTCACGAGCTTGCAGCATCGATTCGGAACGGGAGAGACCGCGCAGCCGGGCGTAGAAGTAAAGGTCCTCGGCTATGCTCAGATGAGGATGAAAGCTTGCCTCTTGAGGGGAGATGCCGAAGAGGCGCTTGGCCTCAATGGAATTCTTGAGGACGGAATAGCCGCCCACGGTGATCGTGCCGGAGGAGGGGCGGATGAGACCGGTGAGCATGCGGATGGTGGTGGTCTTTCCCGCGCCGTTGGGGCCCAGGAGGCCGAGAGTCTCGCCGGAGTGGACTTGGAAGGAGACTCCGTCTACGACTTTGTGGGTGGAGAAGGATTTGGAGAGGTCTTCGACGAGGATAATTTCTTGGGACGGCATTTTACTTTCGGAAAGGATATCATACGATATATGCTTTATCATCAGCTATTTTCCAACTTCGTTGTAAGGACAGTAGTATTCTTCTCCAAACTCAGTTTTGTTGGCCAGACAGCCGCCGCCACATGAGGCGAATTGCGAACATGAAGAGCAGTTCGCGTTCAGGTTGGCGACTTCGCGCTGCAAGCAGCGCCAGGCCTTGGCAATGCCATCTCCATCGAGATGGCAGAGTGGATAAGGAAAGTAGGGGCAGGGCTTTACGCCGCCATCCACGTCGATGAACATGGCCAGCCTGCCGCCGGAGCAGAGATTAGGCCAGCCGGATAGGCCCAATAACGGAGTGTCGATAATGACATTCTGTAAAGGCAAAGCAAGCAGTTGTGTAGTAACCTCGGGATAATCTTCTAATTTGAGCGCGTATCTATGCTTATAAGGAATAATGAACATATTTGGGTAAAAATCGATTCTTCTGCACCAGTCCACGATTTTCGGCATTTCATTTCTATTTTCGCTACAGATTGGAAAGACTAATATCTTCTCTCCTGCAAAATTTTTAAGCATCCAATTGCCAAAAGCCATCGCTTTCTTGTGAGATCCATTCATGTCCAAAAGCGTATCATGTTTTTCTCGATTTAGAGAAAGCAGACGCAAGCGTATCTGCTGGATCTGATTATAGCACGGATGTTGTTCTTCAAAACCACGCCATGTATCCACGGAGATGCCACAACCATTTGATCGAGCTGATGAAATGAGAGCCTTTATGCGTGGATCTAAAAATGGTTCGCCACCAGACAATACAATCACGGAACCTCTTGCACTTGTTTCGATAAACTTTGTGACTTGTTTATATGCATCCCCATCTAGACGCCTCATGCTATTTATATTATTCACTCCAAATAGAGGATCATAGTTATTCAAAGCTAAAGCCAGGACAAATGGCTGAGAAAGAATTACTTCTTTCATCTGTGATCTCCGTCATTCACCCAACACAAAGGATCTGCCGCCATATAATCACCGGTTCGCGCCCAAGCATCAGCTCGGCATCCTCTACAGATGCTGACATATTCGCATCTCGGACATGATCCTTTCAGATTATTCCAATTACGTAAACCGGCAAATAAGGGAGAGCGTTGCCAGATATTTTTTAAGCTCTGATCTTTGAGGTTCCCAGCAGAAATCCTGAGCTTAACACAGGGAAAGACATCCATTTCTGGTGAGATGGCCAATTCTGCGATTCCTGCGGTACAGCCACCCATGATTTTATCTTGCTTTGAGAGTGACTTCTTTTTTTCGTTAAACCAGAAGTTTAAGGGATCATCGTTGAGGACTGCATAGCGAGCGGCATCCTCTAATACCTGTTTAAAAAAAAGAGGTTCCTGAAGAGGTACCGGATTTCCTCTGCCAAATCCGCACATGCGACCTATTGTCGGTAAAGCACCAACGTCTCTTGCTATTTGTGATATTGCTTCAATTTGATGATAATTATCCTGACTGATAGTACAAAGAAGGGATACTGGGACAATACCGGTTAAATACTTCGCAGCATCAATTACCTTTTCAAAAGAGCCTTCACCTCTTAAGGTGTCATGTATTTTTTCGTCGCCATCTAAGCTTATTTGCACATTGTCAAAGACCTGGAAATAGCTTTTCGGAAACTCTTTTACCAGTATGCCGTTAGTTGTCAGGAAGAGTTTTTTGCAAATTTGTTTAAGCTTTTTCGCCAAAGCAAATACATTTTGGAGCAGTAATGGCTCCCCACCAGAGACGGTGATGAAGTGAGGCCTAATCTCTGAAAGCTGACCTAGGAGCAATGAAGGGTCCTCAAGATCTAATTTAGCGCTTTCACTGCGATAACAATAGTTGCAGGAAAGATTGCACCTTCCTGTGACCTCTAAGACGACTAAATGCAAACCGAGGCTCATGTCTATCTCTTATTTATTACAAAGACATTAATTCTCTTTCAACTAATTTATTAAGGAATGCCGCAATCTCCGAGAGTGCCTTTTCTCTATTGACATGATATTTATTAACAACTATATCAACTATGTCGTTTACACTATGTTCTCCATCGCACAAATGCCAAATCTCTTCTTCGTAAGCACCCATAACGAAGAGACTATGTCCGCGATATAGGACAAGTTTGTCGTCTTCCTTTCTTTCCATCGTTTTGATTAACTTTGGTTTACAATCGGGCAGTATGGATCTGCACATAAGTAATCTCCTCCCAAGAATTGAGCTAGACCGCGGCACCCACCACGACAGCCATTACGGTAATTGCATGTAGAGCAAGCGCCTTTGAGCAAGGTTGGGTCACGAAGCTTTTTTAGTATTGGTGAATTGAGCCAGACATCTTTTATCGAGTTATGATATATATTACCAATACAGTGATCCGGTAGGAATGCACAAGGAAATATATCTCCCCTGGGATCAATAAATAAGCGCAAATAGCCTGCCTCACAGGGGGATGGATTACGTTCTTCAGGTGGCAAAAATAGAAATTCCCAAGGCGTATGTGTATTTATATTAATTTTAAAAATTTCATGCCATTTCTGCTTTTCTTTAAGAATCGAATATAGCTTATCAGGAGAAATCATTTCGCATAAATATTGCTTTCCCTTTCCTTCTGGCATTATTGGGATAAATCCTACGTTTAAAATATTTAGATTGGACACAAATTTTAAAAAACCCGGAATGTTCTGAATATTATCTTGGTTCAAAAGACATAAAATATCAACATATATATTCATATTATGTAATATATTAATAGCATTTATCGCAGATTCAAATGTTTCTTTAGGACGGAAATAGCCGTGCATTTCTGGTGAATAGCCATCTAGGCTAATTCCTACC